>NC_009954.1:692522-1038783 GCF_000018305.1 Caldivirga maquilingensis IC-167 | reverse complement strand
ATCCTCTTTTAATTCTTAACTTTAATTATGCGAACTTTAAATCACGGTTAATTAACCATACTCAATACGATGATTGACTAATCGATACTCATATAGACTCCCACTACCTCCAATACCAAGTAATATTGCCTAGCTTTATAAGCCCAGCACCAGTGAAGGATGGTTAATGTGAGTTGACTATTATTGTGGATGTTATGCTTAAGTAAACCAGGGCAATTAATCCTCGGCATAACCCTACTCCTAAAAGTGCGTAGGAATAATAAAGTAATTGAATCCTAAATACATTGTAATACGTGTTTTAAGGTTAAGACGCTTAAAGGATCTTTTTAACTGGATGGAACTATCTCCTCTTCTGCTATTGTTTCTAGGTCTATGTTCTTCGGTTCCTTTAACAGCATTGATAATAATGCACCAGCCGCTGCAGCAATCATATATATGATTAATATTCCTCTAATCCCAATGACCAATTGAAGCGATGGAAATAGCAGAGTTGCCACAGCTGCCCCAGCCTTGCCTGCTGCGGCTGATATACCGTGACCTGTGGTTCTGCGTGATGTTGGGTAAACCTCAGCGGGGACTACGAATGTTGTTGTGTTTGGGCCGAAGTCTATGAAGAAGAAGGTTAAGGCATATATGGCTAAGGCGTAGCTGGTGGGTATTAGGAAGCCTATTATATTCGTACCTTGAACAATCATTAGGTTAACAATAGTTAAGTAGAGGATTGCCATCATTGCGAAGCCCAATATTTGAATAGTCCTCCTACCAAGCTTATCCATTAATGCTGCAGCCGTGAAGTAGCCTGGGAAACCCACTAGGAATGGTAAGCCGCTTATTATAATCTCATTAACTATCTGCTCCTGCACCGGTAGACTACTGCTTATTGGTATGAAGGTTGACACTATTGGCCCTGAGTAGATGCCTGAACCGTAGTAGGCTATGTCCATTAAGAACCATGAACCAGCTGTAACAATTAACATTAACCAGTACCTCCTCAGGAATTCACCTAGAGGTATTTTCCTAGCCACAGCATTAGTGTTAATTCTAGCTCCAAGTATTGATGCAGCTCTCTCAGCTTCCCCCTATCCCACTTAACCAGTAATGCATACCTGGGTGTTTCAGGCACTTTACGTCTTAAGTATATTACAGCAAGGGCTGGCAATGCACCTACACCTAACATAACCCTCCAAGCTAATGTGGGTGGTAGTAATTCAGCTGAAAGAACACCAATAAGTATGGCGGCTAATGTGCCTAATCCCTGATTCGCAAACACTAGTGCTATTAACTTGCCCCTATCCTTAGTGTTTGCATACTCACTCATTATCACTGAGGATACTGGGTAATCACCACCAATACCTATACCTAATATACCCCTAAAGGCTATTAACCAGTAGATGTTAGGTGCAAGCGCTGAAAGTAAGGCACCTATGATCATTAATGCAGCCTCAACACCATAAATCCTCTTCCTACCCCAATAATCGGCAAGCCAACCAAAAAGCAACTGCCCAATAATGGCAGTAATTATAGCTGATGCGCCCAGGAACCCAGTTAACGTTAACCCAAGTAAAGTACCCTTCAGTTCAAAACCAGGTAACGATGCCTTTGAGAACAAGTCTATTACTGCACCGATTATGAACAAGTCATATGCATCAGTGAAGAAACCCATACCAGCAGTGAACCATATTTTAATATGACTCCACCCCAGCCTTAACTGATTTATCTCACTAAACGGATTTATCCGGGACCGTGAACTGTTAGCTCCCATTAATTAGGCTACTTAACTTAGGATTAATTAATACTATCTAAGTAAAGTTGGTATCATATATAGTACTATATATGAAACGTTTTTAGTAAACCATGCCATATGGCACCCTTTAATCCAATAAATGCAACCTAACTTAGGAATCTCATTTAGGTTACTATGATTATTCACGAACCTAAAGGATAGTATTCATAATTCTAAGTACGCCCACATCCTCATTGATAATCAGGTAGTGATTTAGTAAATTATGCATTAATAACATTAAGCATTAACATTACTGCATTAATTATTATTCATAATTCATGGATTAACAGAGCGGGCGCACTCATGAGCTTTGTTAATACTTATATTTCCTTATAGTTTAGTATCACTCATGGGTGTGAAGGTGCGTGATCTTGTTTCAGAATGGTTAATAAATAATGTTGGTAATTACGTGTTTACAGTTGCCGCTGAAAATATTCTGGGTTTATTAAGGTCTTTAATCAATAGGGGAGGGTTCATTATTAATTCTAAGTTTGAGCCTTCAGCAGGCTTCATGGCATTAGTTTCATCAAGGCTCCTACTTAAGCCCAGTACACTAATCGTTACCGCTGGTCCAGGGATATTTGGTGCATTATCACCCATTGCTGAGGCATTCATTGAGGGTGATCCATTAATTGTCATTGCCACATCCATAATTGGTGGTAAGGGTACACGCATGCATCAAATACGTGACGACACTCAATTAAACACGTTAAGTAATGTTGTTAAGGCATCCCTTAGAGTAAGTAATCCAAGTAACGTTACTGAGGTTTTAACTAAGGCGTATAGAATTGCAACAAGTGGTAAACCCGGCCCAGTTTACATTGATATACCATCCGACTTAATGGACTTAGACACCACCGGTGAACGTAAGGATGTAAACCCTGTTACTGGGGAAACAGTAGCAATCAATAATGATGCCGTTAAGGAAGCAGCCAACCTACTCTCCAATGCTGAATTACCTGTCCTACTCCTAGGTAGGGGTGTTATCTTATCCGGCGCTAAGGATTTGGCGATTAAATTGGCTGAATTACTGAATGCGCCAATCACAACAACAATAATGGCTAAGGGGTTAATATCACCTAATCATCCCCTCTACGCCGGTGTAGCCGCTGGTAAGGCAGGTAACATGACTGCCTATGAGATTATTAAGAAAGCTGACGTAGTGCTTGCTATTGGTAATAGATTCAGTGAAATTGGCACTGGTAGGTATAGTCTTGAGATTAGGGGTAAGCTCATTCACGTTAACATTGATGAGTATGATTTAGGAAGGGCGTATGAACCATATTTAAGGATACGGGCTGATGCTAAGGAATTCCTCCTAATGCTAATTAATGTACTTAAGGGCATGAGTATTAGACGTAGAGGTGGTGTAATTAATGAATTAAGGGAATTATGGAGTATTGAGAATAGGGAGCTTAATAGTTACTACGAGAAGGCTACAGGCTTAATTAAGCCCTGGGAGGTTATTAGGGCGGTTAGGGATGTTTTCAACAAGGGTGGATCAATATTCATTGGTGATGTTGGGGCTCACAGGATTGAAAGCTTCCTAATGCCCATAAACGAGAATGAACACTACGTAACAAGCACCAGCTACGTCTCAATGGGGTTAGCAGTACCTGGCGCCGTGGCTGCATCAATAATATACCGTGACAGGGATGTTGTTGCCTTGGTTGGTGATGGTGGATTCCTAATGACTGGGCTTGAGGTTGCAACTGCTGTTCAATATGGGGTTAAGCCCAAGATAATTGTATTCAATGATTCAGCGTACAGGGTATTGAGGATTTACGAGAAGGTGAGGTTCAGTAATGCAACCGAATCATTAATTAAACTACCCAGCATTGACTTCAACCTATTAGCCGAATCCCTGGGTGCGGAGGGTTTAAGGATAACACGTAGGGAGGAGTTGAGGCCGTTGTTGAATGAGGCTTTAAACAGTGACAAGGCCACAATCGTAGATGTGCACATTGATCCTAACACAATCCCAATACCGTACCAGAGGTTATACGGTTTAAACACCATTTAAATGCAGTATACTCTAATACTTACCGTAAAACGCCTGCCTCAGTGTTGATCCTATTAACCCCACTACCACCTTCGCGTGGGGTATGGGCATGTTGTAGAAGCCGTGGACTACACCATTGAATCTAACAACAACTGTTGGTACACCCGCCTCTGAAAGCCTAGTGGCGTATGTTTCCGCTGAATCCCTTAATGGATCATACTCCGACGTTATGATTAAGGCGGGTGGTAGGTTACTGAGGTCATTAACCAGTATTGGTGAGAAGCGTGGATCCAATGCATCGGTTAAGTTACTTAAGTAAGCCTTATTGAAGAAATCCATGTCATCCCTATCCAGGAGAAAGCCCATGGAGTACTCTCTAATACTGTAGGATGCGACATCTACACCCACGAATGGGTTAACTAACACTTGATACTTAAGGCTTGGCCTTAACCCCTTATCCCTAGCCATTATAGCCACCACTGCTGCTAAATTACCCCCAGCACTATCCCCACCCACTGCAATCTTCTCAGAATCACCATTAACCTCATTAGCGTGTTCAAGAACCCACTGCACTGAGTCAAAGGCATCCACTACTGCTGCTGGGAACTTGTTCTCGGGGGCAAGCCTATAGTCAACTGAGACTACTACGCAATCGCATGCAACAGCTAATTCCCTGCATAATGGATCATAGGACTCAACGTCACCGAACACGAATCCTCCACCGTGGTAGTACACTAATACTCCAAAATCCTCCCCATCCCTGGGTACGTAAACCCTTGCAGGTATCTTAACTTCACTCCCTGGTATTGAAATGTCGAAGACCTTATGTATTTGTCTCTTAGGTTGGCTTAAGGATGATGCCCTACTCATTCTCCTAAGCTCATTAAGAGGCACCTTACTCATCTGCGGTTTAACCTTATTGAACTCTTCAATTATCCTCCTCACCGATGGGTCAAGGGGCATAATCTTGATTAACGCTACCTACCTTATTAAGCATTGTGAGTGGGCTTACGGCTTAATTCAAGTTAAGCATGTATCTCAACGATGTCGCCATCATTAAGCACGTAGTTTAACCCAACCCTCCTATGGAAGCCGGTGGGTGACCAAATTCTAGCATACTTGAAGTTCCTGTATAACTCACTGTGTATTCTTTGAGCCAAGTCACCCACCGTTGAGCCTCTCTTAAGTATGAAGGGTTTATCAGTTGGTTTACTTGCCCAAGGTTCCTTAGTGTAGACTTTTATTAAATCAAGGTGCCTCAATATGGTTTCAGATAACTTAACCCTATCAATAACGCATTCATCCAGCTTAGCTGGAATAATGGGTATCCTTAAGTCGGTTAAATCAACCTTACCGCATAAATGATGGTTGTTTAGGATTAGTATGGTTGGCTTATAAGCTGGGGACCTTATTAGGGCGTCCTCAATATCATCTAGGGTGGCTTCACCATCTATGTACACAATAGCACCATATATTCTGTAACCCGTGAGTAACTTAACTACATCACTGTGGGTTGCATTAAGCAGCTTACCAATGACTTGAACCCCCATACCAGTCTTAGGCTCCACCCTCACTATGCCTCTTGGCTTAACTAGGTAAATGCCGTCGTCAAGGGCCATTTTACTTATTGCATCGAACTGCTGCCTAACATCACCATTAAGGCAGTTAAGCACCATTAATACACCGTCAGCGTTCCTCATTATGGATAAGGTAATGTTGTTTAAATCACTGTCCTTGCCTAGGCTTACTGATGGGGCCTTAACTAATTGGAAGTAAACGTTACCCTCAATGAACATTCCGGGTACGGGCTCAATAGTTGAGTAGGGTATGAGGTCCGGCTCCACATTAGCGTCGGTTAAGCACTTAAGTAATGCACTCTTACCTGATAGGGGTGGTCCAATTACAGCTAATTGAACATCACCACTCTTCTCAACGTAAATCCTAAGACCCCCACCACCCCTACTCCTCTCCTTCTCCTTCCTCAACTCAATCTCCCTCCTCAACTGAGCCATCCTCCTCCTAGCCCAGTGGATAAGGTTCTCAGTACCCTTATGCTTGGGTGTGGCTGATATGAATTCCTCAAGGGCCTTAAGCTTCTCCTCAGGTGTCTTAGCCTCAAGTACCTTAAGCCACTTGGCCCTAGCCTCAGCTGGTAGGTTAGCTGGCATCTTCAGTTTTCCTCCACTGGGAGGGTTATAATTCTTTGTAGTAAGAGTTAATAAGCGGGGTTAAGCCTACTTCATAGTGATGATGGGTATCAAACCTGATTACTGATGACCTCACGACGATCTGAATAAACCAGCCTTAACCATGGATTAATGCTTTTAAATTACCTGAACCACGCATTACTAATGGTTGAGGAAGCCTTCGTAACCTCAGTGGTGGGTAGTTTCCCAAGGCCTAGGTGGCTTGTTGAGGCCTTTGAATTATTTAATGAGGGTAAGATGGATAAGGAGGAGTATGAGGAGTACGTTAATGACGCAGTCAAGTTAACAGTCAAGGAGGAGGAGTTAGCTGGTGTGGAGGTTTTAACTGATGGTGAACAGAGGAGGACTAGCTTCGTGGCCTTCGTGGGGCAGAAGATACCTGGCTTCAAGGTAATGCACATATCTGAAATAAACCCACAGGGAATAGACATTATGAGGCGTTATAAGGCTCAATTAACATACTATAGGCCAGTGGCAGTGGGTCCTATTGAGGATAAGCCGTTCACTGTGGATGAGGCGTCCTTCACCCTAAGCATAACCGATAGGAGGGTTAAGGTAACTATACCCAGCCCATACTTAATAATGTGGGAGGCTTGGCACATTAAGTACTCTAAGGATTATTATAAGGAACCCGAGGAATTAGCTCAACAGTACTCCAGGTTAGTTAGGAATGAGGTAATTAGGTTGAGGGATCTGGGTGTCCACTTCATTCAATTAGATGAACCAATGCTTGGGGATTTAGTTGAAGCCTCCGAGAATGAACCAGATAGGTACAGGAAGGTGCTTCAGGAATTAAATGGACAGAAGTATAGGGGGTTTAAGAATGAGTTAAGCCTAGCCAGGGATCTTATCAATGAGACGATTAAGGGTATTGACGGCGTCAGGATTGGGATGCATATGGATAGGTGGCCTAACCCAGATTCACCATACTATGGCGTGGGTTATGAGAAATTAGCCCCAGAGGTCGTTGACATAAAGGTTAAGCAGTATGTGTTAGAGTACGCAAGCCCAGGGAGTGGGGATCCAGCGAAATTCGCTCAATTACTGCCTCAGGAGAAGGAGATAGGACTGGGTGTTGTTGAAGTTAGGGGTAATAGGGTTGAGGAACCTAGTGAAATAGTCGCCAGGGCTGAGAGGGTTCTTAAGGTACTTGACCCAACCAGAGTATGGTTGAATCCCGACTGTGGATTCGGTGTTGGGATGTTTAGGAGGTACAGTAGGAGGATTGCATTCATGAAGCTTCGCTCAATGGCTGAGGCGGCTAAAATCCTGAGAGGCAAGTACTTGAAGTAGAAGGACTAATTAAGGATTTAAATTAAGCATCTACTTAAGGAGGCATGCCTCTAATTCCTACACATGTTGGGTTAAGGTTTATTTAACTCCAGTGGGTTAGGTTATTGAGCATTATGGCTAATTATTACTTCGGTGGACCACTTGAGATACCCTTAGAGAAGGCGAAGACCCTAGTTACTGAGGAGGTTAAGAACTCCATTGAGGTAAATCTTAAGGTGCAGGTTGAGGTTAAGGATGACTCAGTGGTATTAACACCAATGCAGGATGCAAACCCAGACTCAGTTATTAAGGCTAGGCAGATTATTCAAGCGCTAGCCCTAGGCTTCTCAAGGGATGATGCATTAGAGTTACTTAACGATGATAAGTACCTTGATGTAGTGGATTTAAGCGACTACATTGGTAAAGATAAGGAGAATCACTTAAGTAGGATTAAGGCAATAATAATTGGTGAGGGCGGTAAGGTTAAGAGGAATCTTGAGGAATTAACTGAAACCAAGATTGCTGTGAAGGATAAGGCAGTGGGCATAATAGGTAATTACGATAATGTTAGGGCTGTTAGGGATGCAATAGTAATGTTGATTAACGGTAGGCAACACTCCACAGTGTATAGGTGGCTACAGAGGTGGAAGAGGGATTTGAATTTAAGGAGAATTGAGGGTAATTTTTAATTAAGTCAATTAAAGCTAACCCAGAAAACCCACCGCGCTTAAAAGCGCTATCCAAGGCAGGTTAATTAATGATTGAGGTTAAGGGTAAAGTTAAGGTTGAGGTTAAGTCGCCTGAACTATCATCAATACTGAAGACTGGGCCTGATGGTACACCACTGTTCCCAACATTCATTAATGGGCAATGGTACATGGGTGATAATTGGCAGGACGTCAAGTCCCCAATAGACTTATCTGTAATAGCCAAGGTACCGAGACTACCAGGCAACGTAACTGAGCAGGCTATCGAAACCACCTATAGGGAGGGTAGGTGGGCTATAAGGGACATGCCTGGTCAAAGGAGACTCGATGCATTTCATAGGGCGGCTGACCTACTTGATAAGTTTAGGGAGGACTTCGTTAATGTACTAGTCTCCAACGCTGGTAAAACAACCTCAGCGGCTAATGGGGAGGTTAATTCAGCAATTGAGAGACTGAGGAGACTGGATTTTGATGTTGAAGGGGTTCACGGTGACTACGTGCCAGGGGACTGGAGTTTTGATGCCTTGGAGAGCGAGGCCATAGTTAAGAGGGAACCCATTGGGGTTGTGTTAGCCATAGTACCATTCAATTACCCACTCTTCGACACTGTTAATAAAATAGCATACTCAGCAATAGCTGGTAATGCCGTCTTAATTAAACCAGCCTCAGCTGACCCATTACCAACAATACTCTTCGCCAGGGTACTTGAGCTAGCTGGATTCCCAGTTAAGGCACTTGCAGTATTAACAATACCAGGTAGGGACATGGGCAAGGTGGTTTCAGACAGGAGGATAGGGGCAATTTCATTAACTGGAAGCACTGAGACCGGTATTGAGGTTATTAGGGAGGCTGGCATTAAGCAGTTTGTAATGGAGCTTGGTGGCGGTGACCCAGCCATAGTGCTTAATGATGCTGACCCCAAGTGGGCTGCCCAAAGAATAGCCATAGGCATATACAGTTACGCTGGGCAAAGGTGTGATGCAGTTAAGTTCATTTTCGCTGAACCAAACGTATATGATCAACTTAAGGCAAGCCTAATTGAGGAGTTATCTAAGGTTAAGGTCGGTGACCCAAGAAGCCCAGACACAACAATGGGTCCATTAATAGATGAGGCCACGGCTGACGAAGTCATTAAGGCGGCTCAAGACGCAGTCTCCAAGGGTGGTAGAATACTTTACGGTGGTAGGAAACTCGGCCCCACTTACATTGAACCCACTTTAATTGAGATTGATAAGAGTAAGGTTAAGGACCTGTACCTCTACAATAAGGAGGTCTTCGCAGCCATAGCAGTGTTAGTGAAGGTTAATGACTTAGATGAGGCCATTGAATTATCTAATGGTAGGAGGTATGGACTTGATGCAGCAATATTCAGTAATGATGTAAGTAGGATAAGGAAGGCAGCTAGGCTACTTGAGGTTGGGGCAGTGTACGTGAATGATTACCCAAGACACGGTATAGGCTACTACCCATTTGGAGGCAGGAAGGATTCAGGTATTGGGAGGGAGGGACTTGGCTACACCCTTGAGTATGTTACGGCATATAAGGCAATTGTATACAATTATAGAGGTAAGGGTGTCTGGAGGTACTCGTGAAATTAGGTTTCCTTTCAATTAAAATCAACGACCCTTATTAACACCCCTCCTCACTAAGGTTTCTGCAACCCTATAGACCACTATTGACCAAGCTGCAACTATTATTAGGCCCACGGTTATGAGTAACCATGGGTTACCGAACATGTGCGCAACCACACCAATTACAATAATCCCCATGAGTAACAGTGCCCATGATGATACGGTTAAGTATAATGCTGTCTTAACCATTAAACCCACCCCATTATGTAAAGCACTATGAAGAGTAATATTGTTAATGCAGTGGCCACATTAAACACCATGTAGAAGCCCCTTATAACTTTACGCTCATCTCCAGGCTCATCAGTGACTATCATCTTCATCAGCGTTAAGGTTGATCCCTTATCTAGGTTAGGGTATATGATGAAGTCATTCATGTATGTTGAGGGTTTAAGCTTCTCCCTTGATTTAATGCCCCTTGAACTAACCACAATGAGTAGACCATTGATTACGTACGGTACCGTTACTAAGAGTATTAATGTACCCAAGCCACTGTAGAGCATTAAGCCAGCAACGAGCGCGCCGATTGAGTATGTGCCTCCATTACCGTTAAATAACCTGGCTGGGTACTTGTTGAAGGCGAAGAGTATTATAGATGGTATTAGTAGTGTCAGGGTCATTTGAAGTAGGGTAATGTTGTTAGTCATTATTGAGTAGGCTAGGGGGATTATGGATGTTAATATCATTGAGTATGGGACAACACCATTAACTACATCCATCATGTTTATGGCATTCGAGAATACACCGTACACTGCAATGGTTAATACAATTATCACCACTGGGTTAGAGAAGTGGCCTATTATTGGGAAATTCAAGTAACCTAACTTACCACCCATGGCTAGTAGTATTATAAGTGGGTAAAGCACTGAGGCACCGACCCTGAGGAATTCATGAACATGGGTAAAGTCATCAACAATGCCTATTACGCCTAATACTATGGGTGTTGTGTAGAATACAACATAGTACATTGAGTTGGTTAAGTCCCTACTAATGCTCAGTAAAGTGAAGGAGACGGCAACGTAGGCTAATACCACTAATCCACCTAGTTTAGGTATGAGGGGCTTATTAGGCTTATGAACATCAGGCACTAGGGCGCATCTACACTTCAACACAATGTACGCCGCCAGTATTGACGCCAATGTGGATGCAGTGATTATTATTGGCAATTCCATGGGTAAACACCCATGTTCCTCTTCCTGAAACCCACCTCTGAGGCTATGTAGTTGAATAGTATTGGTACAGTTATTGTGGCATCAGCCAGGACGAAGGCTGACTTAGCCTCCGGCTTAACCTTACCCCAGCTAACCGCCTCCTTAGGCCTAGCGCCGCTTAATGATCCATCCCACTCTGTGGCTGTGGTTAAGTAGACGACGTAATCTAACCCACCCTTGAATTGACTCCACCATATGACGTGGTGCTTACTAATACCCCCACCTATTATTACGGCGCCAAGCTTCTTACTTGAGTAAATTATATTCATTATCTCCTCCTCATCCTTAAGTACATTAACGTTAATCCTCCTACCCCCTGACCTAGTCCTCTGAACCTCATTGTAAGTCAGTATTGCTGTACCAAAGGCCCCATCAACAAACCCAGGTATGTATATTGGTACGCAACTCCTCTTAGATGCCTTTATTATTGATGAGTCATCTAATTCATCAGCCATAAGCCACAGCAACTCCCTTACACCAATCTCACTTGCATTAACCTTACTTAAAGTCGAGTGAACAGCCTTCTCAACAAGTGGCCCATAGTGCTCCTTCCTAACGAATACGTTCCCTATCCTATGAATACCCTTACTTAATAGTACTGAGTCATCAATGTCGAAGGAGCCTTTAAAGTAGACTCCGCCAAGTGACTTAGCCACGTCATGATCCACCGTACCCGCCGTGGTAATGACTACATCAGCAAGCCCCCTCTCTATTATACCTCTTAAAATACCCCTAAGTCCTGTGGAGACTAGGTTAGCTGTGAATGATAGTATCACTGTGACGTCAGGATCACTGTACATTGAGGCAAGTACCCTGGATGCATCGTAAAGGTTCCTGGCCATGAAACCACCAATGAGGTTGTAGGATTCAATAAGGTCCTTAATTGACTTAGCACCTAACTCTGCATCAGCAACCCTCTCCTCATGGTTCATGAAGACTATGCCTAATTGTGGGTGTTTTAACTTTTACTCCCCTGGATTCAATAAGCGTTGAGTGGGCTTAATGGGGTTTAATTGGGATTATTAATTTTAAGTGCACTTGGTTTAATTTAACTGATTCACTTAATAACCTTAACCTCCTTAACTACCCCCAGTTTCTCAAGTTCATTAACTATTTCCCTAACCCTCCTCATTGTTAAGCCAGTCTTCTGAGCTATCTCCTCTATTGATCTACGCCCATCAAGTAACTTAACTATATCTGAGTACTCACTGGGTACACTTACCTGGGTTTGGGCTGGTATTGGTATTTCAGCGCCAGGTATCTTGAATAGGTATATTTTATGACTCCTCCACTCTTCGTAAACATCCTCAGCAAGTATGGGCTTCCAGCCGGGTACCTCGAAATCATGGCTAACAACCCTTGTCCCAGGCCTTAGCTCCCTCTCAAGCTTAGGTCTAAGCATTTGATTAACACTTGTTAGGAGGTACATGGTTACCACGTCGGCATCCTCTATAGGTACCTCGAAGAAGTTGCCGTGAATAACCTTAACAACATTATCAAGGTTAAGTTCCTTAATCCTCCTGAGGGTTTGTTCATAAAGATCATTCCTAATCTCAACGCAAACAGCCCTTGCACCAAATTCCTTAGCAGCCATTACAACTATCCTACCATCACCACACCCAAGATCATAAACAACCTCACCAGGCCTTACCCCACTTACTTGAAGCATTCTTCTTACCACAACCTCCGGGGATGGTACATATGGTACGTCATACGGCATATTAAGTGTTTGCAAGGGGGAGTTTTAAAACATAGCTCACGTGGTTTCTTAGTCAAATTCCTTTTATAATCATTAAACCTAGTGAGGATTATTTTATTGATTAAGTAATGAAATAACTTATCACTACTTTTAAAATTTTTCCCTAATCAGTAAAGAATTCCTTTACTTTCTCAGCTTACTTAAGTTAGCCTCTATGGTATCCTCAATAGTCTTCTGGACATCAGTACTCCTTCTATATGCTGACTCAATCATACCCATTAATAATCCCTTAAGCCCCCTCTCCTCAGCAAACTTAATTCCACTTATGGTTACACCACCTGGTGTAGCAACATCACTGATTATCTCCCAAGGCTTCTTAGAATTCAGTAACTTAGCCCCAGATTCAATTACATCTATTGAGAGGCTCCAGGCTAGGTCTGATGGTAAGCCGATCAGTATTCCAGCCTCCCAAAGCGCTTCAACAATCATAGCCACGTATGCTGGTCCGGAGCCGCTTAACGCTGTTACTGCGTTTAAGTACTCTTCATTAACTATGTAGCATTTACCCACTGCATTAAATAAGCTGCATGTGAACTCAACATCAGCATCAGTAGCCCTAGGTCCCCTTGAAACAGCCGTGACGCCTGAACCCTCCAGGATTGATATATTGGGCATAGTCCTAATTACCCTAGCCTTAGTGAGGCTACCCAGTAGCTTAGTTGAAAGCCCAGCCACCACTGAAATCATTAACTTATCCTCATTAAGTAACCCGGCGACATCATTAATAACGTCAATTACCTGTCTAGGCTTAACCGCCAGTACTATAACTTCAGCATCCTTAACAATCTCCCCATTACTAAGCGTTACATGAACACCAGGTAACTCGACTTGAGTCCTCCTTAATCCATGCTCACTCCTAACTGAACCAGCAATATCACTTGGATTAATACCTACCTTAATTAAGGCCTTAGCTATTGCAGTGCCTATTTTACCTAAACCTATTATTGCGTACCTGGCAATAAAACCACCCCTAGCCCCTATAGTATATTTACTTTAAAGCATTACGCTATATGTAGTAATGAGTCACCCAGTGCGAGCACGATAAGAGGGAAGTTACCTTACATTACTAGACTAGCGATTATAGACCCCTGATTACTCTACTCAGCATCCTGGACATTTCATCATACTTCCTAAGCACCTCAACACTTAGCGATGGTTGAACCCTCTGGAAGGCTATTTGGAAGTGCCTCATGGTCACTGCCACATCAGATGGCGTCTTCGTTGAGGTTATTGCCTCCCTTAAAGCCATCATTGATGCCTCCCTAACAATAGCGGCTATGTCAGCTCCAGTGTATAGGGAGGCGTATAGTTTAAACTCCCTGAGGGATTCAAGCCCACTGTCAACCTGCCCTAGTGTTGCTGTTTCAAACACATCAACTAGAATCTTAACAACATCAATCATTGTCCTTAACCCCTTACTGCCCTTGAATTCACCATTACTTAGCATTGACTTCACATTATTTAACGCCTCAATTAACTTAGCCTTATCACCCTGTTTAATATCACTGCTATCAAGCTCAGTTAAGGCGGATTCAACAGCATCGGTGACCTTAGTCTTAAACTCATGTGCCCTAATATTGAGTTGCGTTAAAGCCTTCTCAATGGACTTAACCCTAATGGAGTCCGCTAATTCCTGCACATTAACTTCACTGGAGAGTTTAATATGCCTAGTATGCACCTTAAAGATCTCAAGTATAGCCTCCTTATCCGGTGGTGGTACGTATATTATTCTGTCGAATCTTCCTGGTCTTAGTAATGCTGGATCAAGGATATCAGGTCTATTAGTGGCTGCTATCACAACTACGTTGCGTAGTGGCGCTATTCCATCCATCTCGGCAAGTATCTGATTAACTATCCTATCAGTGGCTCCACTGTCTATCCTGTATCCTCTTGCTGGTGCTATTGCGTCTATTTCGTCGAAGAATACTACGCATGGTGCTGCCATTCTGGCTTTCTTGAATATTTCCCTAATAGCCTTCTCACTCTCACCAAACCACTTACTCAGTATTTCAGGGCCACGGACGGCTATGAAGTTTGCACCACTCTCATTGGCAACAGCCTTAGCCAAGAGAGTCTTACCAGTACCAGGAGGACCAAACAACAAAATACCCTTAGGTGGTTCAACGCCTAATTCATCGAAGTAAACCCTATACTTAATAGGCCATTCAACAGTCTCCCTAAGCTCCTGCTTAACGCTAGCGTAGCCTCCAATGTCATCCCAGTGAACCTCAGGAACCTCAACAATAACTTCCCTTAATACTGTGGGTTGAATGTACTTCATAGCATCCATGAAGTCCTGCATAGTAACCTTAATCATGTTCAACATGTCTGTGGGTATCGGTCTATCTAGGTCTATGGCCTTACCATTCTGGTTAAGGAACTTCCTAAGCCTAGTCATTGCAGCCTCCTTAACCAACGCCGCTATATCCGCCCCAGTGTAGCCATGCGTCATATCGGCTATCTTCTCTAAGTCAACCTCATCACCACGTTTACATGGGCAATTATCACCCTTGCAGTTAGACACATCGTCGGGAGTGCATAATGGAACACCCCTGGTGTGTATGGATAATATGTCTAACCTAGCCCTCTTATCAGGCATGCCTATGTTTATCTCTCTGTCGAATCTTCCTGGTCTTCTTAATGCTGGGTCCACTGCATCCGGTCTATTCGTTGCTCCTATAACAACTACTTGACCCCTCTCCTGTAAACCATCCATTAGTGTTAGTAATTGGGCCACTATGCGCTTCTCCACCTCACCAGTCACCTCCTCGCGTTTTGGTGCTATGCTGTCTATTTCATCAATGAATATTATTGCTGGTGCATTACGCTTAGCCTCATCGAAAATCTCCCTCAACCTAGCCTCAGACTCACCGTAATACTTACTAACAATCTCAGGACCATTAATGGAGACGAAGTACGCATCAGCCTCATTGGCAACAGCCTTAGCCAAGAGAGTCTTACCAGTACCGGGTGGGCCAATTAGTAAAACACCCTTAGGGGGCTCAATACCAAGATGCCTAAACAACTCAGGATGCTTAAGAGGCAACTCCACAAGCTCACGAATCTTCTGCTTAGCCTCCTCCAAATCACCAATATCCTCCCAAGTAACACGAGGCAGGTTAGTTTCCTGAACTGGCTTATCCTGCATCGTAACCTCAGTCTCAGTGCCAACGTAGGCTGCTGGGGCTGGGATTACTTGAGTTATCATGAATTTTAATGCACCAGTATAGTAGGGTAGTTCGAATATTGCACCACGCCACACTGGCTTACCAACTAGGTATGATTTCTTCAAGTAATCTGGATCAATCTTAATCTCCTCACCCACTGGGGCTACTGTTACTCTTTGCGCCGGCCTTAGGTTAGCTTTCCTAACCTTAACTAAGTCATCCAGTGAAACATCAATGTTCTGTCTAATGAAACCATCCATCCTTATAATGTCCTTATCCTCATCATCACTGTAAGCCGGCCAAACCTGGGCATAGGCTATACGCTTATTACCACTTATCTCAACGTAGTCACCAGGCTCAATACCTATCTTCCTCATTAATCTCATAGGTACCCTAACAATACCTCTACCAACATCACGACTCCTAGCCTCTGCCACACGAAGTGTTAATGAATCTTCACCGTTAGCCATACGTACCTATTTGCTAATAGGGTGTATAAAAACCTTGTTGACTACGCTAACTGAGGGGATTCCTAAGGGGGTAACATATATAATGCTGCATCAGATTAGTATTCCCCTGTTCTAACTTCATAGTGAGTGGGTAGGTTATATATTGGTTTACCCTCAGTAACCCAATACGCAATCCACTTAATCATATGCCTTAAAGTAACCCTTGGGTAACCGAATAATTCAAAGGCCCTTGAGGCATTACTGAGAAGGGCGGTATCAGACTCATTACCAGTGAATACTGGCTTCCTCCCGATTAACCTACCGAACTCCTCAGCAACCCATCTAATCGGTACGGTTTCTGGTCCAGTAATGTTAAGTATTAGTGGTGGATTTTGAGCGTGTTTAAGGGATCTAAGAATCATGTTATTAACATCACCCTGCCAAATAACATTGACGTAACCCATTGATAAGTCAATGGGCTCACCCTTAGCAACCCTCAGGGCCACGTCAAGTAGAACACCGTACCTAAGCTCATTAGCGTAATTCAACCTAATTATCACGGCCTTATTACCATTAATCCTAAAGAAGTAGTTAAAGATCCTCTCCCTGGCTAACGCCGCCCATGCGTATTCACCAATTGGCCCAGTCTTAGTTGACTCAGTGGCGCCGCCTGAGTGTAATGGGACAAGTGGGTAAACATTGCCTGTTGAGAAAACTATGAACCTGGACTTAGGGAATCTCCTTGCCACCAGTGCGGGTACGTAGGTGTTTGTTATCCAGGTTAATTCAGGTTCACTACTTGTCCCGAATTTCCTACCAACCATGAATATTATGTTCTCAGCGTCAGGTAGCTTGGCGACATCATCCTCATTACTTAAATCAGCACTTATAACTTCAACACCCATTTCCTTAAGCCTACTGGGTAAGTCACCTCTACTGAACCTGGAAACCGCAATCACTCTTCTCCTAAGGTCACTGGCCTTAACAGCCCTAGCCGCCATAATGCTTAATGACGGGCCTATCTTACCGCCAGCACCCAGTATCATTATATCACCGTCAACTTCCTTTAAGTCACTTATGGTTTCAGGATACGGTGTTGATAATAAATCCTCAAGCTCATCAATAGTGCTTATCCTGTCAGGTAACTTAAAGTACTGCATATGGGTTAATGCGTAAGTAGACTTATTAATTTAACTTAACTTTGAATTAATCCACGGTAACTACATCAAATTGGTAACCAGCAATGAACATTAAACCCTTCTTAATTAAATTAACCCTAACAGGGTTAAGTTGAGTGGTTATTTCAGGATCAATATAATACATTAATGTACCCTTAATACACTGCCCACTACTTAGGCTTAGGATGGGTGTTGATTCATTACCCTCACCAACAATTACCCCGTCATTAAATATAAGCCTAATGCCCTTAACGTACTTCTCAAGACCAGTCCTAGTGAACGCCCCCTGGTAAACCACCTTAACCCTAATCACTGATTCACCTTGGTTACAGAACGTAACGGCATCAACGTACTTAGCCTCACCACCTAGGTCCTTTGTTACATATACTAGGAACCTCCTTAAAACACCCACACTGGGATAATTTACTCAACTTAATTTAGCTTTCACCATTAAGTTACCTCATACTGTCGCCAGTTCATCACCCCTCAGCAGTTAGTCTTTAATCACTGCATTGTATTTCCTAGTTTAGGGACTTAAATGTTATTCCCTCATACAGTTCATGTACCTTCACCAATAATTAAATGAGCCTTACTGCATAACCTAGGTTTAAGGTAATGCTTTTAATTCAAACCTACCTAAATTATATACTTGGAGTAATATTTCTAAGTGTATTTACATCGGTAACCTAAGCCTAACTCCAGTCTTAATCCCACAGTATTTTTCTGGGTAATTGTTCTTCACATAACTCCTAGCATCATCACCTGAACAGTGGGCTGGACATACGTATCTTGAGTACTCCACGACAGTATTAAGTTGATGCCTTAATGGTTCATGGAATCCTCCAATCACTAGATAAACACTATTAAACATTTCATAAACTCTCTTAACAATATTATCAATACCAGGATGAGAACAACCCACAATAATCACTGGGCCATAGCCATCTAGTTTAACAATTAGGGAATGCTCATTAACACCCATACCCCTCATAACACCTGTAGTTACCGCATCCTCAAGAATCCCACTAGGTGAATTAACTGTAACTGGCCTAAGACCCCACTTGGCCAAGATCTTATCCTCCTCAGGCACATAAACCACAAGACCCCTCTTAACCTCACCAATGTATCTAAATCCCCCATAGTGGTCTGCATGATAGTGACTTAGAAATGCGGCATTCACTCCCCTGAGGTCAATACCCAGGGCATTAATGTTATTCTCCATGATTCCCGGTTCAGTGTCAGCATCATACAGTAGAACCCATTTATCAGTCTCAATAAGTATACTCCATCCCCAATCATTAAGCAATGGTGGATTAGGTTCATTATCATTAATTACCGTAAGCTTCATCCACTTAACCATGCTTAATACATGGAATCCCCTATATTAAAGATTAACATTACATATTTTAATTTTGTATACTAATAAACACCCACCCACAATACTTTAATACCTTAAGTAACATGTATTATAATGGGTGTCTTTATTGTTGATACCTCTAGAAGCCCCTATGCCAAGTTAAGACCAGTCTCGATGAGTGATGTTAAGCTCACTGATGGCTTCTGGTCACCTAGGTTGGATAAATTAGTTAATGTAACATTACCTACAATGTATAATCTTCTTGAGGAAACTGGGCGGATTGATAATTTCAGGGTAGTTTCCGGCAGGGTTAAGGGTGGTTTTAGGGGCATACTCTTCAATGATTCTGACGTCTATAAGTGGATTGAAGCCACTGCATGGGCCTTGGTTAATAGGCGTAATGATCAATTAATTAAGGTGCTTAATGATGTCGTTGATATTGTTGCGGAGGCTCAATTGCCTGACGGCTACATTAACACCTACTTCTACCATAGGTTAGGGGAGAGGTATAGGTACCTTAGGCAATCCCATGAACTATACTGCGCAGGTCACTTAATTCAAGCGGCAGTTGCCTGTAGGAGGAGTGGCGTATGTGTAAGGTTGTATAATGTGGCGTTGAGATTAGGCAACCACATTGTTGATGTCATTAACCCCAGTGGCCTATTGGCGGTTGATGGTCATCCAGAGGTCGAAATGGCCATGGTTGAGTTATACAGGGAGTCGGGGGATAAGAGGTTCCTGGAGGAGGCTGTTTTTCAGATAGAGAGTAGGGGGAGGGGTGTTTTGAGGAATTTTAGAATGCCTGGGTCATGGGATGCAGGTGATGAGTACTTCATAGACCATAAACCGCTTAAGGATTTACGTGAAGTACCAACTGGTGTTCATGCGGTTAGGTTCCTATACCTCATGTCTGGTGCAACCGACGTCGTCATGGAGACTGGGGATAAGGCACTGTGGGAGGCTTTAAGTAACCTTTGGGTTGACTTAACAGGCACTAGAATGTACGTTACCGGTGGTGTTGGTTCTAGGCATGAGGGTGAGGCAATAGGTGAACCATATGAGTTACCTAATGATAGGGCTTACTCAGAAACATGCGCCGCAGTGGCTAATGTAATGTGGAATTACAGGATGCTGCTGGCCACTGGTGATGCTAAGTACGCGGATATTATGGAGTTAGCCCTATATAATGCTGCGTTAGCAGGAATATCACTGGATGGTAAATCATACTTCTACGTTAATCCATTGGCAAACAGGGGTTGGCATAGGAGGCAGCCTTGGTTTGATGTAGCATGCTGCCCACCTAATATTGCAAGGCTAATCGCATCACTACCAGGCTACATATACTCAACATCCAGTGACGGTGTATGGATTCACCTCTACATAGCTTCAGAGGCCAAGGTTAACCTTAACGGTGGTATTGTGGAGCTTAAGGTTAATACAGATTACCCATGGGATGGGGAAGTTAAGGTTACCGTTAACCCAAGTAAGGAGGATGAATTCACAATATACTTAAGGATACCTGGCTGGAGCCGTGGAGGTAAGTTACTTATCAATGGTGTCGAGCAAGGTGTTGAATTAAAGCCATCAACGTACTTAGGGGTTAAGAGGACTTGGAGGAGTGGGGATGAAGTTATCCTAAGGATACCTATGTCCATTGAGCTTATTGCCTCCCATCCACACGTATTAGCTAATACGGCTAGGGTTGCTATTAAGAGGGGCCCATTGGTGTATTGCCTTGAGCAAGTTGATAACCCGGGTGTTGATGTATGGGATATTGTCCTTAAACGCACCTGCCGTCTTGAGGCTAAGTACGTTGAGAATTTGCTTAATGGTGTAGTTGTGATTGAGGGTGAGGCCTATGAGTTGAGAAGTCAAGGTGAATTGTATAAGTCACTTAATGACATTAGGCTTAGTTTAAGGTCCATTAAGTTTAGGGCTATACCGTATTACGCATGGGCCAATAGAGACCCAGGGCCCATGACTGTTTGGGTACCATTAATCGATTACTATGGTGGTTGAAAATTAAAGGATATTACAGTTATGTTATTGGATTACTGGGATTATTGAGTATAGTTTTAAAGGGGTACTGGGCAGTGGTTGCTTATGCCATTAAGGCCTGCTAGGTGTTATAAAAGGATCAAGAGACCGTACACTAGGCTGAAGTATATTCACGGCGCCCCCTACGTCCAGATACCTAGGTTTGAGATGGGGGCCACTAAGGCTAAGGACAGGGAGAGGTTTACTTCAGTTGCAGTGCTTAGGGTTCTTGAGGGTGGTCAAATTAGGGTTAATGCCCTTGAGGCTGCTAGGCAGATGGCCTATAAGTACTTATCTAAAGTCCTAACGGATCAAAACTTCTACCTGAAGATAATTAAGTACCCCCACCATGTTATTAGGGAGAATAAGATGTTAGCTATGGCTGGTGCCGACCGTTTACAGGAAGGTATGAGGCTTGCCTTCGGTGTACCCACTGGTAGGGCTATTCAGATTGAGCCTGGGGAGGTTTTAATGATTGTTGAGGTTGAGGATAGGAATATTACCCACGCTAAGGAGGCGTTGAATAGGGCTAGGGCTAAGTTACCGTTACCCTGTAGGATTGAGTTAACGAGGAAGTCAGTAATCAAAGGCTAATTCACCACTCATAATCGAGCTGCTTCATCACTAATCCTAACTAAGCACGTATTGGGTTAAAAAAAGTATCCCTGCTCATGGATAATGAGGATTTAGATATTGATTATTTAATTTTAATGAGTGTGTTTTTAACTCACTTACGTGGTCTCAACGTGATAAGGCCTCCTCCTATCCACTAGACTCTTAATTGCGTATGCAACCCCAGCAATGGCAGGTATACCAACGGCCCCAATTATTGCATCACCGGTCGTTATTGGGAAGCCATTTATTATGGTTAATATATTGGTCTTAATTAAAGCCACCTCATCAGAATCAACAGTTAGGAATTTACTGTACTTGGCATGACCATATGAGGCGGTTAACTGGTAGACACCTGTTAAGACTCCGTTTAATTGAGTGGCACCGTTTGGCCCAGTTAACTGTGAGTAAACCGGCCCAGTACCAATCCTATACATGGTTACGTTAGCCTTACTAATTGCCTGGTTGAAGAAACCGACAACTATGGCTGTTACATTGTAGACTCCTAGAGTCACATCTATTGGCCTCTTAATTAGTGTCGTGACTCCAATGTTATATGCATCAACACCCTCATAGTATATTGATAATGAAACCGGGTACGGGTTGCTTACACTCACTAGAGCTATGCCGCTTGCATTAGTGTTGAAGGTGCCGTAAACCTGCCCATTCTGTGACGCAGCAACCACAGCACTCACTGGTGAACCATAGGTGTTATGAACACTAACTATTAATGGATCCCAATGCACGTTAACCGTGTAGAGGCCTGGCTGAGATACACCCAGTGTGCTTACTGCAATGTAAGCTTCATGACCATCCGGTGATATTGATATCAACCTGAACTCACTACCCCACGGCAACTCTGATGAGGTGTAACCACTGTAAGTGGTGCCGCTTGGGGTAACTATACTGGTTATTGTTGCGGTCTCAGGTAGTTGAACAACTAGTGACGTCCACATACCTTGAGCCACATCACTCTGGTAAACCTGAACCTGCAGGTTACCATTACTCCATTGACCAACAGGCTTATAGATTATCGGCATGTATTCAACAATGACTGGCACGTTCAGTGGGTTAACTACCTTGAATTGAGTATCGTATATTACGTAAATCCCAATGATTGGCATGAATCTTATGAAGGGTGGTAGTATGTAGCTAACACCATGAACCACAATAAGCTGACTCAGCGTGTATACTGGTGAAACCCTATTAGCCTCCACAATGAATGTACCACCTGTTTCACCAACCACCAGTGGCTGAACCGTGTAGACCGTTACCACGTAACCCATTATTGACCAGCCTGAGGGTATTCCGAAATTATTAGTGGTTATTATGACTTGACTATGGGCATCAACAGTGGTGTTGTAGAATTGAGTACCCTTAACCAGCATTGCGAAGGGCATCTCGTACTGTGAGCCTTGAAGTAATTCAACACTATAGTTACCTGAGGGTAAGTAAGCCATATCAAGCTTAATATGCTTGTAGTCTAATTGAATAGCAGTAACATTACCACTCCACTTCTCAACTAATTGACTGAAGGCACTACCGTTGGGTAGCACAACATCCTTCACACTGAAGGGCGCGTTATTTGGTATTGTTAACTCCACGTACTGGTCAGTAACGTACTGGTAGGTGTAGTCCGGTGCAGTTATGTTTATTGATGACTGGTTAGTTAAGGGTACGTAGATTGTTTTAACGAAGACTGATGAAACAACTATTGTACCGTTAACAGTGTTCTGACCTGAATTAACCAATACTATTGAGCCTGATGGTGAGTAAACTGAGGTTATGAAGCCGTACTCATTAACACTCTTCAGTATATTACCTGAAACACCTATTGATGGAAGAGGTGTGGGGAAGTAAACCTCAAGGTACTCTAAACTATAGCCTGGACCCGGGGGTAATGGTGCAGTGACCGTGTAGGTGCCTCCTGCAGGTATTGATAATTGAACAGTCTGGTTAATCACATCAATGTACTGAACCTCAGCATAGTAGGGTAGGGTGATTGATACTGCTTGGTTTTGAGTCGGGGTTGCCTGCTGGGTTGCAGTGGCTAGGTAAATAGCCGTACCGTATAGTATTAAACCCGCTATCACTATCGCCACTACTCCAAGTAACTTCCCTCTAAATGACATATGAGTTATCAAATAACCATATTTATAAGATAATCAGATAAAATAACCGTTTACTATAAAAATACAGTTAAATCAACTATAATCCTCAACGTGTACACCCTCATAATTAACATCAATTAGAATCACCTCACCACCAGCTAACTCAACGGCCACAGCAACCTTATCCTCAACTCCAGGTGCTAAAGCTATCATTGCTCCACCACCACCTCCACCGCTTAACTTGGCTCCAAGGGCACCAGCCTTCCTGGCCATGTATATTATGTTAGATAACCTATGATTGGATACACCCAATGCCTCAAGTAAACCTTGATTAATGTTCATTAATTCACCTAAGGCTACGTAATCACCCCCGCTTAAGGCTGTAACCGCCTCATCCACAATAGCCCCTATGGAATCTATTATACCTTCAACAACCCTGGGGTGTTTATTGTAAAGCGCCTTAACCCTCTTAACTAATTCACCTGTGGTTAATTCTCTTTCAACGTAACCAACCACCAACGGCATTTTAAGTGAGGTACTTAGTTTCCTTAATTCAACCCCAGGTTTAATATACATTACACCACCCATGCTTGATGTTGCAGTATCCATGGGGCTTGCCGCCCCTTGAACAGTTAACTCCACTGAATGCCCAATCTTGGCGATATCCTCTTTACTTAATTTAACGTTAATTAACCTTGCGTAAGCAGCCGCAGCCGCCACTGATACTGCAGCTGATGTTGCTAAACCAGCCCCAATGGGTAGTTGACTCTCAATAATCACTCTAATACCCCTTAAGTCACCACCATACTTCTCCGTCATAATCCTTAACGCTGTTAAGGCATATGAGGCTAGCCTACTTAATTGACTATCATCAATCACACTACCTTCAATTGAATTACCAGTAACCCTTATGGCAACCCCCTTAACTGCGAGGTCCTTTGCAAGGATTGTTAATGAATCACCCCCACCCTCCTCCACAGTAACCTTAATGCCCTTGTTTATGGCCATGGCTATTGCCGGCCTCCCATAAACAACAGCATGCTCCCCAAACAGTTTAACAACTCCCGGTGCTGTGGCAGTTACCTTTAACGCACCCATTAACATCACCTGGCTCCCTCTTAGCTATATTAAGTAGCACTGAGCCAAGTAGATTAAGGTTACTTAAAACATTACCCAACACTTCCTTAATGCCCTCATCAGTGTTACTGCTTAGTAATGGCTTAAGTAATTCCTTAACGTCACTGGGCATGAATGGGTATATTGCGGCGAAGTCCCTTGACTTAATGGTAATCATGGTTTCCAGGAAACCCTCAAGAAGCTTCTTAATTCTTCCCTCACTGGCAACGTATAAGTTATAGAGGCTCTTGGCCTCATCCTGAGTTAACATTACGCATGATTTAGTTAACTCATAGTACTCTATTAGTGTTTCTATATCCCTCACAGTACCCTTACCCACAGCCTTAATGAATGTTCCACTGGACACCCTCTCCCTAAGTCTCTTAACTGAACCCTTAATGTCCCCTAAATCGTTAGACACGGTTTCAGTAAAGTGGGTTTAGCTTATTAATGCTTTAGGCATTAACATTAGGAGCCTGGTTACCTACCCTTGGCTATTGATGATGCCTCAGCGTAAATGAAGCCTATTATTAACCACCCTAGGAACAACTCCACGAACATGGGTCTAGTTGATACTAAGGCTGATGTTATTGAGTAGGCGGCAAGTATTAAGGCTGATGACGCCAGTATTATTTGACTGGTATACTTCTTAATCCTCCTAATGCTAAGTCTCATTAAAGATACATCCGATATTACGTGAACAAGTAACCCAGCCATGGTTGATAAGCCTCCTAGAACCAGGAAAGCCATTAATGGTGACAATAAGTCTACCGTAGCTAGGCTAACGGCAATTATCCCGATGGATGATACTAATGCAGCTAACATTGGGTTATTAGTGTTCACGTTAATGTAACTTAAGGGTTTAGGCGCCCATCCATCCATAGACATTGCGAAGAGTACCCTTGATGACGCTAGATTATACGCCAATACGCCTAATACACCATCATTAATAAGAGCCACTAGTACCGGTATATCAATGAATATGCCAAAGTACTTGTGAAGAAGGTAAAGTATAGGTGAGTTAAAGGTACTCATACCGATCATAGACTTAATGAGGGATTCGAAACGCCCATAGGATTCAAATAAAGCTAACCCAGCTGAATTAAAGGCAAGAAGATCAAACATTGCAAGCAAGCCACCCGTCAATATTACTGCAACAATGGCCTTGGGCACAGTCTTACTGGCCATCCTAGTTTCACCAGAGAGGGGGGTTATGGTACCGTACCCGGTGGGTATTGCTGCGGCGAAGAGTGCAGCATACCCGAATTGGGTTAATGAAATACCTTGGCTAGCGGTTAAACTTAAGCTTATCCTGAAGCCAGATAGGTAGAGCAGCACTACGCCTATCACTATTAATATACCCAGCTCCAATGAACCAGCGAATACTGCGTATTTGGCTGATGGCTTTATGCCTAATATAGCCAACACGGCTTGAATAATTAATATTGCTGTTAAAGTGTACATGAAGTTTATGTGGAATAAGAACCACATTATGCCTGCTGAACCTATTGCATATGCGCTTCCATAGAGTATTGAGTAGAATAAGTATATGAACCCGGTCTCAATACCTACTCTATGGCTTATGAATTGATTAGCATACGCATAGTAGCCACCGGTCTTCGTTAATCGTCGCGATAACTGGTAAACCACAAGACCATTAACCAACACAATTAATGTACCCACTAATGCGGCTAATGGTGCTAATAAACCCGCGTAGAGTATTATAGCTGTACCGTATGTTGTTATACTTAGGAATGGGGACTGCCCACCCAGGGACGCGAAGAATAACTCCTTAAAGCCTAATACCCTCCTCAGTCCATTACTGCTACTATACTGCTTATCAGCATTACTTGAACTTCCCGTAGTAACCATCTTAGTTAATCCACGTAATGTATGCTTTTATAAACCTTACCCATTAATTAGCTGCATACTTATTGAATTGATTAATCATCATAATTATTATACATTATATTTTTATGTAATATACCACAAATTTAATTAATATATATATTGCTAATTTTAGATATAATTAAGTAACATTTATTATCTACTTACTTTAACAACCTTAAGCACTAGAACCACTATGCTCATTGCCACTAACACTACCCCAATGGCTAGGTACGTTACGTTGACTCCAGCCAGGTTAATTATTGAAAATGATGCGCCCGTGGATTGGCCTTGAGTTACATGTGGAGCACTTGGTGCTGGCACGTACTGAAGTGCCGTGTAGTTAATGGTGTAGCTGGCTATTGGGCATGCTCCTAACTCATAGTAAAGTTGCCTCAGGAATAATGAATACGCTATTGACTCCTCGTATAGCGATAAAGACTCCTCAAAGTAACTTTGACTTGACGTTGACGATGGGTTACCAGCAAGACTACTATTATATTGACTGAACCAATAATTGCCGAATTGCACATAGGCACTGGATAGAACTGGTAAACCATTACACTGGGATACTAGGGCCTCATTATACGTTGCAACGTTCCTAACAACGTTGAGTAAGTATAATGATGCATTACTCCCCCCAATCAGGAACATTGTGTGAATTATGGCGCTAGCTGAGGCTATTGTATCAAGGCTCACAGCTAAAGCCTCCAGGTAAAGGCCATTCTGGTAGTAGGACTGTGCCTCATTAGTTTGATTAATGAGCTGGTTAATCGTATTAATGACCCCTAAGCTTGTAGTCAACCCCTCAGCGCTGGCTAGTGAGTATAAGTAAGTTACCGTTGTATAGGCGTATGATGTGTATAATCCACTTAACTTACTTAAATAAGAGATGGGTATTGGGTTACCGCCATTAATGGCGTTAAGCACATTAAACCAATACTTCAGCGTAATAACCCTAACGTATAATTGAGCTAAATCACCGGGTATGTTAGCTGTATTATCAGCCTGAATATCACTAATAGTGGTATTCAACAATGATTGAGCAGTGTATATCCTATCATAGATTCCCACCATTATGTCCAAGTTGGCTGTAGTGGGTTGAATGCTATTAATTTCATTAGTCATTTGATTCAATTGAGCAGTTACATTCGCCACAAGAGCCTTAGCGTAAGCCAACGTCGCGTTCCTGAATAAGTTAGTGTAGTAGTTTATTAGGGCATCGTAGAGTAAGCTTGCTGCAGTATAGTAGTCGCCGTTATTGGCATTGCTCACTGCAGCCTCATAATCAGCCTGACTACCTAATGCTGATTCATTACCATAATTAACGTAAAGCGTCTTATAGAGGTAGGCACTAATGGCTGAAATATTACCACTCACCTGGGGTGTTACTTGAAGGGATAGGTTAAAGCTACGGCCTGTGAAGTACTGTATCGCCTGGTACACCGTGGCCACTGGGATAACATTAACCCCAAGCTGCTTACCTAACTCTATAAGGTTAATTACCTGGCCACTTGAGGATACGTAGTTCTGCTGGCCGTAGGGTATCAGTACCGTTGAGTAACCTAATTGGGCTGCAGCCCTAATCTTATCAGGTATCCCACCCACTGGGCCTATTGTTCCATCAGGCATAATCATACCAGTCATAACCACACTTGGATTTAGGCTACTGTTAGTTATGAGGGAGTACATGCCAACGGTCATGTAACCACTGGCTGATGGACCACCTATCTCTATTGTACTGGAGTTAACGTTAATAAGGAAGTTGTAGCTTGTTAACGATTGACCAGCAATTGTTGTAGCCACAAAGGCGGCTATTTGACTTGATGAAATGAAGGTACCACCCTCCCCTATGGGTAATGGCATAGCGGATACGTAAACATTACCACCTAGATAACTTGGTAAACCCTTAACCGCAGTTATCGTTATGTTTATTACAGCACCCTGGTTTGAACCTGAGACGGCTAACGCATGGATAGTTATACTATTTGTGGATATTGATCCAATGCTCCATGAATAAGCCAGCACCGATACCGCTATGGCTAACGCCAATATTGGAAGTAGCCTACTAATCCTCATTAAGTTGTCAATAAGGAGAGTCTATATAAATATTTTTCAAAATACGTTCAAAAACTAAAATACATCGGGAAACTCATAAATGCCATTCTTCCATATCCTATTAGTGAAGCCGACTAACATGCAATTAATTATTTAATAATGTGAGAACTTAGTGGAAGCATTCTGTAACTGGTTCTCCACCTAACATAATTCCCTATACCCCTCATCACTAAGTCCTAATTACTGCATGGAGATTAAGAGGACTAGCAGTGCCGCATCATCTTTAATATACCATCCTTGGTATGAGCCTAAGTCACTCACAATGATTCTAACATAATCCACATTATTAACATATTTAACGCATGAAAAATATTCTCTAATCATCATAATCCATGAGGCTTGAAGCAGCATTAAAGTTAAGTAATCTCACTAAAGCTCGATAATGTTGCAATAATTAAGAACACTTATATCACTATTAAGTAATAATGTAACCTAATGCTTACTCGTAGTATTTATAAATAAAGTAATGGTGAAAATTAAGTGGCTGCACGTTCTTTGGTCAATTACATTAGGTATTGTGAGGATGAGGATTGTATTAAAGGTCAATTGGCTATACTTACTAGAGGTAGGAGGGAGGTACCTATTGAGGTTAATGGTTTAAGGTTCCTAATTGATGTAGTTGCTAATGATGAGGCCTTTGAGGTTAAGTACGATGCGCAACCATACGATGGGATTGGGCAAGCATTAATATACTTAACCATAGGGTATAAAACATGGTTAATACATGTCTTAGATAAGTACTCGAGGTTATTTAAGAATTATGTTGAATTATTCAGGAGACTTAATTTACCATTCTGTATTGAAGTAATAGATAAAAGACTTGGCCTTAGTGAGAAAATATGCCCGTAATAATACCTGTAGTGTCAGCGTCCGGTGGTGTAGGTAAGACAACCATAACGCTATTAATAGCCCATTATCTCGTTGAATATGGGGAAGATCCAGGGAAAATACTCATAATTGACACGGATCCAACTGCTGGTTTATCGCTTAAAATATATGGGGATGATTACGATAGGATTAATCAACTTAGGAGGACACTATATCATATGTTTAAGGATTATGATAAGGGCAAAAATATTGATATTGATGATTACGTAAATCCACCTAACGGTAATATTGATGCAAACACACTCCAGAATGTGAAAGTATTACCACCTGGTGAAGATGATGAAGGTGACCTCAGTAACCTAGTGACACTGTGGCTGGGTGAGTA
The DNA here is from genome assembly GCF_000018305.1 of Caldivirga maquilingensis IC-167. Lineage (NCBI taxonomy): Archaea > Thermoproteati > Thermoproteota > Thermoprotei > Thermoproteales > Thermoproteaceae > Caldivirga > Caldivirga maquilingensis. The sequence goes on along the minus strand of NC_009954.1, from coordinate 1,008,969 downwards.
CGGTAGGGGTGATGCATTATTCACTATTCTTAGTAAATCAGGCGCATTAAGCCGCTTCAATTACATAATTATAGATACCGCCCCATTCTTTGATAAAAGATATACCTCAATAGCGCTGGCTATGACTGATTTAGCTAAGGTTAATAAGGCAGTCGTACCGCTGAGACCTACTTTAACTGATATTAAGAGGACTATTAGGATGACTCAAACAATTTCAAGGAAGATTAATAATGAGATTAAGCCAATATTCGTCTTCAATTTCGATAAAGACATGTTAAGAAGTGAGGCAGCGGCACTTAGGGAGGCTGGCATAGAAGTATTATCAAAAGGTTCTAGGGAGGCAAGGGGCGCTAAGCCCCCTGGTGAAGTGGTAAAGGCTGTTAATGACCTTAAATCAACCGGTAAGATAATTAATGTAGCCTTAGCCTACATGGCTTCATTAACCAGATTCCCAGAGAAGTGGCTTAAGGATGTGGAATCATATACGCCTAAATGCGTAATATCATCAATAATAAATGAATTTAATGAAAATATTAAACCAGAGTGCTCCATATTAGTTGAAACAGAATGACTCAGTAAGCATAGCCTAGGCCTTAGAACCTTCACTAGTATTACCGCTTAACCACATTTCAATCACCCCATCCGGTATTGTTAAGTCACCTCTGAAGAATTGCTCACCACTACGACCCTTAACCACAACGCCTGGTTCACCATCAGTAACTTTACCAATAATTGATGCATTAATCCCCATATCCCTTAATTTCCCAATTAACTTAGCGGCATCATTTTCCCCAACCCCTATTAATAATGACCCTGAGGAGAGCACTGTTAATGGATTGAGGTTAAAGGCATTAAGCACCCTTCTTGTTACCGGCAGCACTGGAATATTATCCTCATTAATAATTATTAGTTTCCCTGAGGAATACGCCATTTCAAGTAAACCCTGTAAAACACCACCCTCAGTTGGATCATGCATTGATGTAGCATACTCAGCTGCAGCAAGGGCATCATTAACCACTGACACCATCCTATAGAGACTGGTAGCCTCCTTAAACTCCCCCTCACTTAACACGTTCATTAATCTACCTCTAAAGTCACTGACTAAGACTGCGGTAGCCTCTAGGGCTGCGTACTTAGTCATGACAATAACATCACCAGTCCTTAAGCCCCCTGTTCTTATGAATCTACTACCAATACCAATAGCTGTTGTTACTGCAATAGGCCTAGTTACTGCATCAGACTTCTCAGTATGACCACCCACTAGGGATGCGTTAATTTCAATTAATGCATCATTAATCTGCCTCATTATATTAACCACATCATTCTCACCGTAATCAACCGGAAGTATCAGCGTTACTAGGAACCACCTAGGCCTAATACCTCTTGTTGCAATATCGTTAGCAGCCACATGCACAGCCAACCAACCCAGTAGGTTACTTGAACCAGTAACTGGATCAGTGTGAACAGCCATGTATGAGTTATTAATTCTAATAACCGCGGCATCCTCACCAATACCTGGACCTAAGGTAACACTATTATCACGCACGCCTAACATCTTAAACACCTCTCTTTCAATGAAAGCATTACTGAACTTAACCATATGATGCTTAGTTTAAGTTAAGGCTATTAAACATTCTGTCTTAGCATTAGTGATCACTTCCCATATTGTCTTCTTCATGATGCTGAGTGCACCGTTAAGGTCCGAATTAAGCCTACGTCTTTTTTCCACAGGTTACTACTCTCTTAAGCCTTCTCTTCACTTCCACCTCATGATAAGCGCAGTATTTAGGATAGTGAAAATATTTAACAATCTTCATAATCTTCATACCGTATTCTGCGCCTTTAACAATAAGACTTTAAAATGTTTGGCACATTATCACATGCTCACGGTTAATTAACCAATAATTACAATCGAAGCATCATCATATAGCGCCCTCATGAAGAGAGAAGCTGAATTCCTATACAAGTGAAGAAGCCTACGGTACAACTTCTCATACAATCTCTTAGTTTCCCCTCTAGCTTTATTGTATGCATTGAACACGCTAATTATTTTAACTATATCAACAAGGGAATGGAACCTCGGTAATCCTCTCTTGGAGGTGAAGTAATCTTGCTTAATCCCTACTCCCTTATAAACTAGCCATAACATTTATACATAGATCATGAATTCATATTAAAGCAATAACCACCTAGAAACGTTTATACACAATGCTTTGAGATGCTTATTATGAGTGATGTCAATATAAATGATGTTACTCAAGCAGTGCTTAGTGCCCTACAACAGATGAGTAAGGAGGAGTTAAATGTTACGCTTAGGGAAGCTACTCAATGCATTATGTGTTCGTTATATGGTGTATCATCTAATGTTAAGCATGAGATTAAGCCTATTAATGGACTTGGAGATATATTAAGGGCGTTAAATGATCCATACGTTAGGAAAGGCTTAGGGTTAATCATTGAATTATTAAGGAGTATGGGGAAGTGCCTTGATGCAGCTGAGAAGGTGAGGAATATGGGTGATGGCGCATCATGCAATATTGATGTGCCCTGCCATATAATAGCTCATAGAATTATGGCTAGTGAATTAGAGCTAAGTGTAGATGAAGATAAGCAGAGAGCAAAGCATTAGACCAATTAGGGTTAATCCCATTGCCAGTAGGCTTAATTCCCTGAACAACCTTAAATTACCTTTAATTACCCTTATTGAGAGGGTTAGGATTAAGGAGTCGGTTAGGATTATGAAGATTATGAATAATGAGCTAAACCTACCTAGGACAGCTGATGATACGATTATTAATGGAATAGATAATGCGACTGCAATCATCATCACTATTGAACCAGCCTTATTAGCGGTATCCCTCCCATACGTAGTAGCTATCGTACGTACACCCACCTTTAAGTCCCCCTCATAATCAAGTGAACCCTTCACTATTTCCCTACCTAATGTGGCAACCACTGTGGTTAGGAAGAGTAGGGTTATGAATAATGATGGCTGAGGCTTAATCACCTTTACTGAGGCTAAGCCGTAAAGGTATGTTAATGATGTAACCAACGCAACCACCACATTGTTAATAATCATTACCCGCTTAAGCCTTGAATTATACAGGTAACCAAGCACTAATGCTGTTGCCAGTACTATTAATGAGAGTGAATTAGCCCAATCCATGACTACAGGTATTACTTGAATAAAGGATAGTACTAAGGATACTAACCCTAACCAGAGGGCCTCCCTAAATGTAACCACCCCCATCACTAAGGGTGCGTTTGGCCTGTTAATCCTATCCTCATTAATATTGTGAATATCATTTGTTACGAAGAGGAATACCTCAGCGAAGAATGTTGATGCAAACAATATTAAGGACACGTAACCATTACGTCCACCGGAAACGTAATAGGAGGCCACCACGGTTATTGCGGCTAATAAACCGTGCTCCATCCTACCTAACTTAACGACACCGGTTACCTTACTTGCCACACGGCGTCCATTATGGTTAATTATTTAAGCATTAGTTCAACCTATTAACTGTAAGACCGCTAAGCCACCCACCTTTAAGATTTTATTTACGCTTCAATATCCGCACCCTGAAAAGGCGAGGCCGCAGGGGTGTTGTAATGGGATTGATGGTAAGTTATGAATACCCAGTATTGTAATTAACTTAACAGCAACATTAGTAATGCGGACGTAAATCACGCTTTAATAAAACTAATAAGCATCGACTCCACGCATTAAGTAATGCAACCCACTGACCCGATAGTGGTTGAGTATATTAATGAGTTAATGAAGAGGGGGTTAAGGCAGTATGTTGACTTAATAATACCGAGTGATGATGTTTTTAAGATAGGTAGGGAGTATGCTGAGACTAGGAGAAGTTACGCCGAGCTTCTTGATGCACTTATTCAATACGTTAAGCCTAGGATTAATGGTGAGGTTGCTGAGCAGGTTGTGAGGAATTACTTGGGGAACGTGAACGTGGATTACGTTGATGTTGTAGCTAGGGGTATTGCGAAGTGGTATGTGGGTATTCTAAGATTATTCAATGTGGTCTCCTTCTCTGGATACCAGCCTCCTTAGGCTACTCATCCTTAGCCCTGACTCATTAACCAGCTTCTCAAGGTAATTAAAACCCATTATAATCACTGAGTCCTTCACCCTAATCCCATTGCTACCTGTTATTATTAACACTGTGTTGAATTTCCTATAGTATGGGTCCCACATTGTGGGTTTACCCTGAATCCTAATTAAGTACCTGCCGAAGCCGTAAACCTCAAGGTCACTTATTCTCTTACCTGGAACAACCAGGTAACCCATTCTCCTTAACCCGCTCCAAAGCATGTAAGTAATCTCCATGCTCCTACTGGGTCTTAGTGATCTACCGCTGATTAGGCTTACTGAACCTAATAGTCTCTTTAACGATTCACCAGCAATAATAACCCTATAGTACTTTGGTTCATTTAAGTAATCAACCTTAAACTTAACCGCATCCTTAAAGTTATTATCAAGGGACACAACCATTGGGTTAATACCCATGCTTCTAAGCCTACTAATCCTGTACAAGTCCTTTCTACTTGCCTTATACCCAATTATAATCACCGGTGCATGGAATGCACCCATGCTTATCGTTAAATCCACCGGCTGCCCGTAAAGCATTGGTGAAACGTAGCCTGATAAGCCCATTTCCTCAAGGGACTCCCTAAGCAGGAATGGTAAAACCTTCTCTATGCCTCCTCTTCCAGGCATGTGCTGTTTTATATTACTCATAAGCCTACTCATTATCCTCTCCCTATATGATAATACTAGGCGTTCAGCTAATTCATCAGAGTAACCACTCTTCACGTAGTAGCCCAACTCACTTACGACATCATTAACAACATCCTCAGGAACATCATCAACCATAACCATCTTCTCCACTAGTCTCCTAACCTTTAACTTAAGCTCCCTCATTACTGGTGCTTAAGCTAACCAATACACGTGAGCTTTAAAACCGTTTTTCTAAAATACCCAGGGTTAAGCCTTGAGGATCATTAGCTTCAAGCCTAAATCAGAAACCACATACACTTACTGGGATATTAATGAGGAGTCATTAGTAATGAAGTATAGGCAGGAGCAGTGTAAGCCTCTCTTCACTAGGAGTGGGGAGTCACTAATTAGACTGTACATTGAGTCAAATGGGCATAGTTACAAGTTATGCTCCTCAAATAAGGGGTGGGCGCCAACATTGGTTATTGATGGGATAGTGATGCACACTATGATGAGTGACCCATTAAGCTACAGTTACGTTAAGTTAAGGGGAGTGAGGGTGAGGGGGATTGTCTTAGACTGCTGCACTGGATTAGGCTACACCACACTGGTGGCGCTTAGGAAGGGTGCTAGGAGGGTTGTGACCGTGGAGGCTGATGATAATGTAATTGAACTAGCTAGGTATAATCCCTGGAGCAGCCACTTAATGGACCCTAGGGTTGATTTGGTGCTTGGGGATATTTATGAAGCCGCTGAGTGGATTAGGGATTCAGTATTCGACCTCATAATCCATGACCCACCCAGGCCCACTAAAAGATTCACAACCCTATACTCCGAGGAGCTTTACAGGATTTACAGTAGGTTATTGAAGAGGGGTGGTTTACTGTACCATTATGTACCAATGACTGGGATTAAGTATAGGGGACGTAGTGTTAAGCGTGGTGTTATTGAGAGGTTAAGGAGAGCGGGCTTCACCATAATTAGTGAGAATGAGTATGGTTTACTAGCCAGGAGGGTGGGCTAGTGGGGGTTTTAGTGCCAGATATTAAGTATATCAATCTCAATGGGGGTAACCTTAATGCCTAATGTTCCTGATACTGATGGTTCCGTACCCTCACCGGTAATGAATCTCCTTACACTGAAGCCGCCCTGCGTATTCACTATTAATTCAAGGATACTACCGTGCACCGGCACCACCTTCAAGCCGTAAATCAACTTAACCCTCCTACCCTTACCCATGCTTTGCCTAATCTGCCTATTACTGAAGTAATCCTCAAGGCTCCTTAACTGCTCATCAGTAACACTACCATGTAACTTAACTAGAATCCTGAAAACCCTCCTTAATTCACCTGCCTTAGACTTAATTTCCCTAACCTGAACCTTACCAGCGGCCTTAAGGTTAAGTAACTGAACCCCATGCCTAGTAATAATGCCCCCAGGTAGGCTTCTCCTTAGGGGTCTAGTGGCCTCAATAATCATTGGTCTCCCTAACCCAAGCACCCTCACCTCAGGCCCCTCAATACCGGCGAAGTGAAGCACCACGTTTAATGGCCTTAACTCACTCACCACCTCCCTAGCTACACTTGCCACTGAGGAGTCCCCAACCTGTGGTATTCCCCTAATTAGCTTCCTATACCTGGCCTCAATGTAGATTGGCATAACCTCAACGCTTACTGAACCATCACTAGTATTCACCTTAATCACTACATCTGGGTTTAGCCTACTGTATCTTTTACCCAGCTTATCTGCTAATACCTTACCAATCAACCTATTTAATTCCCTCTTAATTGATTCACTGCTTGTTATGCCTAATTCCGTCGATACCTTAACCTCATTCTCAATTACCCCCTTATTGACTGTTGAACCTACTTGAAAACTATTAAACTCAATACCCTGTCTATTAATTTCCTCCTCAACCTTACTAACAATATCATTAATATTAATTTTATCAAATAGATTACCGCAGATGAAGCATGGCTGCTGCTCAATGACCTTACCCATTCTTCTCAGGAATAGTAAGCTTTCCCTATGCCCACTTTTAGCCAACGCCACCAAGGTATCCTCATTATACGTGCCTGTTGAGGAGTTTAAAGACTCCATGAAGAGTACATTCTTTATAGATCTACCACGCTCCTCATTACTAATCATGAGGCCTCTTGATGCGAATAACCTACCTAAACAGTGGTCACATAATGGATACTTCAATAATGCCTTCCTAGCATCCTCAATTATGCTCATACTTGTTAATCGGCCTTTAAACTAACTTAATAACTATTCCCGAAAACCCAGTGTTAAGTGCTTAATTACCACGGCGTAAAATAGGGTACGTTTAGTAATTGGAGGCTACAGTAATGATGGAGATACGGCTTTAAAACCACAGTTTAGGTAAAAGTCACCGTGTATGAGTTATTCATTAAATTATGCAGTAGCATTGGTTACTCAAGTAACTATGTTGATAATGTACTTAAGCAGTTAAGAAGCTTGAACATTACTGAGTTAATTAATGAGGGATCTATTGAATTCATAGGTGGCCTTAAGTTACTTGGTAAGGGACAGAATAGTTTTGTTTTAAAGTGCAGGGTGAGTAATCTTGAGGGCTATTACGCATGCAAAATAAGGAGACCTGATTCCCCAAGGCCCAGCCTTATTAATGAGGCACGTAACCTTAAGCTAGCTAATGAAGTTAACGTAGGTCCTCTTCTAATTAATCACACTAATGATGTTATAGTAATGGAGTACATTAATGGGGTGCCATTAGGGGTTTACCTTAATCAAGCTAACCATGATTCAATTAAGGCTGTGGTTAAGGATCTATTAATGCAGGGTTTTAGGCTTGATTCAATAGGGTTAATCCACAGTGAACTAAGTAGGATTCGGGAACACGTAATTATCAGTAATAGAGTTTACATAATTGATTTCGAAAGTGCAAGCGTGTTCACTAAATCAATAACCAATGTTACTCAACTGGTAAGTGCACTCATTCTCAGTAAAGGAGCATTACAGGCTAAGGTTAGGAATGCCCTTAACCTACAGGACACTAATGCGTTAATTAAATTACTTAGATTATATAAGGTTAAGCCAAGTCATGATTCATTTAACCTAATCCTCAGGTCCCTGGGTTTATTAAATTAAGTTGCAGTGATTACATGCATGATGCTGCGTTAGGTAATGATCCTTGACTCGAGACGTGTATTTCACCCATGATTATTAATGTTTAGAAAACCTTATTAACAATTATTGAATACTCTTAATTCATGCAGGAGGATAAGTGCGTCTTCATTGGTGTAAGAGTTATTGCTGGTCAGGAGTATAATGTTGCAGCCATTATTAGGACTAGGCTTGAGTTAATGGAGAAGGATAAGAGGAAGTACTATAATGTACCATCAATAGTTGTCCCACCTAATGTGCAGGGACAGGTTTACCTAGAGACCCCTCATTCCTACGTGGCCATTGACCTATCAACCGGCATAAAACAGTATAGGGGATTAATGATGGGTAAGGTTCCCTTAACTGAATTAATGAAGATGATTAAGAGGGAGATTAAGGTTCAAATCAATGATGTCGTGGAGATAATAACGGAACCATTCAGGGGATTTAAGGCTAAGGTTGTTGATGTTGATGAGAAGAACAACACGGTTAAACTACTACTATTCGATACTGCAACCAACATACCTGTAACCTTACCCATTAAATCCATTAGAGTCATTGAGGAGAAGAAGTAACCTTCACATTAAAGGACTTAATTCCCCTGCGGTAAGTGAGGCAGTATAACTGGTGCCCTATACTACTTAATTTAATTATTTAAAGGCCTCATTACCCATGAGTTTAATGACTGTGGCTTAAGTTAAATTTGCCTTAATTACCCTCAATGCATTATCATAAAGTAAACCACTCACCTCCCTTTCACTGAATCCAGCATTTAATAACCCATTAACAAGCCTACTAATATCCGCTATATTATCAAGCCCCTGAGGTGTACTGCTAATGCCTAAGTAATCTGTGCCTAATGCCAATACCTCAGCTCCAAACGTGTCACGTATATGCTTGATATGCTGTATTAATGAATCAACAGCCGGCTTGGGTCCTATCGTTTCAGGAATCATGGTTACACCTATTACCCCGCCATTACTTTTAAGTAACTCAAGTACCTCATCATCAGTATTCCTTGGGTGATTATTAACTGCCTTAGAGTTACTATGACTTATCACCACAGGCTTCCTGGAGATTGATAATGCATCAATCATTGTTCTCCTACTCGCGTGGGCTAGGTCAACAATAACCCCAATCCTATTAGCTAACTTAACTAATTCCTCTCCATAATTTGTTAATCCGTAATCCTTCTTAGTGAAGCACGTTGCCCCATACTTATTATCAAAATTCCACGTAATTCCTATGGAATTAACGCCGAGTCTATGGAAGATAACTAAGTCATATGGATCCTCTAAGGCGTCAGCACCCTCCATTGATATTAGGAGACCTATCTTACTGGTGTTAAAGATATTATTAATATCCTCAACATTATTAATTAAGGATAATGAGTCATTAAACCTATCAATGAGTCTATAATAGGTTTTAACCATTTCAAGGGCAACACCCTTAGTTGAGTAGGGTAATGAGGAACGCACCCTTGCCTCATCCTGGCTAGGACTATAGGTAGTTAATATGGGGAATACTGAGGCGAAGATTACCTTAACATTAGCACGCTTAAGCTTGGGGATATCAGACTGCCTACCCTCAGCATCAATATTGAAGTCCTGAACCCTGGAACCAAACATTAAGTGATACGCTATGTCCTCATGTAAGTCAATTACCGGGTACATTAATGTAAGCTAACACATGAGTTATTAAGTTTTCAAGTCACCTTAAACCCAACACCCTTAATCACCCTACTCCTAAGACTGCTTATTAACCCTTCATTAGCCCCTTGAACCACTAGCGTGAGTAGTCTTGATGCATTAACTGCATCACTTACCTTAAGCACCTCCACAGGTGAGTGAACGTACCTGGTGGGTATTGAGATTGTTGCTGCAGGTATTCCATCCCTCCTTAAGGCTATACCAGCAGCATCAGTGGTGCCTCCAATCAATACCTCTAATTGATACGGCACATTATTAGCCTTAGCTATATTAATAATGTAGTTAGTTAAGCCTGGGTGGGCTATGAATAAGCCGCCCCTTCCACCATCCATTATTTTTAATGCTGGACCTGCACCAAGCCTAGACACGTATTCACGCTCAGATACACCAGGTACGTCAGCAGCTATGGTTGTATCTAAGGCTATTGCGAAGTCTGGGTAAACCCTGTCAGCGGCAACCTGCGCACCCTTTAACCCAACCTCCTCTTGAACAGTGGCTACAGTGTACACTGTTACCTCATGGTTCTTTAATTGCCTAAGCATCCACAGCATTACAGCTAACCCAACCCTGTCATCAAATGCCTTACCGGTTACAGTATCATTATTAAGGACCTCAAAGGACCTATCCAATACCGCCACTGAACCAACCCTCACCCCAAGTTTCTCAACCTCACTTGAATCACTTGCCCCAATATCAATGAATAATTCCTTCATCTCCGGAGCCTCCCTCTCCTTTCCTGGAGGCGTCACATGCGGAGGCCTACTACCCACTACACCTTTTATTTTTCCACCATCCTGAGTCTTAATGATTACTCTTTGACCAACTAAAGTTACCTCATTCCATCCCCCAATACCCCTAAACCTTAGGAAACCATTCTTATCAATACTATCAATAAGTAAACCTATCTCATCCATATGGGCTGCAATCATTACCTTAAGATCCCTCCTACTACCGTACCTAACACCAATAACATTACCCCATTTATCCACCTCCAATTCATCCACGTAAGGTTCCATTTCCTTAATCACTAATTCCCTAACCTCATCCTCAAAGCCAGAGGGACCGAACGCCTCGGAGAGTTCCTTGAGTAGGTTTATGAATTCCTCATTACTCATAATGACTACACTTAACTTAGCTTTATAATTATTCACTCAATATTAGGTTGCGTATATTTGTTAAAATAGTTAATCACCTAGATTACTTTATTTCAATTATTTTCATCATCTGCAATTATTGTAAGTTATGTACAAATATTAATTATTCCTTTATTATAAAGCGACCTTAATTGCTAATAATTGTAAAAAATGAAATTATATTTATTGCTATAAATTAATAGTTAATAATATATTTTACCTTTCTACATAAACTAAATATATATTGGTGAAATCTAAATAATTATAATTATAGAATACAACTCACCCCTATCCATTATGTTTATTTCCACTAATTACACCATGCTGAGATAAAAAACACACCTACACTAATACCTGACCACATATGATTAACCCCCTGGTATTGGTTGGATTATTAACAGGCTTGGTGGGTATACTTATCTCCATCTTCATTTACCTATGGATCCAGAGACAGCCGCTTGGTGACGAGAACATGGTTAACGTGTGGAATGCAATAAGAGAGGGTGCTAAAGCATACATGAGGAGACAAATAAGGACTATATTGCTCTTCTCAGCAGTGATATCAGTGGTAGTAGCCCTTAGTGTTTACGCTGGCTATAGTATTAAGGTTCTACCCATGCACCCTGAGCTAAGGAGTGAGGTTACTCTTGAATCCACGTTAATTGGAGTATCCGTGCTACTAGGTAGTGTAGCATCATTAACCACAGCGTTTCTAAGCATGGATGCCTCCACTAAGGCTAACGTGAGGACCACCGAAGCCGCCAAGAGGGGTGTGAGACATGCCCTGAGGGTTGCTGTACTTGGTGGTAGTGTGCTTGGGTTCTCCGTACCATCGGTTAGCGTATTTGCATTGGCTCTACTCTTCATAGTTTACTCAATTATTGTAGAGGGAGCAACCACACCATTTAACCTAAGGGTTATCTTAGATGGCCTAGCGGGCTTCGCGTTTGGGGCTAGTTTATCGGCATTATTCGCCCAAATAGGCGGTGGAATATACACTAAGGCAGCGGATGTTGGTGCTGACCTCGTGGGTAAGGTTGAGGCTGGGATCCCTGAGGATGATCCAAGGAACCCAGCTGTAATAGCTGATCAGGTTGGTGATAATGTCGGTGACTGCGCTGGGAGGGGTGCTGATATCTTTGAATCCGTTACAGCTGAGTTGCTTGGAACAATGATAGTTGGTTGGACAGTATACTTCTTCCTAATTGAGGCAGGTTACCCCATTACTGAGGCCTTGAGCTTTGTATTCCTACCATTCTTAACAGGGGCGGTTAGGGTTATTGCAACTGTCCCAGGGGTCTTGGTATCGGCTTATCAAGGTGAGTTTAAGGATCCCATGGAGCCGTTGAGGAACGGCGTGATAGCATCAGCCGTAACCGCTATTGCTGGATTCTTCCTAATATACTACCTCCTAATGCCGAAGATTTGGGTTTACTTCTTCACAGCATCATTAACTGGAATAATAGCTGCAATAATAATAGTACTAGTGACTAACCACTACACGGGCAGGGAGGCTAAGCCCGTGATTGAGATTGCTGAGGTATCTAGGGTTAGCCCAGCGTTAACAATACTTCAAGGTTTAACAACAGGCATGAATGCAACCTTCATGCCAATAATAGTTATTGCAATAACCCTACTGGCATCGTTTGCACTAGGCATGACCGCACCATTACCTGTGGTGATGAGTAACTACACCATAGGTAGTATTCCCATCGCTAAATTCATCTACGGCATATACGGTACAGCAGCAGCAACCCTAGGTATGTTATCCTTAGCTGGAATAATAATGACCCTTGATGGGGCAGGTCCAATAACAGACAACGCCAGTGGCATAGCTGAGATGAGTGAATTAAGCCCAGAGGTTAGGGGTAGGCTTGATCCACTGGATTCAATAGGTAATGTTACCAAGGCTCTCACTAAGGGTTACGCCATGGGTTCAGCGGCGTTAGCAGCGCTACTACTGTTTCAAGCCTTCATACAGGATTATGTCGCTAGGAACCCAACCGTAATACAGGCCGCAGCCACTGATGTGTCACTCAACTTGGGAAGCTTCATAAGTGTCATGGATTACCTCCTTAACCACCTAATGTTAATGAGGGCTGACATACTGGTAAGCGTCCTAATAGGCGCAATGTTACCCTTCCTTTTCAGTTCCTTAGCCTTAAGAGCCGTAACTAAGGCTGCATGGAGCATGGTTGAGGAGGTTAGGAGGCAGTTCAGGGAAAAACCCGGGATACTGAGGGGTATTGAGAAACCTGATTATTATAGGGCAGTGGACATAAGTACGCAATTCGCGTTAAGAAACATGATAACGCCAACATTATCAGTAATACTAACACCCCTAATAATAGGATTACTGTTCGGTGGACCGGCAGTGGGTGCTTTAGTAATAGGGGCAACCGCAAGCGGTATTGTATTAGCTATAACCATGATGTGGGGTGGTGCGGCTTGGGATAACGCTAAGAAGTATATTGAGGCAGGGCATCTTGGGGGAAAGGGATCATCAACCCATGCTGCCGCAGTCATAGGTGACACTGTTGGTGACCCATTAAAAGATACTGCTGGACCATCACTACACATTGTTATTAAATTACTTAACACAATATCATTAGTCTTCATACCGCTCTACATGATTTGGCTCCTTCAAGGCTTATTCCCATAAAGCGCATTAATGATGTAAACCCTGTTAAAAATATTCATAATTCTTAACCAAGAACCAGTTAAATACAGTAGCATTAAGAATTAGGCAACAGTAAGGGATTAACCCCCTGCACGCACCCACACCATTTACTTACCGGGTTTCCCCGGCTTTCAATGGTATGAACGCGTGTAGGTTTGGGCTCCTTAACTGTGCTACTATGTTTTACTTTATATAACTTATTTTTATTTAAAATTAAAATACTAGTAGATTACTAATCCTTAACATGATTTAATAACATTAAAAGGGTGAGGGCTAATTAGCCCTCACCCTGGTGTGGATGCATGCAGGGGTCATTTACACTAACCTTACTCATTAATTTAAAACTATCAGTTACTATAGTACTTTAACTAAATTTACGCCTGCTTAAATAGTGTTTAGCTCAAATCCTATGAAATAATGCTTATTAATAACTAGGAGCTTTAATTAAATATGGTGTCTGTGAAGATAGGGGTAAATGCCTGGAGTTACCCTCCAACACTCAATGTACATGATGCCCTTAGGCATGCTAAAAAGGCTGGGTTTGAGTTGTTTGAACCTGTTATTGATGAAACTGATTTAGATTCCTTAAACTCGCCTGATTTTTCAAGGAAGTGGAGTAGTATTAAGGAGACGGCTGAGGGTGTTGGAATAGGCATATACACTATTGCCACTGGCCTCTACTGGAGGTTTAACATGATTCTTGAGGATCAGTTTGAGAAGGTTTCAAGGGTCCTTGAGGCTGAGGCTAAGGCTGCTAGCTTGATTGAAGCTAAGGTGCTTCTTGTGGTTCCAGGTGTTGCAGTTACTGAATTAAGTTATGAGGAGCATATTGAAAGGGCCAGGATGGCGTTATCTAGGTTAGCTAAAATAGCTGAGGATCACGGTGTAGTTATTGGTGTTGAGAATGTCTGGAACAGGATATTCGCCAGCCCATTGGATATGAGGAGGCTCCTCGATGGGCTTGACCCTAAAATCATTGGGGCATACTTAGACGTCGGTAATACTTTACCTCATAGTTTACCAGAGCATTGGATAATGACGCTTAAGGATAGGATAGTTGCCATGCATGCTAAGGATTTTCTAGCTGAACCCAATAGGTGTACTTTCGGTATACCATTAACAGGTAGCGTTAATTGGGGTAATGTTAAGAAACTACTCAGTGAAATAGGGTACGGGGGGCCATTAACCGCTGAAATACCACCATATCCCGGTGACCCATTAAAGGCTGCTGAGGATGCCGCATCATCACTTAGGAGGATTTTTGGGTGATTAAATTGGTTAGCCTGGGCATAATAGGAATTGGAGGAATGGGGAGTACCCACTTTAAGTTAGTTAATGAACTTGGAGTTAAGGTTACTGCAGTTTCCGATATTGATGAAGCGAGGCTAATGGAATACTCTAAAATGGGTATTAGAACCTATAGGGATTACGCTAAGATGCTTGATGAAGGTGGATTCGATGGCGTCATAATAGCAACACCACCAAGCCTGCATGCGGAGCAAGCAGTCTACGCACTTAAGAAGGGTTACTACGTGTTTCTTGAGAAACCCATGGCTAATGACCTTGAGGAGGCTAGGCTAATATACAACGAGGCTAAGGGTAGGGGTAGGTTAATGATTGGTTTCACTCTTAGGTTCCATAAACTCTACATAATGGTTAAGGAAGCTCTTGACTCCAGGTTAGGTAAACCAGTGACCATGTGGCATATAGCCCTAGGTACAATGCCCACCACTGGCTGGCTTAAGGATAAGAGCGTGAGTGGGGGTATTCTTAATGAGCATGGAGTTCACGTCCTCTACCAATACTACTGGTACGCTGGAAGGGTTAGGGAGGTTTATGCTGATGCAGTAACAGTGACCAGTGGAATAACTGTTGAGGATAACGTGACCGTATTCATGAAGCATGATAACGGGGCCTCCTCAATATTCCACCTAAGCTGGAGTGGGGGGCATAGTTGGAGGAAGTGGGGGTTAACCGCTGAGAGGGGTAGGGTTACTGTTGAGGGTTACGTTACAGGGAATTACGTGATTTCTGACCTTAATGGTAATGTGATTGAGAAGGGTGATTTCGAGGAGTCAATAATGCATGCATATATTGATGAGGTTAAGCATTTCGTAAGATGCATTGAAAATAATGAGAAGCCAATAATTAATGAGGAGGATGGTTATCATGTTCAACAGATTGTTGATGCCGCATATAAATCAGCATTAACGCACAGTAAGGTAATCATCACTCAGTAATTGGCTAGGGAAGCTATTGATTAATAAAAGCTCCTGCATCATTTATTAACCTACTATTAGGTTATGATGATGCATTAACTTGAATCTAGGTAAGAGGAAGTAGGATAAGAGGTAATTCCTAGGATTCTTCCCTAGACTAAGCTTAAAAACACTTAACCCCGTAACCCCCTAATGCCGGAGAAGGTTAAGTTGAGGGATCTTAAGAACATGAGTAGAGAGGATAGGTTAAGGCTACTTAATGAGCTTAGGAGCGAATTAATAAGGCTAGAGACCCAAAGAGGTAGGGGTGTTGTTGATAATCCAGGGAGAATGAGGTACGTTAGGAGACTAATAGCTAGAATACTTACAATTGAGCATGAGACTGAGTTGAATGATTTAAGAAATAGGATAAATGAATTGGTTAAGAAGGGGGTATCGTATGATAAGGTTTCAATGCAATTGGGTATTAAAAAATCAACCTTAAGAAGGATACTGAGGGTCACGAAACCCAGTACCTCTACTAAACCTACCCAGCAATAAATATAAACTAGGGTTCTTTATTCTATCTGGTGAATTATATATCACAAGGGTTAATGAGGTCTACGAACTCAGTAGGGAGGCTTTAACCCTCATTAAGGATGCTCAAGCCAAGGGTATAATACATAGAACACCCCTCTATAGATCCGATACATTAAGTTCATTAACCAATGCCGATGTTTACCTTAAACTTGAGGCACTTCAAAAAACTGGGTCATTCAAGGTTAGAGGCGCCTACAACGCTGTAACACACTATATTAATGATGACGTTAAGCATGTTGTCACTGCATCAGCTGGTAATCATGCTCAAGGCGTTGCATACGTCGCTAAGATATATGGCTTGAAGTCTACGATAGTGATGCCTAAGTACACGCCGTGGATTAAAATAAGCAATACCAGGAAGTATGGTGCAGAAGTCATACTTGAGGGTCAATCTTACTATGAGGCTGAGAAGTATGCTATAGAGTTAACTAAGGAGCTTAAGGCAAAAATGATCCATGCATATGATGATCCATTCGTTATTGCTGGACAGGGAACAATAGGGTGGGAAATTATTGAGGATCTTAAGAATATTGACTACGTAATAGTCCCAGTGGGCGGTGGGGGATTAATATCAGGTATCGCCTCAGTTATTAAGACTATTAGCCCAAACACTAGGGTGATTGGGGTGCAGAGCGAGATAACTCCCTCAGCATACTTATCCCTTAAGCAAGGTAAGATCATTACGGTAGAGAACACGGACACTATCGCTGATGGTATAGCTGTTAAGAAGATTGGGGACTTAACCTTCGATATAATGCGGAATACGCTTGATGATGTGGTTTTAGTCAGTGACCAGGAAATAGTTAACGCCATACTAATATTGGCCGAGTCAGCCAAGGTTATAGCTGAGGGGGCTGGAGCAGCTGCTGTAGCTGCGTTACTGAGCGGTAAAATTAACGTTAAGGGTAATGTGGTGGCTGTTGTTAGTGGAGGTAATATTGATGTCACGATGCTTGCCAAGGTCCTTTACAAGGGACTTGTTCAAACAGGGAGATTAATTATGCTTAAGGGACTTATACCAGATAGGCCAGGTATGCTTGCCCAGGTAACTGGTGTTCTAGGTAGGCTGGGGGTTAATATTGTTGAAATTAGGCATGAGAGGTATAACCCATTAATAAGACCCAATTACACTGAGGTAGATGTAATAGTTGAAACACCACCTGAGGAGGGAGCTGTAGATAGGGTTATTGAGGAATTAAGTAGATTAGGCTTCAACTTTAAGGTTGAAGTGCCTTAATTCTGAGTTTAAATATGAAGTAATGCCGGGATCACGAATATTGCTAACATTAGATTAATGAAAACGATAATAGTTATCACCACGTAAATCCAGTCCTTCTCCATGGTGAAGGACACTATACCTAAAGCCACCCTAATCACAGGTGTTAATATCAGTAACATTAATCCGAGGACTATGAAGGATAAGCCATCTGCATGACTTAAGCCTGTTAATGCCACTGATGGTGGTAATAATGTTGTGTTAACGCGGGATCTAACACTCATTATTTGGGAATCACTATAACCTAAACCCTTACCCTCAATAACCAGTAGCGTTACCCCAATTAATATTAAGACTACACTTATTATTACACCAATTCTAAGCGCCAACCCTATTACATAATCCATATCCCACTTAACCATGCATCTCACCCTTACGTTCAATAACCTTAGTCCTTAATCCATACTTATAGAATAATGTAACCATCACCACCACTGTGAATGCTAGGCTTAACGCGTACTGTAACGCCACTGGTATAACTAGTAGGTGATTCAAATATAAGCCCCTAAGCAGCATCTCCATACCTAAGAAGGCTAATATAGCTAAGAACACCCACCTAACCTGCTTATTAGTTATTCTAACTAGTATCCTTGTACCAGCCATTGCACCTATTAGCACTCCGATAGCGGTGGCTGCAGCTATGAATGGTTGAATATAGCCCAGGTACCAGTATATACTACTCCCTGTGGCTGCTGTTACTCCTATCATGAAGTTGCTTGTTGTTGTGCTTACCTTCATTGGTAGGTTCATTGCCCAATCCATACCGAGAACCTTCAAAGCACCACTACCAATACCAAGCAAACCACTAATAAAACCAGCAAAAAACATAATCAACTCACCCAACCACCAACGAACACCCCAATACTTAACCTCCATCTTCAAGGCATCATCATAGTAACTACCATATAGCTTAAACACCTTAGTTGTCCAATCAGGCGGCTTAGGGTCAGGGATCTCATACTTACTCCTCTGGGCGGTTGGTATTATTGACATTAATATAACTATACCGAAGACAACGTACACTATCCACTCTAAGTTATGTGAGTAAATGTAGGCGACCGTTAATGACCCAACTATTGAACCAGTGGTTGTGGCTATTTCAAGACCCATACCAATTCTAATATTAGTTATCTTATCCTTTATGTATGCACTAGCTGCACCACTGGATGTTGATATTGTTGATATTAAGGCTGCACCAGCTGCGTAGGCTATCGGTATACCTAGGAAGAGCGTTAATACAGGAACTAGGACTGTACCACCCCCTAATCCTGTTAATGACCCCAATAAGCCAGCTAATATACTTGCCACAAGTATTTCCACGAATATCAGTAGCCTTGCAAATATACTCAGCATATGGAATAAATCTGGCTACCTACGGTTTAAAAAACGAACCTCATTATACCTATTATCATAAAGTATGATATGAATTACGCATAACTCAATACATTGCAGCATATTATAGTAGGCATTATCTACACTGTATTTCACAATGAATCTTTTTATAATTCAAATATTTAAGCATGAGGGTTCGATCATAAGCTATATTGCTAATTTCAAGTAGAAGGCCTTGATTTAAATACCGTATTAATAATGCCATTAAATTACTGTATTAACCTAAACTAACGTTAATTATACCTAAAGCTGATATTAGTAATATAGTTACCAATATTAATGAGATAATGACGTATATTATATCCTTCTTTAGTATTAATGCTGTGGCTGTTAATAATAACCCTATAATTGCCGCTGAACCGAAAATGGTCATACCTATGCCTTCAAGTTCATTAAGCCTTGCTGTAATTGAACCAGTATAACACATTTTCAATTCATTAGGAGGATCACCACTAAGTAATCCACCTATTGTGCAGAATGCAGCATCACTGTGCCTTAATATTATTAATACACAACCAATTATGAGTAATAATATGCTTACTAGTACAAGTATGTAAACTATGTCGCCGTATATTCTTGCTTCAGGTCCCTCCCTAATAGTGGATTTTTCAATACTCACTGCAACCACCCCATTAGTAATGGTAATGATTGCTGTATTAGCCTTAAGCCGGCAAT
Organism: Caldivirga maquilingensis IC-167; assembly: GCF_000018305.1. NCBI lineage: Archaea > Thermoproteati > Thermoproteota > Thermoprotei > Thermoproteales > Thermoproteaceae > Caldivirga > Caldivirga maquilingensis. Next base: position 989,421 of record NC_009954.1, on the reverse strand, counting down.
AACCATGACCATAATCACCAGTATCCTTATCCAACTAATCTTCACCTTAGGCATTATTCTTGATCCAAGGCGTGCACCAATTATAATACCTAATAAGCATGGTACCGCGAAGAGCGGAATGAAGGCGCCATTATTAATGTAAACCCACATTGCAGCGGTATCACCAATACCTATCAATACAATGCTTGATGCACTGGCCACCTTTAAGGGAATGTACATTAACATGCTATAGACAGGTACAATAGCCCAGCCAGCCCCCAGCCCAAACATACCTGACACTAATCCAATACCCATTAAACTCAACAATCCCCATTGCAGGTTCACCACCTTATACTCAATAAGCAGGTTAAGTGATTTCTCTACATACGATGAGTTAAGCCTAAGTAATTCAGCTAACTTATCCCCGCCACTGGGAGGCTTTGGTATATCAGTCTTATTACCCCTTACTATGAATAATGCGGCTATGGCTAAAACAAGCATACCAAGGCTCAGCCTTATGATTGACTTACCCACTGAGCCAAAGACACTGGTTATGTGTAACCCTATTACTGATCCAATTATTGCGAAAAGTGTATATGGAATCGATGAAACTAGTACTAGCCTGAAGTTAGCTAAGTTACCGTGTAAGTACGGCTTAGCACTCACTAAGGAACTCATAGTTGCTATTGCTAATCCAGTACTCCTAATTATGTCAGGGTTAATGGATGTGAAGGCCATCATTATTGGTGTAAATAAGACACCCCCACCCACACCGGCTAGTGCAGCTATAAAGCCTATAACAATGCATATACACATTAATAAAACTAGGAAGATAAGTGGACTCCCTAAGGGGGTTAATCCTATTGCATACATTACTAGAGTTAGCATTGCCATATTACTTATATTACTTTTAGCATGGTTTAGTAAACATTTTTCATATAAAAACTATCAATCAGTTTTCCATAAGGGGTCCTTATAAATTCATGAACATATTAAGGTATTGTTTCACATTTTATATAATACTAGTTTCATTACAACTTCCTAACTTCACCTTATGAGTACTGGCAGAACCACTATTGCAAGCATCAAATTAATGAACACTATCAATGTGAATACTAAGTAAAGTATGTCATGCTCAAGCGTGAACCTAACCATATTAATGATTATCATTAATATTGGTATCGCTATTAATGCAAGAAGCCCAATGAGCATTATACATAAGCCATCGAATTTAATTAAGCCACTGATTATTGTAGCAGTCCCTATTAGTGATGTATTTAATTGGCTTGATGGATCAGTTATTATGCTTAATGGGAATTGAAGACCGTGCCCGGTTACGACCATTACTAGTAATCCTATTACCATTAATAACACGCTTACAAGTACTCCATACTTAAGTAAGCCACTGGTTACGCCTATGAACTTCTCCTCAATGGAACTGGTGTCGCTTGGCTGTGTACGATACATTATGACTGTCTCATCAGCGGTATTAGTGTACTTATATGTAAGTAATAGATATAGCGCACTAATTACTATGGCTGAAAAGACTGCCGCCACTATATTTCTTTCAAGGGATGTTAATGGTAATAGATGCTCCTTGCCTAAGCCCCTAAGCGTCATTCTTAACCCAAAGTATGCCAATACACCTACGAAAACCCACCTAATCTGTCTATTAGTAATCCGTATTAATAATCTAGTACCGATCATTGAACCCATTAATACCCCCACTGCCGCAGCAACGGCTATGAATGGTTGAATATAGCCGAAATGCCAATACAGTGAACTGCTTGTGGCTGCTGTTACTCCTATCATGAAGTTGCTTGTTGTTGTGCTTACCTTCATTGGTAGGTTCATTGCCCAATCCATACCGAGAACCTTCAAAGCACCACTACCAATACCAAGCAAACCACTAATAAAACCAGCAAAAAACATAATCAACTCACCCAACCACCAACGAACACCCCAATACTTATACCAAATTTTAAGCGCAGGATCATAACAGACACCGTATAATCTAAGTAGCTTAGTTGTCTTATCTGGATTACGTAATGGTGGTAGTTCACATGTGCTTCTCTGCACAGTGGGTATTATTGAGAGTAGAAGCACTATACCGAATACGGTGTAAATGATCCATGTTAAACCATGCTCATACACGTAATTAGCGGTTAATGAACCAACAATAGCACCACCTGAGGTGGCTGTAACTAGGCTTATCCCAATCCTATCATTAGCCAGCCTCCTCTTAACATAGACACTTGCCGAACCAGCTGAGGTAGCTATGGTTGATATTAAGGCTGAACCAGAGGCATACATCATTGGTATTCCTACGAATAAGGTTAACACAGGGGTAAGTACAACCCCACCACCTAGGCCAGCTAATGAACCTAGTATGCCTGCGCATAGGCCTGCAATCATAATTTCTACGAATTTAGCTAGGGCTATTATGTTCCCAAGCATTAATGCGGCATCTTCCTTAATCCTTATTAAGGGTTATTTCTCAATGTAAGATGAATATACTAACATGAATATATTCATTAGTCTAAAATAAAGTATTTCACATTCATAGAACTATAATTACTTCTCATACTCTATAAATAAATATGTTGATTCTCTGCCAAAATCCAATAATTTACCACCCAACAATGGTATAGCCCTCTTAATCATAGTGAAGCACGTGTAATTATCTAGAAGGACCCTATACCTTTTATTATGTTCACCTAGTTGGTAATTCATGAGGAATTTCTTAAGCGCATCACATCCTATTCCTCTTAAATCCATAACCTCAATTTTATTATCCCGTCCACTGGCCCTTGAGGCTAATATTTCCTTAATTAACCTTCTCTTTAAATCCTCGACATCATCCATGTATTAATTTAAGTTACTTAAGGTGTTTTTATGGTTCATGGTTAATGCATTATATGCATTTTATGCAATCGTCGAAATGTAGTCCTCAATCTTAGGTAACTCCTTAGGTAACCCCTTCTTCTCCCTAATCGATAGTATTAAGCTTTCACGAAGGCTTTCAGGCACTGGTGCCCAGCGTGAGAATTGTAGGCTCCAGAAGACTCTACCTGTTGTGGCGCTTCTAAGCTCATCACTTATGTTGAATGACTCTATTACAGGTATTTCACCCTTAACAATCACCTCCATTGTCTCAGTCTGAGTAACATCAATAACCCTACCCCTATGCCTAGTTATTACACTGGTTACTGGACCCATGTTATCCACCGTGGTCTTAGCGTCAATCAGTAGGAGAGGCTCAAGCAGCGTTGGGTTGGCTGAGAGGAAGCTGGCGAATATTGCATTCTTGGTGGCGGGCATTATTTGAGCTGGACCCCTGTGGGCTGGATCCTCATGAACCACTGCGTCATGTAGTATTACCTTAACACCCCTTATTGGTTCCTGGGCCAATGGTCCAGCTGACATTGACCATCTGAAGCCTTGAACTATGTAATCCCTAATCTCCCTGAGGTGTTGAATACCACTGGTCTTATCAATGAGCACGTTAATGTACTGGTTATCTATTGCCCAAATACCCCTAGCCTCATCAGTATCCCAATTAGCCTTCTCCCTAAGTATCCTAGCCCTCTCTCTCGGATCCATATCCTCAGTTACCTCACTGTACTGTATTAGGCTAATGGACTCCTCGTCAAGTGGTTCAACACTTATGTATAGCCTATTATGCTTATTAGGTGACTTACCCTCAAAGACCTGTGACCTAGCCCTAACAGTCTCCCTAAACCTAACCAATGGTTGTGAAACAACGAAGTCTAGGCCAGTCCTATCCTTAAGTAACCATGTGGCTATCTCAAGGTGCAGTGTACCAACACCACTCAGCAGTATTTGCCCAGTCTCCTCATCAATCTTAAGGCTTAACGTTGGATCCTCAATAACCAGATCCCTAAGACCCTCAACTAGCTTAGCTAAATCATTAGGATTCTTAGGCTCTATGGCTACCGTAACCACTGGCTCAGACACATACCTCATCTTCTCGAATGGTGGAATATCCTTAAGCGCCGTCGCCACAAGAGTATCACCAGCCCTGGCCTCATCAACACCCATTAACGCCACTATGTTCCCTGCAGTAACCTCGGGCACTATTATCCTATTAGGACCCATGTATAGGTATGTTTGAAGAACCTTCTTAGTTATCTTCTGCCCAATTATGTAAACCTCATCCCCCTCCCTAATGGTTCCACTGAAGACTCTACCAGTGGCTATTAAGCCTGCATGGGGATCCTTATTTATCTTACTTATAGCTATGACTAATGGGCCATTAGGGTCAGCGTCAAGTAAAGCCTTCCCCACTGGACTATTCAAATCACCCTTCCACAGCTTAGGTACCCTGTACTTCTGAGCAACATCAGGTGGTGGAATATGCTCTATAATCATGGTTAACAGAGTCCTGTAGAGTGGGAATTCCTGAGCAAGCTCATCAACGGCATTCCTCTCGTAGGCATCCATTATGTAACTGAACTTAATACCCTTCTCCTGCATCATTGGTATTGTTAAACCCCACTTACTTAAGGCTGAACCAAACGCAACCTGCCCCTTATTAACACTAACCTTCCACTTCTCCTTAAACTCAGGTGGCGCGTATGAGTCAATGAGTGAGTTAAACTCCTTAGTAATGTAGAGTATTCTATTACCAATGTCCTGTGGAGGTAACCTAAGCTCCTTAATTAACCTATCTATCTTATTAATGAAGAGCACTGGCCTAACCATCTCCTCCATAGCCTGCTTAACCACAGTCTCGGTTTGAGTCATAACACCCTCCACTGCATCAACAACAACAAGTGCACCATCCATTACCCTAAGTGACCTAGTCACATGCCCCGTGAAGTCAACGTGGCCTGGTGTATCAACGAAGTTTATAAGGTAGGGTTTACCACCGTACTCGAAGTATAGGCTTATGTTAGCTGCCTTAACGGTCATTTGCCTTATCTGCTCAATCTCAACGTAATCCAAGGCAAGCGCCTTACCTGCAACCTTAGGGCTAAGTAAACCAGCACCCATGAGTAGTGAATCCGTTGTAGTTGTTTTACCATGGTCAACGTGCGCCAATGTACCAACATTCCTAATCTGTGATGGATTCCTCATTATCTCTAGAATATCCTCTATCCTCTTCTCAACAACTCTAACTGACATTCATGATCACGCGGACTTTCCTATAAGCTTATATAAAGTTTTCTCAGGCAAGACCAGGGTAAGTTGATTCAGTGTTAAAAATACCTATACCTAAGCCTAGCACCATACCTAACAACCCTCCTATACCAAACATAGCCGTAAACTATACCAACTACGAAACCCAGTAAATGACCAAGATATGCTATGCCGAAACTGGCTGCGAATGGTGTTAGGAGGAATATTATCGCTATTACGTTCCATGGATTAGATAATATTACCCACCTATCAGGTAGGGCGATTATGAATCCTATCATACCGAATAACGCCCCTGAAGCCCCTGCAATGAATGTATTGGGTCCATATATGAATATTGATAATGCTGAGAAGAATCCTGAAATTAGGTAAACCCTCCACATCATACCCCTCCCATACCTACGCTCGAAGAATGGGCCGATGAAGAACAGGGTAAGCATATTAAACACGTAATCAAGTATGGATGGGTCGAAGAACATTGATGTGACTAACCCAAGAGGCCAAGGTAAATACGGCGCTATTAAGTAGTCTGATAGGAGGATACCCATTAATGCTGAAACCCTCCCTAAGCCAAGGTAACTGAACACTAGGTATGGTATTGATAAAACACTATTTATGATTATTATTATTGCCGTCGTCCTAGCGTTAACGTGAAGTGGTTGACTAGCCATTAGTACTCAATGAGCCTAATGAGGTATTACTTTAAAACTTTATTCCCAGGGAATTAACTCATGTTCTTAATAGGCTTGAATTACTGGAGCAAGAGCGGGGGGCCATTGATGTGGAGGTTCTTTAACGAGGAGATTGTTGATAAGGAATTAGCCCAAATTAGGGAACTGGGCGTTGATGTGATTAGAGCCTTCATTTACTGGCCTGACTTCCAGAGAGAGCCTGGTAGGGTTGATGAGGAGATGCTTAGGAGGTTGGGGAGGTTCCTTGACCTTGCTCATAAGCATGATGTTGGGGTTTACTTAACCTTCATTGTTGGCCACATGTCTGGTGAGAACTGGGATCCTCAATGGAGGGGTGGCAGAGACTTCTTTGAACTGAGGAATGAGGTTAAGGTCCTCATTGAGACCATAGTGTCAAGGTTCAGGGGTCATCCAGCCATTAGAGGTTGGATACTTAGCAATGAGTTACCGATATACGCAACGTCAAGTGAGGATAAGGTTACTGACTGGATTAGGGAAATGTCAAGTCTAGTTAAGTCACTTGATGGTGGACACTGGGTCACCACTGGGGATGGGTGCTGGGGGATTATGGGTGCGTTCAATGGCTTTAACCCATACAGGTATAAGGATTACGTTGACTACATGGGGCCTCACTTCTACACCCCTGACACTGATGCTGTTAGGCATACTGTAATGCCTCAGTTAATAATTAAGGCCTGCAGGGGGTTAGGGAAGCCCACAATACTTGAGGAGTTTGGGGCATCATCAACACTTGGTTCTGATGAGCACATAGCAGGCTACTACAGGACTGTACTAATGGGTTCCTTAATCAGTGGAGCCGTGGGGGCGTGGGGCTGGTGTTACAGTGACTTCCCATTAATTAACCAGAGGCCGTACTCCCATCACCCTCATGAACTCAGGTTCGGTGTAACCACAGTTGATTGGAGGGTTAAGCCTCAGGGTGATGAATTAACCAGGTTCTCCAGGTTAATTTCAACCCTCGGTGATGTGGAACCTGTGGAGGATCCTGTCGCTGTACTATTCCCATCATACGTATACTGGAGTTACCCATTCACCTCAAGGGATGATGCCCGTAAAATATCCACTGCACTCCTCTCCTCATACGTTATGCTTGTTCAAAACGGCTTGAACCCAAGGGTCATTATTGAGGAACCCTTAACAGATGGCGTAATCATAGAGGAGGGTAGGAGTAAGATTAGTGGTGACGTTAAGGTACTATTCCTACCATGTGCATTAAGGTATCTTGCCCAGACGCAGGAGGAGATTAGGAGATTTGTTGAGAAGGGTGGGGTTGCTGTGATTTCGTACTGCTATGGCTTCTGGATGAATATCGACTGGGCTATTAAACTAGACCTCTACTATAATTACCCCATACTCTCCGATGGGTTGAATACAACGGTTGATAACGTTAACATTAATGTACCAGCAATGGGCTACACCTACGATAGAGCCATAGCTAAGGTTAATGGAGGAGACGTATTGCTTAAGGATTCTGCAGGTAACCCAGTTATTGTATACTCCAACGTTGGTTCAGGTAGAGTATACTTCATAACCTACCCACTGGAGTATTGGTTAGGCCTAAGTCCAAAACCCTTTGAGAACCATGATGCGCATCTACTCTATAATCTAATACTGAGAAGGGAGGGGATTGGTGCATTAACGCCTAGTAAGTGGGTTCAAGTGGCTAGGCTTAAGTCAAGTAAGTACAGTTACGTGGCGTACATTAACCATGGGTGGAGTGACGTTAAGATAAATGTAAGTGGTGTTAATGTTGAAACAGGCGAGAAGGTTAGGGGTGAGTATGTTCTTAGAGGTAAGGACTACCTCATTGTGAGAGAGTAATTGGTTAATTTCACGTATTAATACGCAAGAATTAAATACCTAATTTTACCATAACCGTAAGATTAAGTATCACTTATTAGGCTTAACCCTACATTACCCAGAGTATTTTTAAGCGCACTAATTAATAGGCTATTATGGAGGGTGTGTTGGTTGCTTTAACAATACCCTTTAAGAATGGGAGGGTTGATGCCGATGGTTTGTCTGCACATGTTTCATCACTTGTTAAGGATGGGGTCAATGGCTTCTTCCCCCTCGGCACCACCGGTATGGGTGTTTTACTCAACCTTGAGGAGAGGGAGGCTGTTATTAAGACTGTGGCTGAGGCTTCAGGTAATAAGCCTATTGTTGTTCAAGTTGGTTCACTGGATTGGGATACCGTTGCCGGTACTGTTAAGCTTGCTGAGAAGTATGGTGCATCAGCGGTTGCCTCAATTGTACCTATTTACTATAGGCCGGATTATGAAACAATAAGGAGGTATTTCATGAAGCTGAATCAATTAACCAAACTTCCAACGTTCATATATAATATCCCAGGTAACGCTGGGTTTAACGTGACTCCGGATATTGTTGCCAGGTTAATTAAGGATGGGGTTAGGATCACTGGAGTAAAGGATAGTAGTGGTGACTTGGGTCAGTTAATGCAGTTCATTGAAATGGGACTGGAGGTATTTAATGGTTCAGACCACATGATAGCGCCATCAGTAATAGTGGGGGCTAAGGGGTGTATTTCAGCTTTATCCAACTCAATAACTAACCTAGTTATCGACACGTATAGGAGGGCTAAGGATGGAGACGTGAATAATGCATTAAGGACACAGGCCTTAGTCACTAAGGTGAGGGATACCGCCAATAAGTATCCAAGACCAGCAGTGCATTATAGCTTAGTGAAACTCCTCAAGTACGACTTCGGGGGTGTTAAGGAACCATTAGTAAGGGGCTTAACTAGGGAGGAGGAGGAATCCCTCGCATCAGACTTAAGTAAACTGGGCTTCAGGGTAAGGGTTTCAGGGGTTTAAACGTAAATATTGTATTTAACAATAGCCATTGGCTCAATATTCCTCAATATGTAGACCTCCTTATAAAAGCCCTTGTTTAAAACCCCTATGAATAGGAAGTCATTAATATCGTTTATTCTTATTGAGTAAGAGAACATGAATTTATTAAGCCCATATGCCGATGAAACCAATTCATTAAGCCCCTCATCAGGCTTCACCTCATAAACTGGGTTAGGTTCAGCGTTGTTTTGTATTAAACTTGGTAATAGGGCCGGTTCCACAGGCCAGGGTTCAGGACCTGAATCACCCTGTTTAAGCCTGTAGGCAAACACCTTCTCTATAGTCTTCCTACCAAGCTTACTCTCATCAATCCTCTTAATTAAATCATCAGTACTCTTAAAGTCCAAGACAGCCTCAAGGTAAACCAACTCATCCTCAGCGAAGTACCTTATGTAGGGTACTTCAAAGCTAGTGACCTCAACACCATTAATATCCTCCACATGGTACTTAGTCCTCCTCACATACTCTAACTCACCAGCCTTCCTCTCACCCTCACTCAAGGTAAATCACCCATTGCATAAAATAGTAGGTTCGTAGACTCTAAGTAATGCGCAGTGCTTTAAAAACTTAGCCCCCCAATGAACTAAAGTACACGGATACTGAACCATTACTTTTCTTTAATTCGCTTAATTGGGCAAGTACGTGATCCCTAACATCACTTGGTTTACTGCTCACTAATACGCCGCTTGACTCATCGTAAACCTTCCTTATTAAAGCCTCGGGCTCTGAACCATCAGGGCACTTAACGGTGGAGTTGAATGGGGTAATGAAGTCCCTAAAGCCACTGCACCTGTAGACTTGCTTAAAGCCAGGCATCTTACCCCTCTTAGTTAATGGTACCCATTTACCCAACCCCTCGTCATAATACTCAACTATGTCCATGCTTATGTCCACACTGGGTGGGAAGGCTATTGATGTTCCAACACCGAATGAATCCACTAAATCACTTAATTCACTTACGGCCTCCTCATCAAGGCCACCGCTCACTATTATTTTAACATTCCTATACCCGGCTAATTCAAGAGTCCACTTAACCTCCTCCACTATAGCCTTCATATTACCCCTCCTACTGCTTGGTGTATCTAACCTTACACCACTCAGCCTCTCACCCAGTAGTTTAGCTGCCATTAATGCCTCCTCCCTCTCATCAAGGAAGGTATCAGCCAGAACTATCCTAGGAACATCCCCTGGAACCACCCGATCAAACCAAACCCACGCTAAAGTATGATCATTCTTAACAGCCTTAAAAACTATCATTAAGGCATGCGGCATAGTGCCTGACGCGGGTATACCAAGTAACCTTGCCCCAACAACATTAGCAACACCATCACACCCACCCATGTACGCTGCCTTATCAGCCATCGGCTGTATAATAGGGTGAAGCGCCCTTGCCCCAAAGAATAGGCATTGCTTATTCATTGCCCTATACTTTATTCTAGCCGCCTTTGAGGATATTGATGAGTAATGCCTAAGTATACCCAGTATTGGGGTCTCATAGACCGCGAAGTCAATGTAATTACCCTCAATGATCATTAATGGTTCCTTAGCCTGAAAAACAGTGCCCTCAGGCATTGAGTAGACGTTAACCTTAAGTCCAGCCCTCCTCACTAATTCAAGTACTTCACTTAACCCAGTGTAAACCGCCCACTCGTAGTCCCTTGGAAGACTCATTACGTGGAATTCAGCCCTAACCTTAACCTTATCTAACCCAGCTGCCTTAAGGACATCCACAGTCCTAATGAAGTACACGTCAGTTACCTCACCCCTAATAACCTCATCCTCACTGGCAACAGTGAACGCCCTCTCCATGAGTAAAGGTGCTTAATCAGAGTGGTTATAAACAGTTATGTGCAGTTTTAGAAATCAACACCAATACTCAGTTAAGTAAACCCTTTCCCGGGTACGCGTAAAACCACTCATTGAAAGGTTAGGTAAAGCATAATTAACCAACAATATCCTTTACCTGCTCCAGAACAGCGATAATCTGCAGTATAAGGACCCTACTGTACGTAGGCATATTGGGGTCGGATAAGGCATCATCAAGTAGACTGACTACTGTTGAAGCCCTTAAACCTGGGCTCATTTCATTATTCCTAAGGATCCTAGCAGCCTCACTGGCAGCCCTCCTAATATTCCTCGGTATACCCATATCGTGGATTATCCTCTCCAGGTAGTAAAGTGCCTGGGCTATCTTCTCATTAGCCTCATTGCTGGCCAGTGATGACATAACCTATAGGGTATTCCTATAGCTTAATAAGCTTTTTACCACATGCATAATCCTTAGCCTAATAAAACTACCCTACTCCTCAGTAGGGGAATTATTACAGGGTGTCGTTTCCCAGTTGCCGATACTGTAAGGAATAAATGCCCTGAAATTAAGCAACACTATGAAGTACACTGAGGCGGCGACAAGACTTTTCATGGCCACTGGGACAAAGTTTCCTCGCCAAGTAATATGGGCCATGGGTTTAGTGAAGTACGCATCAGCGAAGGTTAACACTGAATTAGGCTTGCTTAGTGGTGATATTGGGCATGCGATAATGGAGGCATCTAAGGAAGTTATGGATGGTAGGTTTGATGATGAAGTAACAGTGGATGTATTCCAAACAGGCTCCGGCACGGGATTAAACATGAATATTAACGAAGTAATCGCGGAAAGAGCCGGTGAAATTTCAGGGAAGAGAATTCACCCTAATGATCACGTGAATTTAGGGCAATCATCAAACGATACCGTATCCACGGCCATTAGGATAGCGGCTGTGCACTCCTCCATGTTACTCCTCATACCGGCCCTTAATAAATTAATTACATCATTAGGTGAGAAGTCGTCATTATTTAATACCGTAATCAAGGCTGGTAGGACTCATTTAAGGGATGCATTACCCATAACCCTAGGGCAGGAATTAAGTGGTTACCTTGATGCATTCTCCCACGACTTAAAGATCATTGAATCCACCCTGGATTACGTTAAGGAATTACCCATAGGTGGAACAGCAGTGGGTACTGGGTTAAATACCCACCCGGAATTTCAGGGAAGGGTAATAAAGGAGATTAATGAAATCACATCCCTTGATTTTAAACCCGCGAATAAGTTCAGGGGATTAAAACTCCTAACTGATATACTTAACTTGAGCGGTGCATTAAGGGCAACAGCCATTGACTTATACAGGTTGGGACAGGATATAAGGTTAATGTTCTCAGGCCCCATGACTGGGTTAAATGAGATTGATTTACCAACACAAGGGGAAGTGGCTGGAAGCAGTATTATGCCGGGTAAAACTAACCCAGTAACCGTGGAGGCAACCTTACTGGCAGTGGCTCAAGTGGTAGGGTTAGATCACGCTAATCAATTTGCATCAATGCTTGGGGAATTTGAATTAGCCATGGGGGTGCCTTTAATGGGTTATAACATAGTGCTTCAAGTCCACTTGCTCTCTGAGGCGTTAAGTAAGTTTACTAACCTTGTGATTGATGGAATGGTTCCCAACACAGATAGGATGAGGAGATACGCAGAAAGTAGCCCATCATTAATAACAGTGATTTCACCAGTAATTGGGTACGATAAAGCCGCTGAAATAGGTAGGAGATTAACGCATGGGTTATCAATAAGGGAGGCATTAAGGGAATTAGGGTACACTGATGAGCAGATTAATGAAATCCTTAACCTAGAGAAGTTAACTAAACCTGGCTTTCCATTAAGTCATGAATCCTGAAAACCACATTCTTTAAGTTTCTAGAATACTCTAAAAGGGTAATGTGGGTTCTTTTAACATGACTGGGATTACTTAAATACGCTAACCTAGGGGTTTTAATAATGTTCGTTAATGGGAAGTACCTTATTGGTAGGGACTTTGCGTTTCCAGACTATAAACCAAGGTTCCCCGAATCATACCCATACATGGTTAGGCGTTTAATAGCCCAGTTAGAGATCTTCATTAGTGAAGGTAGACTTAGAGGTAGGGTTATTTACGAGATTATACCAAGGAGACGACTCAGTTACATTGAGTTAAACGCTGAGGAGATGAACATATTATCCACAAGCCACCAGAGGGATTACGACGGCTCCATACTAAGGCTGTACTTCAACCCACCCATAGAGGCTTCTCAGAACACTATCATTGAGGTTACCTACGAGACTAAGCCTAGGAAGGGTGCTTACTTCATAAAACCTGATAAGGAGAAGGGTGACACGGCGCAGATGGTTTGGACCCAGGGTGAGAGTGAGGATAATAGGTACTGGTTACCATTACCGGATAACCCCAATATAAAGTTCCCAACCGAATTAGAGATAACTGTACCAAAGGGCATGATGGCGGTTTCAAACGGTGTTTTAGTGAGTGTTAAGGATCTTAATGATAAGACTGCGTGGCGTTGGGTCTTTGATTACCCGCATTCACCATACCTAATAGCCTTCGCCGCAGGTGAGTTTGAGAAGCTTGAATCAGACTGCAATGGGGTTAAGCTGGAGTACTATTGGCCTAAGGGTAGGTATGGGGATCCTCAAGTAACCTTTGCAGCCACCTGTGATGCCATTAAATTCTTCAGTGAGTACACAGGCGTCAAGTACCCGTATCCTGTTTATAAGCAGGTGGCTGTTCATGAATTCATTTACGGCGGTATGGAGAACACCACGGTAACCATACTAACAGACACCACACTGCATACTAAGAGGGAGGAGTGCCCGTATGATGAGTGGCCCTGTAGGGGTAGGGAGGATTTTTCCTCTGATGGTTTGGTTGCTCATGAGTTGGCTCATCAGTGGTTTGGTGACTTGGTTACTACTAGGGATTGGGGTAATATTTGGCTTAATGAAGCCTTCGCAACCTACTTCGATGCATTATACACACTCCACAGTAGGGGTTTTGATGAATTCGTGTATAGGCTTTACGGTAACCTTAGGGCTTACCTAGATGAGTATAGGCGTTACTCAAGGCCAATAGTCACAAACCTATACTCAATACCTGAGGAGATGTTTGATAGGCACACGTACGAGAAAGGCTCCCTAGTACTACACACGTTAAGAAACATAATAGGCGAGGAAAACTTCAGGAAGGGTATTGAGGCCTACTTGAATAGGCATAGGTTCAGTAATGCTGATACTGAGGATTTAAGGAAAGCCATGGAGGAGGCCTACGGTGAGGACTTAACCTGGTTCTTTAAGCAATACGTCTACTCAGCCGGTCACCCTGTTCTTAAGGTTTCATGGAGTTGGCTTCCCGATGAATCAGCAATTAGGTTAAGTGTGAGTCAGGCACAGGGTGATGATTCATACCCTGTCTATAAGATACCGCTTGAGGTTAAGATAGTTTATGAGGGTAATAGTGAGGTTAGGTTACTGAATATTGAGGAGAAGGAGCACGTACTTCACTTAAATGCACCCAGTAAACCAAAGTACATTTGCATCGACCCCAAGTTCAAGATACTTAAGGTAACTCAATTCGATAAGCCGCTTGAGGAGGCTATAAGCGAGTTAAGTGATGAAGATGTAATGTGTAGGATTGAGGCTATTAATGCCCTAGCTAAGAACGCAAGCCCAAGGGCCGTTGAAGCCTTAGCATCAATCATTGAGAAGGACCCATTCTGGGGTGTTGCCGTTGAGGCAGCTAATGCATTAGGTAGGATAGGGGGTGAGGCAGCTAAGTCAGAGTTACTGAGGTTACTTAAACGGGTCACGCACCCGAGGGTTAGGAGAAGCATCATTGATGCCTTAGGTAACTTTAAGGGTGATGCAGAGGTGGCTAAAGTCCTCCTCACTATTGCTAATGATGGTAAGGAGTCTGATTACGTCAGATACGCTGCATTAGTAAGCCTAGGTAGGTTAAGGATTAGGGACCTTGAGGGTGAGTTAATTAAGGCCCTTGACTACGGGGGCTTTAACTACGTAATAACGCAGGGTGCATTAAGGGGATTAGGTGAATTAGGTACTGATAATGCATTTAAGGTGGTGCTTAATTACACTGAGCCCAGTAAACCAACCTTGGTTAGGGCCACTGCGGTAATGGCCCTCGGTAGGTTTATTGATAGGAGGGAGGCTGTTGATAGGTTAATTGAGTTGGCTAGGGATGGTCAATTCAGGGTTAGGTTCGCTGTGGTGGCTACAGCCGATGAGGTTAAGCACCCGGCCCTATTGCCTACGCTTGATGAATTAGCGTCAAGGGATCCTGATGGAAGGATCAGGAGGCTGGCCAGGGAGGTGGCTAAGAGGATTAGGGATCAGCTTGAGAGGGGTGTGGAGTATCAGAGGCTTAGGGAGGAGATTGAACAGATTAGGGAGGAGCATAGACGCATCATGGAGGAGATCGGTAAACTGGAGAGGCGGTGACTTAAAGCATTAAGTTTCCTTTAATACGCCATTGTTAATGAATAATTACTTAATAATTGTATTGTGTTACCTGAGGGAAAGTATTTTAAGCTGCCTTACGCTTTTTCGAATCATGGGTAAGAGGAGGAAGACCCGTAAATTGTTGGTAAGACCTAAGAAGAGGCTGCCAACTGTGTTTCAGTGCCCCTACTGTGGGTCAGTTGCGGTTAACGTTTCCGTAATTAAGAAGGAGAATAAGGTTAAGGTTACGTGCGGCGTCTGTGGGCTTGAGGCAGTGTTCGATAAGGTTAATGGCCTACTACCCGTGGATTACTATAATAAATTCGTTGATAAGTACTTTGCAGGTGAATTAAAACCCACTAAGCAGGTGGAGGTTAAGGTTAACACCACTAATACTAATCAACAGAATCAAGGCATAATAGACAGTGACGAGGGCATAGAGTACCTTGACGCCCCAGAGCCTGACACTGATGTTGAAGAGTAATAACTTAAAACTCCCACCGGCTGAAAATGATTAATGACTGTATTTGAATCCTTGATGAATAAGCTTACAGAGAAGGGGGCGTTGCATTTCTCGTTACTTGACCCTGACAAGGTAACCATGGATAAGTTCATTGAACTAGCTAAGGGGGCTGAGAAGGCTGGATCCGATGCACTAATGATTGGCGGTAGTTATGGCGTTAATGAGGGTACACTGGATAATTACATTGACGCTGTTAAACAGGAGGTTAAGTTGCCTATAATATTATTCCCAGGTAGTGTAGCTGGGTTAAGTAGAAGAGCCGACGCAGTGCTCTTCCTCTCAGTATTAAACTCAACAGACCCATACTACATCATTGGGGCTCAAGTGCAGGCGGCGGTTCTTATGGCTAAGCACTACAGTAACCTTGAATCAATACCAATGGCATACATAATAGTTGGGGAGGGTGGAGCAGTGGGCTTCGCCAGTTACGCTAAACCAATACCATTCCACATGGAGGACGTGATAGTTGCGTACGCGTTAGCCGCATACTACATGGGCTTCTCGGCAATTTACCTTGAGGCTGGGTCAGGGGCCAGGGAGCCGGTACCATCCAGTGTGGTGGCTAAGGTTAAGAGGGCTGTGAGGAATAAAATACTGATGGTTGGGGGAGGCATAAAGAGCCCTGAGGCAGCTTACTCAATAGCCTTAGCGGGGGCTGACGTGATAATAACCGGGACTGTTATTGAGGAATCCCCAGCTGTGGTGCTTAAGGATATTGTTGATGCTGTTCATAGGGGTGGGTTAAGGAGACTAAGTAATAGTAATGAAAATGCTAACGCCTGGGTCAACGATAAGTAAAGTGAGAAATCACAGTTAGTCTTTAGGGAATTAAGGCCTCTTAGCCACTATTATGAAGCCTGTGTGAGACAGATTCCAGGTCTTAGGCCTAACCTCATTAATCGTGGTCTTCCACTCTCTCCAATTAACCTCAATCATTTTAATATCTATAAAGCCCGAAGCCATCAAACTACTAATAACCCTCTCCACCTGGCTAATAGTGGGTACATAAACGGCAATGTTGCCTCCGTGTTTAAGTGAATTAATGATATTGGGTATTGCATTCCATGGATCACCCATATCAAGCAATGCGGAATTAAAGTACTCACTTGGAAGCTTAATCCTGGATACATCACCATTAATCACGTCAACATTATCGTACACACCCATGGCTCTTAAAGTCTCCTTAGCAACCCTAATGTACTTACTTGATTTCTCAACAGTGATAACTTGACCAAAGGGCCCAGCATGCATCGCAAGTATTACTGTAGCGTAACCACTACCTAATCCAGCCTCAAGTACCCTACTCCCCGGCCTAATATTAAGCATGATTAGTAATGTAGAGGAGTCCTTTGGATATATGGGTTGAGTTACCCTAGGCATCTTAAGCAATATATCCATTATATCTGGTTTAGTAATATAAAATACATACCCCAGGTTAGTCACTATTTTTGAACCATACTCCTTACCAATAATCTCACTCATCCTTAACACACCCCTAACTGTACTGACTACTAGGTTCCTCCTAGCCTTAACAACAAGCTTAATCTCATTACTGTGCCAAAGGAGCACGTAATCATTCTCCTTAACTACATCATCCACAGGCTTAATTAGTGATTTATTTAAAAAATTGACTACATCATCTATGTAAGGTTCATCATGGAGAATAATCATATGGATCATTGCATTTTAAGATCAGTTAAACCTTATGGATAAATTAAATTCAAATTAAACTATTTATAGGGTAAGTATTATGCATTCCACCGCATTAAGATTATGGGGTTAATGTAAGTTAGCTCCCTATAGGCCTAATCAAACGCCACCTAAGTCCTTTATATGAACCTCAAAGTTCCTCTGCCTTAATCCAAGTATAATACCTAGTGGGTAAAACACGGCCAGTGAAATAATGGCTGTTATTGCAGTAGCCCATGTGAATGGTATTATGTTTAATGCACCATCTGAACCTATGTATGCCATTAATGTTTCGAAGGCTATCCAACCAATGTACCACGTCGCCTCAAGCCAACCCTCCTTAACCCGGTAGATTATAGCTAATATAACTGCCACTACAGTCATGAGAAGTACCGCATAGGGTACAGCTGGCCAGCCATTCCAAAACACTATTAATGACGATATCGCAAATGCTGTTGCTGAAACAAACCAACCTGCAGGTACTTGATACTTTGATGCACCCTGCTTCCTAAGCACCATCATGGCTATTGGATTAACAGCAAACCCTATGTAACCTGCAGCTGTTGTATCACTGACTATTCCATAAAGGCCTGGTACTGGGGCGAAGAGGAATGATATGGCTGCCCCTATTAAGCCAAATATTATTAAGGCCCAGTAAGGTATTGCATACCTTGGGTGTATTTCACCGATTTTACCGGCAACATACTTAGAACGAGCCATGGCTAACATTACCCTTGTTCCAGCACCCATGTACACGTAACCAACCATGAATAATGCTAGAATCAGGTACAGCATGGGGAGTATATACATGTAGGGTAGCTTATACGCAGCAGCAAGGTAATAGTATGGGTTTCTAGATATGTTTAGAAATGATGACCAGTCACCTGGCCTTATATGGAAAACACCCCAGTCAACACTAAGTACGAACAATGCAGCAAAGGTTACGTAAATCACACCTTGGCCGACAACCGTTAATATGAGACCAGGTACAATACTACGCTTCCCTTTAATCTCCTCAGCGAAGTCCGGTATAGTCCTAGCTCCACCAAATGAGAACATTGCTATTGGCATGGCTGCAAATAAACCAGTAACACCGTAAGGCATAAACCCCCCATAGTTCGTTAAGTTCTTGAGCACGTATGGATTAAACTTAAGTGCTGTAAGTGCGAAAACAATAGCCATTATGGCGTATAACGCAAACTTCATGGAACCAACCACCTTATTTGAGACCGTGAAAACCTCTATACCGTAGTAGTTTAAGGGAACCATTATCATTATTAACGCTAATGCTATTAAACCACCAATGAGGGTTAAATTACCCGTAGCTGGATTAATAACACCTGGATAAAATTCACTAACCACAAGTGCAACAAACACGTAAGCCTCCAGTGGCGGTATGAATAGATACCATATTAAGTCAGCAACGGAATTTATTATGTTTGTGGCTTGGCCATGGCTATAAATGGCGAACCTAGATGGACCACCTGCCTCAGGATAATCCATCGCTAAGTCTATGTAAGTTAAGGCTATAAAGAAGTATAATACCGGCGCCAATGCATAAGCCAATATGCCTGCAGGACCCGCTTCTGCAGCAGCCTTTTGTGCACCATAAAATACAGCGCCACCTATTGATCCTGCTACACCTATGATTAAGAGGTCGCCTAAAGTTAAGTGTTTTCTCAATCCCACTTTATTAGATTGCTCCACCATAGAAGGGTATTGATGCTAGACTTATAAAAGTTTCGTATAATCCTTACATTAATTATATTTACCTTTTATATAGTTTAATAAATACAATCAACCTAACAATAAAAATGTACATTACTCATGATGAGGAAAATGGTTTATAAATGTTGTAATAATTTTTTACATAGTATAAATTAATATATTTTACTATTGTATAGCAAATGTACGACTAATGCATAATCCTTCAGTATATCAAGTCCATGCCTATTATCATATGAGTTAATAATTATCATCAATAGATGGGCAATGAAAGATCTATTAAATTATTGAGTCTTCTTAAGATGATATATCTTGTTACTTATTATTGAGTTACTCGGTATTAGGACTAGGGTGTTGTCATCTTTCCTAACGTAGGTGAAGAGTGCTGTTGCATCCTCTACAGTACCTTGTTCACCTACGATATTCACTTAGTCGCCTATCTTAAATGGCCTCGTTAATAATATGAACATCCCGGCAACAGCCTGACCTAAAACCTGCTGAGAGGCGAAACCAATGACAAGTGCCAGGAAGCCGCCTAAGGCTACCCCAGCTGCACCCCCTGCAACTCCCCCAGCTATTGCAGCCAGTAATGCACCAATCCCTAATATAGTCATGATACTCCTAATGGCTGCAGCAGTCTGGTGGGGATACCTCATTCTCATGGACCAGTAAATGAAGTTGGCAAAACTCTTGACAATCATATAACCAAAGATTAATGCTAGCGTTATATTTATGTAGGCACCATATGGTTTAAGAACTAATTCCCTGTAGTTAAATATAGGGCTTAAGACTTGAGGTAATACACCGTTTACAATGGCCGCAACCATCATATATGCCGCAATCCATACTATTAACCATACCAGACTACTTGTTATACTTCTAGTAATATTTTCTATTCCTCCACCACTAGATGACATATTTAAACCATTTAATATGCGCTTCTTAGTATTATAGTTAAAATAAAGTAAATAATATAATAATGAGTGCTACTTAGTGGTACTTATTATTTAGTTAATGCATATTGGTAATTACTGCTGTAGGTTCATTAGATTCTTGAGCGTGTTGGCTAGGTCTTTAATGTGCTTATATGCTGGGGTATCCTTGTTTAACTTGATTATTCTCATTCTACCTATTGTAACTTCCTTAACTATTCCAATATCTTCAAGGGCTTTAACATGCTTTAATGTTAACGTGTAGTTTGAGCCTATTATCTTAGATAATTGAGTTATGTTTAATTCCCCTAATTCATAAAGTGATAGTATAATCTTAATCCTTATCTTCGATTCCATTATTTCATCAACTAGGTTCATGAGGGTCACCTAACGGCTAATTCATAGTCAAGAATCCTTGTTAACTCCTGAGCCAGTACATTGAGTGATTCATATGGTATTGATATTAACGTTGTTCTACCTCTCATACCCTTACCAGATAACCTGGTTTCAATAATCCTCCACGTACCCTCCATGTCCTTTAAGTAATGCCATAATTGACCATGACTACGCTTAGTCCTTAACCCGTATCTTTCACAAAGCATTATGTACTCCTCCTCGGCTTCCCCGAAGGTTACATATGGTACATCCCTCTTCTTACGCAGTGCCTCAACTATGGCTAGTAGGAATAACTTCTCGTGAAGATCCATACCCTTTAATTCACCCACATGAACAGGCAGCGTGTTCTTAATGGCAACCCTAACATGCTCCGGTAGAATCCTCCTAGAGCCCTGCTGCTGCGCTGTTAATGCTGCCTTCCATAGTATTTCAATAGCCTGCTTAGCGTTACCCCTGCCTCCATCACCATCTCTAGCTCCAGTAACATCACTTATCATTTCAAGGATCTCATCATTATAGGTACCTTGATGAAGAGCCTCCTGTGCCCTATCTCTAAGTATCTCGTAAATCTGATCCTTAGTGTACGGTGGGAACTTAATTATGTTCCTGCCCAGGGTGCTTTTAGCCCCAGCATCAAGCTTATCTAATAGTGATTCATCCCTATCAATAAGTATTAATGAGAAGTGGTAATCATGCTCCCCTATGTGCTCATCATAGAACCTTATTAATAATCCAAGTGAATCCGCACCACTATTGTTAACTATGTGGAATACATCATCAAGAACTATGATCACGTACATGTCATTATCCTTTAAGTAATCGTAGATTATCTCAAGGAGCTCATCTGATGAAAAACCACGCCTAGGTATACTCATCTTCAGTGATTCACCAATATGCCTAACGGCTGAGTGCATTGTCCTATGTGTCCAGCATGGTACATAAATAAACCTCACCGTTGATGAGCGTGAGGCGTATTCCTTAAACTTAAGGCTTGTGATAGTCTTACCGGTACCAGTACTGCCCACGAGTAGTGCCCTAGCGTAGAATGATCCAGGGGACTTAATGTAATCATCAAAAATCATCTTAAGTGTACTCATCTGCTCCTCTCTATCAACTAACCTAGGCGGTATGAAATCTGGCGTTAATGCTGCTGGATTCTTAATTACACTTAACTCCCCCACGCATATACTTGTTCTTTCTGCTTTAAAACTTTAATGCTTATTAAGGAGTAAACTTCTCTAATACTCTAAAACTTTAATTCCCTTAGCACTTACCTATATAATAAACGGTTAATTTACTTCATTACTTTATATTTATAAGCGCATACTCTTTAATTAAGTCAATTTTATCCATAAGAACACCGCATCCTTGTTCCCAACATTCAATTAACAGTAGGCAACCAGGCGACTTAACACCAACATTAATACCCCTTTCCTTAAGCATTCTAGCCAACTCAAGCTCACAACCTGAGTCACTAACCCCATGACCCCTAGCCCTACATCTAACTAATAGTCTCTGGTCACCGCATTGGTTAATCCTACGCAGCACCCAGTTAACTAAATCCTCTAGGTTTAACCCATTGATGTGTTCAATAATTGGAACAATCCTAAACAGTACTGTACCCGCAAATGGACTCCTTAAAATAACCCTAGAAACCAATGTAGGGTCAAGCTCAGTCTCTATTACGAGTAGACCACTGAAACGTGACTTAGTAACCTTAACATTACCTAACTTAACGATGAGGTAATCCTCCAGGTCTTTTGCAATCCTACTGTTCCTTGGCTTAGTTGTGGCTAGAATTACGTTAACCATGATTCCACTTCCTCATTATAATGATGTTAGCTAAACCAAGGACTTCATCCCTATATTGAATAAGCCTTAAACAACCATTAGCCATGCTTCTAAACACATTATTAGGTGGTAATTGAACATATATGTTATGTATGTCATAAAAATACGAGACATACCTTGGTCCAGCAAATACAAGGGTTATTAATGGTATTGCGGCAACAGTGTATAGCCAGCCTAAGGCGCGGTAAATGGGATTAATGGGCTTACCAATGCTTACACTGGCTAATACACCATTATCATTAAGTATCCTGGATATTTCACAGTAGGTTCTCCTTAAGTCATTTGCGGTATGGAGTGAGAAACCCATTATGATCATGTTAAAAACAGAGTCCCTAAAGGGCATGTGCTCAAAGGAGCCGCAGACCTTGTCAATGTAATTAAGGTTTGGGGCAGTGTTCAGCATTGCCACTGATTGATCCAGCAACACAACGCGCCTTAGTTTAACTCCACTTTTAATTAACTCAACCGTCATATTTCCTGGGCCTGAACCAGCATCAAGAACGCTGAGTTCATTACCTGAATCATTAAGAGCCTTAAGGCCTAGGTTAATGGTCTTTCTCCTCCATTTACCTATTAACCCAAGGGTTATTGCCTTACTCGTCCTCTCATATACGGGTATTATTGCACTGTACGTCTCATATATTGAATACTTAACCATAGTTTACTCCTGTTCTTCAACGGTTTCAGGACTTATAATAAGTTTAATGGATCTCTCGGATACACCCAGTGACTTGGCTAGTACTTCAATAACCTTACCATTATTCTCAATTAATGTTCTTATTAAAGGTAGGTAATCCCTTATTATGACTGATGTTGATTCATGAAGCTGAACCCTAAGCATATGCATGATATGATCCCTAGTATCCCTAATCTCCTTAGTCCTAGCTAATAACCTAATCTTCTCAGGGAACCTCATACCCCTTATGAAGAATGGTAACTTAGGCTTATCCCTAACTAAAGCAACCCCACTGGTCATTAATTCAAGCACGTAAGGCATTAACTCCCACTCCTGCCTATTATTCATAATGCCTCTAAGTACGTCAGCCCTGGATAAGTTATCATAAGCATCACTCATGGCTACTAGTGACGATGAGTAGGCCACAGCCGCATTTTCAACAAGCCAAAGTAGGAAGCTTTCCCAATCAAAACTAGGCAACCTAGTTACCCCAGTAGCCGATGCTACGGTATTAGCCTTAAGCACCATGTCAACCATCCTAAACATATCGTACTGGTGAGCCCTACTACTCAATAATGAAACCCTCTCCCTAGTTACTGGGCCTGTTTCAGCAACAGTCTGTAGGTCATTTATAGCCGACCTCATGTCACCCATTGACGACTCTGCAATAAGCCTTAAGGCATCCTCCTCGCACTTAACCTTCTCCGCATTGCATATGCGTCTAAGCATCTCAATAATATCCCTATTCTTAAGCGGCTTAACCTGAACAACAACGCAAATATCCCTAAGGGGCCTAAGCTTAGGATCCCATGGGTCATTGGCCGTCATGGCTATTGGGACCTTGGCCTCCTTAACAATATCAACTATCTCATATATGCCTCCTTGATCAGCCCTCACGTTAATACCGTCGACTTCATCAAAGAGCACAAGCTTACCCCTGAAGCCGAATAATGAACCCTGGGTTAACGCCTTACCAATAGTCTCCCTAATCCTTGAGGCTGTCCTAACATCACTGGCATTCATTTCATACAACTCTAACCCATAATCATACGCCAGCGCATGAACCATAGTTGTCTTACCAGTGCCAGGTGGGCCTGAAAGCAATATAGCCCTCTTCTCCTTCCCACTTAACCATTTACTTATCCAATCCTCCATAGTCTTCTTAACCTCCTCCTGGTTAACAATATCCTTGAGGCTCCTTGGCCTATACTTCTCAAACCAAGGTAACCTACGTGTACTCATTTACGTAACCCTCTCTTAACAGGCTTCTCACTTGGCTTGGATTCAGGCTCCTTCACGGTCCTTAAACCATACTTAGAGCCTATGAGGGCTAGTTTAGCTATTAATGCTGTTAATTGAATCTCCTCATCACTACCTGTTACAAGCCTATTATCAATATCAGCCACAAGCTCACTGACCTCAACCTTCGCATCAACAGGTAGCTTAAACTTATCATTAATGAGTAGTTCATCCTCAATATACTTAAGCAACTCAACACCGGACACACCGTACGTGTACATTATGTTCCTAAGCAACTTACGGGAGTCCTCAAACCTACCACTTAAGGCGCTCTCAATGAACTCATCAACAACCTTAAACTCAACCCTACCAACAACCCTATACACAGCCTCCCTATCCACTTTTTTGTTTGTTGTGGTTGTTGTTTGTAGTGTGTTTATTGCTTTTCTCATGTCTCCTTGGCTCACCTCCCATATTGCCTCTAACCCATCCTCAGTTACCTCTACTCCAGTTTCCTTGGCTATTTGCCTAAGCCTCTCTATTACTGCCTCCTTTGGTAGTGGGTTGAATCTGAATATTGCGCACCTGGATTGTATTGGTTCTATTATTCCGCTTATGTAGTTGGCTAGTAGTATGAATCTTGTTGTTGATGCGTACATCTCCATAATCCTCCTCAAGGCTTGCTGGGCATCACTAGTCATGTTATCAGCCTCATCAAGGATTACTAGTTTAAACGGTACTGGGCCGGTGGGTATTGTTCTAGCGAATTCCTTAACCTTCTCCCTAATAACATCAATACCCCTCTCATCACTGGCATTAAGCTCAAGAACACTACTACGCCATGAATCACCGTAAAGCTCCCTAGCCAAAGCCAAGGCAGCAGTAGTCTTACCAACACCTGGAGGACCATAGAAGAGTAGGTGAGGCAAGTCACCACGCCTAACAAACTCCATCAAACCAACCTTAACACCCTCCTGATCAACCAAATCCACAAGCCTAACAGGCCTAAAACGCTCCACCCAAAGTAATTCCTTAAGCTCAGACATTCCACTAATTAAACTCCCCTGTATTTAAAACCTTAATCCTTGTGCAACGTGCTTAAAGTCTCATCATTATGATACTGATGAATTTAAGCCCTAACCAGTAAGCGAGCACTCATTATAAAACCTGGCTTAAAAGGTTTGAGGGAGAGAGCCATAACTATACGTGTTATGTTGATGAAGTGGTGATTCATAGGCTTATGGTATTAAGGGTTTAAACCCTTAACGTAACTACACCGGTGATGGTTAGGTTCATGGTTATTTCAGATGACTTAACTGGTGCTAATGGTGTTGCCGGTATGATGAGTAAACACTGCAGTGTCATAGTTATTAACCATAGGCTAATTAAGCTGATCCCAGGTGATGCTGAATGCGTTGTCGTTAACACTGAAAGTAGGCTTATTGAGCCAGATATTGCTGAGAGTAGGGTTAAGTCGGTTATCAGTTACGCTGAGTATAATGGATTCATAATTGGGAAGAGAATTGATAGTGCATTAAGGGGTAATATTGGGCCTGAGTTGAGGCCACTACTTAAGCGAACAATGGTTATCACAGACACAATACCCGAGTACGGTAGGTTCACTGAGGGTGGTTTCACTATTTTAGGCGACTCCAAGGTAAGTATACTTGAGAGACTTGGCGGTATTAGGGCTATGGTTACGAGTATTAGGGGGCTTAAGGCTAATGCCAGTAATCTAAAAGGCGTGGTGATTGTTGATTCAAGAACAATGAGTGATATTGCTGAAATAGCCCAGGTAATACATGATAATGGCTTCACTGCAGTGGATCCAGGGCCATTAAATGCTCAAGTCGCCGGACTTTATGTTAAAGGGAAGTTAAGTAAACATACTATTAATAGGGTTGAGAGAGTATGCTTCATAATTGGCAGTACGCATGAGAATACCATTAGGCAGATTGAGAGGGCTAAGAGGAACGGTATTAGGGTTATTAACATCAGGGATTCAACTGATTTATCAAGTTATGATAATGTAATAATTAGCTTCGATCTAATGAAGGATAAGGATTACTTAAATGAAGATTTCATAAAACAGGCAGCTCAATTTGACGCATTAGTGGTGAGTGGTGGTGAGACTGCTAATTTACTGATTAATGTATCTAAGGCCAATTACCTAGAGTCAATAGGTGAAGTAATGCCCCTTGTTGGTGTAGGCTTAATTAGGGGAGGTTTACTTGATGGTAAGATCATTGTAACTAAAGGAGGCATAATAGGGGGAGAGGACACCTACTTAATAATAAGGGATTACCTAAGAAGGTTACCTAATGTTATTGAAAAGAACGAAACAACATAAATCTTCACCAATTCCCCACTCCACTTATTCTTGGTAGATATTATTTGTGTTTTGTTGATTTAGCTTATTTATTAACTTGAATTACCTATGGTGTCATTAAATTATGTTGAGTAATTCATGTTTACTTAATGATTTTTGAAGTAATGCTTATTAAGTATTCTAGTGTTTATGTTAATAATGCAGGTTAATTACCTTGATATTAGTCGTGGATTCACTTATGTTGAGTTTGATTATGTTCATAAGGTTGATTGGACGTATAAGGCCAGTGGCTATGAATTCAGTTACAATGTTGTTGAATCATACATTAATGAAACTGGGAAGTACGCCCTAGAGTTCGCTATACTTAGGGTTAATGATAAGGCAACGCTTAGGGGCATACTGAATATTATTAGAAGTGATGGTAATGTTAAGGAGGTTATTAAAGTGACACCATTAAACACAGGGTACCCTAAGAGGGTTAGCATTATCATAAGGGTTAAGTTAGATAATTCCACTAGGTTTAGGGCCTATAGGCTAGGTGGTATTGAGGTTAAGGACACTATAATTAATGGCGTGGAGAATTGGGGATTCGCATTACCAAGTTCAAGTGAGGTTAAGAGGCTTAAGCAATACTTAACAATGGGTGGTGAGGTTAAGGATATGAGAACCAGGCGTATTAACGCTGATGAATTAATATACATGACCATCCACAGTAAATTAACCCCATTCCTAAGCAAGGGTGAGTTAAAAGTATTGAAGACGGCGTATGAATTAGGATACCTAAGTGAACCAAGGAGAACCACGTTAAGTAAGGTCGCGGACACATTAGGATTATCCACCACCACTGTGAATTATGAAATAAGGAGGGGAATATACAAGCTACTAACCCTAATACTAAGAGGAATAATTAACACCTAATACCGGTGACCAATCAATGAGGATCGCATCCACACCAGCCCAACTTAACCAAAGCGCGTCTTGAACTACTATTGCCGTCTTATTACTCCATAGTGCAGTAATAGGTGTAGCCTCGCTGGTGGTGCCGTATGATGGGAAGAAGGGCTTATACTCCATTATAATGTAGGTGTATTGCGAATTAACCTCATGCTTCACCCCATGATTGATTAAAGTGAAGGCGAATACAGCAACTAATGCTATTACCATCACTACCGCTGTTGTGATAGTAATTAAGGGCCTCACATATAATTTATAATTTAACAGTCTTTTAAACATGCATTCAAACTATGTACAGTATTCAGTATCGCTTGCAATCACCAGTGTATAATCGAGTTAACTTTTAATTTAATACTGATAACAGTAAGTGACTTATATTTCACGGATCCTTGCTCTCAATGCCTAATGAACTAAGTGTCGAGTATTTCATTAACCCATCCATTGAGTTTAGGGGTGTTCCTTTTTGGTCTATTAATGATAGGCTTAATGTTGATGAGTTGATTAGGCAGATTAGGTTGATTAAGGATGCTGGCTTTGGTGGTGTGTTTTTTCATGCTAGGGAGGGTTTACTAACACCATTCCTAAGCAATGAATGGTTTAAGGCACTTAAGGCCGTTGTTGAGGAGGCTGCTAGGATTGGGGTCAAGGTTTGGCTTTACGATGAGGATAGGTGGCCCTCAGGCTTCGCCGGTGGTCATGTACCAGCCCTCGGACCTGAGTATAGGGCTAAGGCCCTTATACTGTTCATACACAACATGGCTCTAGTGGGCCCTGAAACAGTGGCGTCGTTCAGGTGCAGTTTGAGTAATGACTTATTGCCCAGTGATTGTGTTAGGGTTAGTAGTAGTGAGGCGTTGGATGGTTACATTTACTTAAACTTCATTGAGTACACCGCGCCATCAAGTAACTTTAGGTTTAATGGATTCAATTACGTTGATCTACTTAATCCAAGGGTCACTGATGAATTCATAAGAACTGCCTATGAACCATACGTTAGGGAGCTTAAGGAACATATAGGTAACGTAGTGCCCGGCATATTCACAGATGAACCCAATTTAAATGAATCAAGACCACCGAGGAGGCAAGTACCCCTAAGGCATTCACTATACTCAACATACGCAATACCCTGGACGAGTAATTTCCCTGATTATTTTAAGGGGGTTAATGGTTATGATATTGTTGATAAGTTACCTGAATTATTCTTCAACATGGGTTCCTTCACTAAGACTAGGTATGATTACTGGAGGACTGTGACCATGCTTTTCGTTGAGTCTTATAGTAGGAGGATTTACCAGTGGTGTGATGCTAATGGTTTAAGGTTCACTGGTCATTACCTTGGTGAGGATACACTCCTCTCCCAATTAACCGTTGGTGCTGTTATGCCTCACTACGAGTACATGCATATTCCCGGCATGGATCACTTAGGCTTAAGGATATGGGATATGCTCCTAACGGCTAAACAGGTGGCTAGTGTTGCTGATCAATTGGGTAAGGGGAGGGTTCTCAGTGAAACCTACGGTGCCACTGGGCATCACCCAACATTCGAGGATAGGAAGTGGATTGGGGACTTCCTATACGCCCTAGGCATTAACCTACTCAACCACCACCTAATCCCCTACTCCCTGAGGGGTAGGAGGAAGCATGATTACGGTTTAACAATACATTGGAGTCAACCATGGTGGCGGTATAATAGGATTATTGAGGATTACTTCGCTAGGCTTAGTTACGTACTATCACAGGGGGTTAGGTTAGTGGATGTATTAATCCTACACCCAATTGGCAGTGTTTGGGCAACCTACACGCCGGTTAATGAGTCTGAGGCTGCTGCTATTAATGAATCATTCATGAGGATTCTTAGGGAGTTCACGAGAATGCATGTGGATTTCGAGCTTGGTGATGAGTTAATAATGGCTAAGCATGCTGCAGTTGAAGGTAGTTTACTCAAGGTGGGTAGGGTGGGGTATAGGGTGGTTGTGATACCTCCAAGCATAACACTAGCCTCAAGCACAATTAAACTCCTCAGTGATTTTATTAATAATGGTGGATTAGTAATAGCCATTAAACCACTCCCAGCAATGATTGATGGCGTGGAGACGCCTAGTATTAATGAATTCCTCAGTAGAGTTAAGGTTATTGATGATGTGGGTAAGCTTAATGAAGCCTTAGCCAGCGTTGAGAGGAGTATTATTGTTAATAGTCCAAGTGACAGTGATGGTGATGTACTGACGCATGTTAGGGAGATTGGGGATTCATTAGTTGTATTCATTGTTAATACAAGTAGGGTTAAGGGGCATGAGGTTGAGGTTGGTTTAAAGGGTTCATTTAAGGTTGAGGAATGGGATCCGTTAAAAGGCAGTATCAGTGACTACCCAGCCTCATTAAGGGATAGGTGGACGTGGATTAGGGTTAACCTTAACCCAGTTGATTCAAAACTACTCATACTTAAACCAGGTAAACCAATAATTGAGCAGAGTATTAACTATGTTAAGGTTAGCGAGATTGAGTTAAGTGATGGCTGGGTTATACATAGACTCAACCCAAATGTACTAGTTCTGGATTATGCAATGTTAATGCGTAGTGATGGTTCATGGAGTGGATTAATGCCGATCCCAAGGATTGCAAGCGAACTTATCAACATGGGCTTTGGCTCCAGGTACACTCTTAAATTCACATTTAACGTATTAAGTAAACCTAAGGGTATTGTTAAATTAGTTATTGAGGGTACTGAATTATTAAACGCGGTCTCAGTTAATGGTACCGGCATTGATTTAAGTAAGCCCATTGGTCAATGGCTTGACTGGAACTTCAAGATGTATGATATATCAGAATTAATTAAGGAGGGGGTTAATGAAATTGTTATTAGTGGTAGGGTTGGCTTAGAGCCATATACTATTAACCCAATATACATCCTCGGCGACTTCACAGTCGAGTTAAGGCCAAGGGCTCAATCATCATTATCAGGGTGGGAACCAGAAACAGTTAAGTTAGGTGATTTAACGAGACAAGGCTACCCATTTTACGGCGGTTCAGTTGAGTTAACGAGGAGCTTTAGAATACCTGACCAGTTCGATGATGCTCACTTGATTTTAAGATTCAATGCTGCATTAGCCCTTGTCAGTATAAACGATTCAGACGCCGGATTCCTAATAAACAGTACCGGTGAAATCAACATAACACGCTTCATAAGGCCTGGTGAAAATAAGATTAAGGTAACCCTAGTGGGTACGTTGGGTAATGTACTGGGTCCATTACATGATAAGGGTGATTTAACGTATGTAAGGCCTGAATCATTCATGGTCATTGGCAGTGATTGGACTGATGACTACGTGTTAAGACCGTTCGGTCTTAGTGAAGCCAAGATAACACTACTTAAACGCAGGTGAATGCCACGGTTAACTTAATGTGATTATGAACACTAAAACTAAACCTATACTTCACTTAAGGATGATTCATAGCCTTTTACGTTATCCAGCATTAAGATTATGTTTAAACATATTGATACTAGTTAGTAATTAATGCTTTTAAATGTAATACCCTATTACTAGTATGCCTGATTTTATGCGTGCAATGAGGCTTGTGGAGTTTGGTAAGCCTCTTAAACTCCAGGAGGTTCCAATACCTAAACCTAAGGGTACTGAGGTTTTAATTAAGGTTGAGGGTGCTGGTGTATGCCATAGTGTTGTTCACTTCGTGGATGGTAGGTTTGGTAGGATTGATGTGAAGGCCCTTGGTTTAAGAATACCAGTAACCCCTGGTCATGAGATAGCCGGTACTGTGGCTGCTGTTGGGGATGATGTGGAGGGGGTTAAGGAGGGGGATAGGGTTGCTGTTGACCCATGGATAGGTGATGGAACCTGCCACTACTGTAAACTGGGTGAGGAGCAGTTGTGCGAGCACCCGATTAAGATTGGTGAGAACATTGATGGTGGCTTCGCTGAGTACGTGCTAATACCGCACTATAGGTACCTTTACGTGTTAAGGAACCTTGACACCGTTAACGCATCCCCATTACCCTGCGCTGGCTTAACACCCTATAGGGCCCTGGTTAGGAAGGCTCAGGTTAAGCCGTCTGAGTATGTTGCAGTAATAGGTGCTGGTGGTGGGTTGGGAACCATGGCTATTCAGATAGCTAAGGTAATGGGGGCTATAGTCATTGGTATTGATGTTAGGGATGAGGCGCTTAAGGAGATTGAGCGAGCTGGGGCTGATTACGTAATTAACGGTAGGGGTAATGTTGTTGAAGAGGTTAGGAAAATTACAGGCGGTAGGGGGGTTAATGTCATTGTTGATACAGTGGGTTCTAATGAAACCTTAGGCACGTATATTGATGCATTAGATAAACTGGGCAGGTACATTATCCTAGGCCTATATGGTGGTGACTTAACTTACCACGCACCCTATATTACGCAAAGGGAGATTCAAATAATGGGTAGTTTAACAGGTAACCTAAGTGACTTCATGAGTGTCATGAGGCTTGCTGACAGTGGTAAGATAAGGCCCCTTGTTACTAAGGTAATGAGGCTTGAGGAGGCTAATGAGGCACTTGACAACCTCAGGTATGCGAGGGTAACCGCTAGGCAGGTTTTAGTGCCTTAGATCATTACCTTAAGTCCACGTAGCATTAAATATAATCCTATTATCAACAGTATAACACCCACCATGGGCATTATCCCAACCACAATACTGATTGTTATTATTATTGAGGCATTCCTCACTGTTTTAGCACTACCAATTAGTCTACCCACCTTAATTAGTGAATAAGAGCACATTAATACGCCTACTACACCAGCAACCATGGCTGCAGCCATTATTACAGAAACGTAGACCGGCATAATGACTAGGAATGAACCCCTCGGTATACGGTTAATAAGCGACTCTATTGAGGCTATCGGTTGAAAGATGGGCTGAGTTACAGTAACCAGGATTGAGTTAAGCACCCACAGTAGGTAGGCGGCAGTGAGTATGAGTGAGCCAATCCTCCCCCACTTTAATTTAACTGCAGCATCTAATTCACTGAACCCCCTGTATATTAGTAGTATTACGGGGGTGTAGGTTAGGGCTATTATTAATGATGGCCACAGGCTTGTTGCAAGCATGAAGGCTGCGTATATTACCATTGTTATGAAGTCTATTGAACCAGCCTTAGCGTATATGCCGGTTAATAGGCCTAAAACCACTGATGCCG
Organism: Caldivirga maquilingensis IC-167; assembly: GCF_000018305.1. Lineage (NCBI taxonomy): Archaea > Thermoproteati > Thermoproteota > Thermoprotei > Thermoproteales > Thermoproteaceae > Caldivirga > Caldivirga maquilingensis. Next base: position 956,872 of record NC_009954.1, on the reverse strand, counting down.
ATATTATAGCAAGCAGGTCAGGTATTGTTAAGGTTATCGCAACCCTAATTGAGTAAAGTATCTTATCTAGGTCTGAGTATTGCATTGAGCTTTAAGTGTAAGGACTTTTAAAACACTTACGTTACCCAGCTGGGTTAACCCTGATTACATACCTAAGCAGTATAATGTAAATTATGAGGAATACTACAAGTGCAGTCACAGGGTCAATAATGCTTACCGTCACTGAACTAATCAGTAGGTAAATGATTATTGAAATCACGAGTACTATTGCCGAGACAGTGATTACATTCTTAGTGAATTCACTTAACTCACTCTTCACCTCATCCTCAGTATAACCTTTACCCGTTAACTCACCGTATAGTCTATTATACATTCTAAGCATCATGGATGAAACTATGGCTAATTCAACAAAACCAATGGAGTAACCAAGTATCGTTAATCCAATTGGATTAATGTAAAGTAGGTAAGTGTGCGTTGAGTAAACTAAGTAACCTGATGATAGTATTGAGACCAGTGAAATGAATACCACTGACACTAATGATTCAGCAAGAGGATTACCCCTAATGACGCCTAATACACCAATAACCACTGATAGGCCCATGAAGACCAGTGAAATGACCTTGGCCGTTGAGTCACCGTAGAGGAATACCACCACGTAGGGGATTAGGGGTAGTATTATTGATATGAGGCTTAACTGAATCCTCATACGCTCCACCCTATGTTTGATAATACCTTCACTGTAATTGGCCCAATCCCATCGCAGACTGGGTCCCAGGAAAGTATCCTGAATCTACTTGGCATTAACCTATACAGCCTCACCCTATCCAACGCCAATGCCTTAGCGCACTTAATATCAGGTAGGTTCATCTTCATGATTATGCTGTGGGGTATTATATCAAGCAGAATACCGTATGTGGGTAATGACTTTAGGAAACCGCTTAACCAATTCACATTATCATTATTAACACTGGTCACCATTATTACCAGCGGCCTTGTTTCATTAACTATAACCCTCAGGGTTGGGTCATTTATGTAGGCTGCCGGCTTAGCCTCAATACCCATTAATGCCCTTTGAATCTTATAGTAATGACCCATACCTGAACTTGGGTAAACCCTACCCATTGTGGTCCATAGGCCCACGTTATAGTTATACCTAAGCAGTAGCCTGGATAATGATAATATTAGTAATATACCGTACTCAAGGGGATTCTCCTCCCATGTACCGTACCTCATCCATCTTCCTGAATCAAGAATAAATAATATCGTCCTCAACCCCTCCCTCTCATACTCATTAACCATCAGGTTACCGTTAGGGGATCTGGCTGTTGCCTTCCAATTAATGAACCTATAGGGGTCACCTAACACGTATTCCCTAACGGATCTGAATTCAGTGGAGTATGGACCAAGCCTCGATAATGGGGTCCTTGGGAAAGCCTCCCTTGGCTTAATTATACCTGTGGCCCTGGTTATTAACTTAACCCTAGGCATCACCTCCACTGGGGCTGAAACATCCACGTAACCCTCAATGGGTGCTGTTAACCCAAGTAAATCATGGTAAGTGTAGTCAATAATCCTTAACTCGTAACGACCCCTCCTAACAGCCCTAAGCCTATACTTAAAGGTCTTCTCAACATCCCTAAGCCCCTTAAAAACAACGTGAACGTTCTTACCGTCAACCAACTCAAAGCCCTCAGCCTCAATACTACCTGGCCTAGGGGGAGCTCTAATTGTGATTATGCCGTAACCCCCGGTTACCTTAACCCTTACGTTTACTTCAACATCATCGTTAACGTATATTCTCCCTGGATTAACCTCAATGACAGCATTAATGCGTGGCTTATTCTCAATCATTAAGGCTAGGGAGGCTAGTATTAAGGGGAAGGCGACACCAATAATTAGTGGCTTAACCGTTGATAGTAATGCCACTGCCGCAGTGGCCATTGATAAGGTGCTCAGCATTATTATTGTCTTTGAGGATTCCTTAACCATCCCTGGCTCACTTCGGTACAGGTAGCTTACTTAAGTACTCAGTCACAATGGACTCCCCCCTCACACCCTCAAGGGTTACCTCAGGTTTAAGCACAATCCTATGCCCAAGAACATCAACGGCAACCCTCTTAACATCATCAGGTATTACGTAATCCCTACCCTCAAGTAACGCCATTGCCTTACTCATCCTCATTAATGATATTAAGCCCCTTGGGCTTGGACCAGCTAGAACCCTTGGATCCTTCCTAATAGCCCTGAAACTGGAAATGTAGCCTAACACCTCATCACTAACAGTGATTGAGGACTCTAAGTACTGCCTAATCTCAATTAATTCACCTGCATTAGTAATGGGCTTAACGTACACCGTTGGATCATCCGTACGCCAACTAATCCTCCTCTTAAGCAACTCAATCTCATCACCAGGGTAACCTAGGCTTATCCTAATCATGAACCTGTCTAATTGAGCCTCAGGGAGCGGGTATGTTCCCTCGAGTTCAATAGGGTTCTGGGTTGCTATAACTATGAAGGGTTGAGGAAGCTTAATGGTTTCACCCTCAATGGTTACCTGCCCCTCCTCCATAGCCTCAAGTAAACCGGCCTGAGTCTTAGGTGGAGCCCTATTAATCTCATCAGCCAGTATTAGGTTAGCGAAGATGGGGCCCCTTATGGTTTCGAAATAACCCTTATCCTGTCTCCAAACCTTAGTACCAACGATATCACTTGGAAGTAGATCCGGGGTGAATTGAATCCTGTTGAAATCAATACCGAGAAGCCTGGCCACAAGCTTAGCTAGGAATGTCTTACCTATACCTGGGTAATCCTCAATAAGTATGTGGCCACCAGCCAAGGCCGCTGCTATTATCTTAGAAATTACCTCACTATCACCAACGTAGAATTTCAACACTTCATCAATTATGCTCCCCGCCTTCTCAAACGCCGTCTTTAAATCCACGTGCTAGAGCTTTAAGGCATATTAATAAAGGTATTTTCATGTGGCAGTATTTAAACTACTATAGGGGTCTGATTCCTATTCTTAAGCATGATTCATGGAAGCCATGATGCATGGGTAAAGAAATAACACGTCTCTTACCTAATAATCATGAATATTACATTACTGCTGAGCCGATGCTTGGCCGTAAATTTGGTAAGTGCTCTTAGTCTGCTCATACTGAGTCATACTGCTTAACACATCATTTAACGCATTAATCCTCCTAGTGATTTCCTCCTCAACGCTGAACCTATCATAGAGTTTATCGGGTGAATACTGGTAGTTGAATAGGCTTGATAATACGTCAATAACCTCATTGTACTCAAAACCACCACTAGCCATCATGTATGATAGGTACGCGATCAGCTTATCCTTACGACCATACTTAATGAAATCCTCAACAGCATCATTAAAGTACTTAAGTTCAGGCACTTGAATAACCTTAACCTCCCTTTTATGAGCCTCATAAACCTCCTCCACTATTTTCTCAATATCCCTAGAGACAGCCACATACGCCCTGTAGCTTATGTAGGCTACAAGAGCCAGGGTTAATAGTATTGATACTGCTAATACGTAGACATTGAGTATCGGGGACTTAGGGATAGCCAACACCATGTAGAACACCCCTAAGCCGAAGAAGGCAGCCACAATACTACCGTAGGAATTCCTAAGGTAAAGTACAGCGTTACCAGCACCTTTACCTGGCTGGGCATTAATTAATGCTGTTGATGATAATACTAGGGCTGCTAAGGATGATGTTAGGAACGGGTACATTAGGGGCCTGTAGGCTAACCCCATTAATGCTGATAATGAGAATAAGGCTATTGAGATTGAGAGTTTCTTAAGGAAGTCACCGATATTAATGCTTGTAAGCGATAGGCTGGAGCCAAGCCTATTAATCATCACTGCGGAGACCAATAGTATTAATGAACTTAAGGCAACCTTAGCCTCATAACTAGGTATCACTAGGAAGAGGCCTAGGGACATTAGTAATGTTAATGTAACGTACGCTGCATCATTAGCCTGCCTCCCCCTGAACCAAGGCCTACCCCTCATGTTTCTTAAGTCGCTAAGCAGCATTAACGCCAGTGAACCAGCTATAGGTATTGAGAAAATGAATAATATATATAAGCCCACTGACGTAAGTAGCATTAACACTGCAGTAATAATAATTAATATTACGTAGTAAACCACGTACCTACTTAATGACCCAGTTGAGGCACTAACCACAGGTAATCACCTTAGGGTCATTATGTGAACTAGATAAATACCTAAGGTAGCTCTCGTAATCCCTCCTACTAACCGTCCTCTTACCATAGTAAACGCTCTCAAAGATTCTAATCATTTTCAATGCATCGGCCTTACTCTTAACTACACCGTCCTCACTCAACTTAACCACGGCCTCCCTGGGGGTTAGGTTACTGGGATTCTTTAAGTTAGCTAATACGTTAAGCTTAAAGAGATTCTCAACATCCCTAGAGTAGTCGGTGAACCTAATGACAAGGCGCTCACTCTCTCCCCCTAATTCCCCAGTAATCTCATAACACCCCTCTGAGGACGCGGTGATCTGGGAACCGTTAATTACCAGTCCTGAACCAGGCTTAACAGTGACGTTACCCACTGCCTCATAGGTTAAGGGTTCATTAATACCCCAGATTAAGGGTAAGTCGGGCGGTATATTAAGCTTAAGTAAATGGCCACCACCCCAACCTCTAAACGCTTCCACTCTCTCATTGCTTAGGAGCTTCACCTCAGTTACCGTGGATGATTCATTAGCCGCCTTAATGATGGGAGCTTGAGGCGCCGTAAGCCTAACCACCCCCTCACCCTCACTTTCCTCAACCCCACCCCTACTGCCTCTGCCCCTCATTGAGGTGATTGCGAGGACTGATGACGCCACCATCACCACTATTAAAATCACTAGAATTACCGCAGTGGGTATTTGAGGCATACTAACCCTCTGTTGTTGAGGGGAACTACCACTACCTGACCCCTGTCCCTTACCCGTACCTGTACCGTTAAATTGACTTGATGATGCTTGATGAGGCAGTGAAATGTTGATTAAGGGGGCTTTACCAGTCATATTGGGTAAGGGTAACTCAATTATAACCATGGGTATGGGTACTGAGGGTAACGTTAAGCTAGGTAACCTAATGCTCGGTGACTTACCATGAGGCACCGTAATGTTGATTACTGGTATACTTATGCCTGGGGCCTTTAACCCACCTCCACCACCCTGGGGACTTGAGGATACTGGTAGTGTCATAATCCTTATTGATGATGTGAGAAGCCATAGGGCAATTAATCCAATCACAAGGGTTGCAACGGCGTCTCTTCTCATATATTTAGAGAACCGAAATCGGTATATTAATCTTTCCCAAATCACAACGCATTCTTAATACAAGAAATTAAGGTTAGAAAGCTCCTTTAACCCTACCCGCGCCTTTACGTTGAGTGTAGGGATTATGCGTTAATTCACAAAGTTTAAAAAAGCTTAGTTACTTCTGGGGGTAATGGCCACTGCACAGCAAAGGAGGTTACCGATGTATAAGAGGATTATTGATGATAATAAGAAGAAGTGGATGATTAAGGAGTACCTTAACATAGCCTTAACCAGGAATAGGTATGTTGATTCAATAATTCAGAGAACAACATTAGGTACAAGGATCGTTATTATTGCGGAGAAGAAGAACAGGATTATAGGTAGGAAGGGGCAGCAGGTTAAGGCTCTTGCAGATATACTTAAATCCAAGTTCAACCTAGATAATGTAGTTATAGATGTGATACAGGAGCCGCATCCTGAGTATAATGCTAGGTTAGTTGCCCTTAGGATAGCTGATGCAATGGCTAAGGGAATCAGGTTCAGGAGGGCTGCCATAATAGCCCTCAGGCAGCTTCAGGAGGCTAATGTTCAGGGTGCTGAAGTAATAATAAGCGGTAAGTTAACCACTGAACGTTCAAGGTTCGAGAAGTACACTACAGGTATAGTAATTAAGGCTGGTCAAGACGCCCTCGAGAAGGTTCAGGAAGCTGTAATACCCGTACTGCTTAAACCAGGTATATTCTCGGTTAGGGTCAGGGTACTACCCCCTGATGCGAAGCTTAGTGATAGGTTTGAGGTTAAGTCACCTGAGGAGGTTCAGGTTAAGCAGATTGAGAATAAGCCCGAGGAGGGCAGTGAGAGTAAGGAGGGTAGTGAATCACCTGGCCAAGCCCAGCAATAATGCTTATAATTACTCATTATTAATCCCTCAACGGTGTTATTAAGTGGGTGTTAAGGTTGCGTTAATTGGAATGGGTAGGATGGGTTCAATCCACCTTAAGGAATTAGTTAGGTTAAGGAATGAGGGGTTAATTGACAGTATTACTGTTATTGATATTGATGATTCAAGGCTCAATGCCGCTAAATCCATGGGGGTTGATGAAACTTTTAAAAGTATTGATGAAGCCTTAACTAAGCATCATGAGGCAATAATAATAGCAACACCAACAACCACTCACTATGACTTATCAATTAAGCTCGTGGGTAAGGCTCACTTAATGGTTGAGAAGCCTGTAACAGTGAAGTTGAGTGAGGCCCTTAACCTACTTAGTGAATCAAGGAAAACCGGCAACATGGTGATTCCTGCAATGGTTGAGAGATTTAATGAGACTGCTGAAGAGGCGTTCAGCATGGTTAAGGAACCAATCGCCTTATCAATGGTTAGGATCGGTACCATGCCGCAGAACCCTGACTCATACATTGGGGTTATGTATGATTTAGCAATCCATGACCTAGACCTAGCATTATTTAGGTTAAGACCCATGAAGGCTATAGTGGTTAAGTCAATGCTTAATAGGGATAACGTAAGCCTACTCCTTAACCTAGATGGGGTCTCAGTGAATATTGAGGCTAAGTGGGTTAAGTCAGGTAAACTACGTGTGCATACGTACGTTGGGTTAAGTACATTCACGGTAGCTGACTTAATGCATGGGTTAATTTACGGTAATGGGGAGGTTAAGAAGGTGAATCAAAGTGAAGAACCTGTTTATCTAGAGGATAGGAATTTCCTTGAGGCGGTTATGGGGAAGACTAAACCCTTCGCGACCTTAACCGACTACATATCATGCCTAAGGATAATTGAGGCCATTCAACAAAATTATAATGCAGTACCATTATAGGGGCCGTTATCTCATACCTAAATATTGTACTGAATCTTCACCAATAATGGGGGGTTTAATCGAACTCATTAATATTGCTTGCACTTACTTCGGCTTGATTCAACTTAACATACTGCTTAGTGTATGGATCATAGTAACCCATTACCCTATGTATGGTATTCACCCTGCATCTAGGGCAGTAAAGATACACGGTGTACCTTAACCCGGATAAATCAAAGCCAACATCCAGCTCCCGCTCCATACCGCATTGAGTACATTTAATAACCCATCTGGTCACTTAATTCACCGGTTAAGTACGGCACTGAGGCTAGTTTAATAAACCAATTGCTTCACCCACATGGTTAACTGCCTGTTCATAGGGGAATATTACACCATGAATAGTAAGGCTGTTCCGGATTTAGCGTTGCATTTAAATATCTCTAATTACTTTTAATTACTTGGTTAATGATGGAAAGGTTGTATAAGCTTAGTGGGTTCGCTAGGATTGTCGGCGCCAGCTGTAGTGGTGACCGCGGTTGAACAAGTTGTTAAAGACCCTTAGAAGGACGATAGTATTGGAAGGATGGATTAACAGCATTGGTGGACAAGCGCTTAGGGAAATTGCTGATGCTTATAAGGCCATGCTTCAGGAAATGCTCGACTACGCATTGAAGTATGGTGCTTCACAAGCAACCCTACATAAAGTCTTCTACCATAAGTTTAGGGAAAGACATCCCTGGTTACCAACGAGAATCATCAAGGTAACACTAACCTACTCTGATTTGCAGGACTGGGAGCTAAGTAATGGACTTATTGAGGTTAGGACTCATAGAGGATGGGTAAAGATACATTATGGAAGCCCTCCAGTGAGTTAAAACTTAAACCAGGTGGTAAGAGGGTTATCGTGTATCTAACGTTTACGAGAGACTTCGAGGTTACATGCAATCAAGGCAGTATTGTTGCAGTTGATGTTAATGAGAACAATGTTACATGGCTGTTTTCAAGGATGGGAAGCTGTGTGAAGTATATAGAGTAGAGACTGGTCTTGAAAGACTCGTCATCTCCCACGCTGAGAGAAGGAAGACATTATCTACAAGACTGCTGGGATAATTGAGGAGGTTGCGGGGAGGAATAATGCTGCAGTAGTTGATAAGGCTGGGGAGAACACGTTGAGGCATAGGATTCATCAATGGAGTGTGGCGAAACTAGTTGAGGCACTTAACAATAAACCGCTACATGTAGTTGAGGTATCGGAAGCGTATTCCTCCTCAAAAGACCCGTTTACAGGTAAACCTATCACTAGTTACACTCCCTCAATGATCCGCATTGCGGTGAGAGGGAGGAAGAGGGTAAGAGTGATTAAAGTTCAACTGAGACTAGTTAAGCTAGGTAATGAAGCAGTCCTAGATAGAGATGTTATTGGGGCAGTAAACATAGGGCTAAGGTACCTATCCTCAAATGGGAGCCCCATGCAGTGCGGGTGAAGCTAGTGAACCCGCACCAAGGGCTAACCCCACTTACGGAACTAGAAGTATTGAAAACCGTTTAAAAAACCATAAGTGAGGAACCGCTTACTGGTAAGGTTGTAAACTATGTTACTTTAGGAATAACTCCTCATGCTGCTTAACGTACTCAACGCTCTCCCTTAGGCTTAGGAAGAGCTTCCTAACGTACTCGACATCATCCTTAGTTACATTACTCCTATTCTGCTCCTTGGCCCTAATCTGGGCTGGGGTCAGTAATTGTATTGCATATCTCAGACTATTCTCAACACCTATCTTCGTTAAGTAATCTAAGGCATCATTATCTAACTTAACCCCCTCTTCCCTGGCTCTAATTGATACTATTTCCCTAACCTCATCCTCATTATATGGCCTAGTCCTTATTATAATTAACCTATCTAGTAAATCCAGTGGTATACCGTGAGGTGCCTCAATATCTGTTCCCCTTATCTTTGTTATACCCCTGTTCGTGGCGAATATCATTATTGGACTCATCTCCATCTCCATGGCCTTTGTGAAGAAGGCCCAGGTTTCAATATCCAGCATGTGGGCATCATCCACGAAGAGTACACCTGGAATTAACTCACCATTACCCTTATCCACAGTCTCCTTAACGAAATTATCCACGGCATTCCTAACCTCACTGGGTATCTCCTTCTCCTCAGTGAATACTCCAAATAACATTGCTGAAACCAAGCCCTGCTGCCTAGCTTGATACAGGTCTAGGTCATGAAGAGTGAAGAACCTGGTTATCTCCTTCTCCTTATGTACAGGACCCTTAGGTACCTCAAGCCTATGCTTAACATATATGTCGTACTGCTCCTCACCCTCACCTTGAACCTGACCCTCAACAATAACCCTACCCGTCTCCTCATCAATCATTATAACATCACCAGTACTGATTCCTAGCTCAATTAACTGCGCGGCAATCTCCTGGGGAACCTTCAGTATCTTCTCCTCATCAGTTGTCTTCAACTTAACCGTTGCCCCAACGGGTACTTGAATGTAGGGGTTGTAGGGGTGTTTACCGTACTTGAATTCAATGGACTTAACCACACCCTCGTAAACCCTCCTCCATTCCCTTATTCTAAGTCCAATGGCCTTCCTAAGGGCCCTCATTAGGAATTCAGTTTTCTTAATCTCTACGCTATATATTTCAGCGGCATTAAGGTGAACGAAGGGTGTATCAGCCCCAAGTTCCCTGGCGATACCAATGGCTAGTGCCGTCTTACCGGTGCCGGGTGGGCCAACTATTAGTACTCCTTTGCCGCTGAATTTACCTGCCTTAATGATTTTAACAACCATTGCCGCAGCCTCCCTGGCCTCAACCTGACCTACGAAGCCGCCTGCAATCTTCTCCACCTTACCATTAACTACACCAAGTCCTCTAATGTGACTATGTACACTTATTCTCCTTCTTTCTTCCTCACCACCCTTTACTTCCTCAATCCTTATGGATGACATAGGTCGTTTTTACTGTGCACTGATTTAAACCTAACCTCATGAGCAATCAAGGAAATTACACCGTTCACTACCTTACCATAGTTGAAGAATTAGGTTAAACCCAATGGATTACTCACTCTCCCATGCTTAGTTAACATTATAAGCCCCCTGATTAACTTAGGTAGGGGTTAAGTGGTGATTAACCTAGGTGGCGCAGTGGATGCCCACACCCACTGTTACCCTGACATGAGTATTAATGAGGAGATGATTAGGCTTTCAAGGATTCTTGGTATTGAGCAATTATGGGTTAGTTATCACCCATACTCCATGTCTGGTTTTAAACCACCCTCTGAGGAAGTCTGGAGGGCTAATGAATTTGTCTATGAATTATCCAGGAGGTTTAAGGAGGTTAAGGGCTTCGTGCACGTTAATCCACTTAACCAGGATGCAGTTAAAATGACTGAGTTCTTCATTAGGGAGAGGGGGTTTATAGGTGTTAAACTGTATAGGGCGGTTAGAGTTAGTAGGCGTATTGTTGATCCTATTATTGAGGTTGCCGTTGAGAATAACGTACCCATACTGGTTCACACAGCCCATAGACTCTACCCAACCTCCAGGCCCAATGAAAGTGAACCAGATGACATTAAGTCACTTGCCTTAAGGTTCCCTAAGGCTAAAATCATTATGGCGCATATAACGGGTGGTGGTGATTGGGAGTACGCGGTAAGTAGGGTTAGGGATTTACCCAACGTTTACGTTGATATAGGTGGAAGCGTCGTGGATTATGGTTCAGTGGAGGAGGCTGTTAGGGTTCTAGGCGATGATAGGGTGCTCTTCGCCACGGATACGTTGATATCGGCTGCCGTGTCTAGGATAATTAATGCTGATATTAGTGAGGAGTCTAGGATCAAGATACTTAGGTTAAACGCCATGAGGATTCTAGGTGAGTGAGGATGATTGATGCACTATGCATGAGTGGTGCATACCCATTTAGGTACCTTTCAATGAGCACTGAGGCTGTTGCATCAAAATTAGCCTCAGAGGGCTTTAAGCACTGCTTAATGTTTAACCTAACAGCCCTATTTCACAGGGATCCATGGTGGGCTAACGTGGAGTTCGCCAGGGAGGACCCTAAGGTTGACTGTAGCATACATAAGTTAGCCGTCTTCAACCCTGACTACGAGGATAAGTTAAGGATTAGGGAGTACAGTAGAATGGGTTACGTGGGCTTCGTCACTAGTCCAATATACCATGGCTACAGATTAATGAGGAGGAGCGTGATAAGTAACTTAACTGAGGCCTTAAGCCATGGCGCCGTCGTAATCCTTAACCTACTGGAGGATTTAAGGCAAATGCATAGGGCTTATTCCTTCAGGTATAGAATCATGCTGGGTGAATTAAGTGAGGCCTTGAAGAATATAGTTAATAAGGGGGATGGGGAGGTTAAGGTATTGTTATCCCATTTCCCTTATAATGACCTAGCTGGCTTAAGGTCACTGTACAATGGTGATGTTTACGTGGACTTCGCATCATCACAGGTATTAGGGGCGCCTTACAATCACGTTGAGGAATTAGTTAAGCTATATGGTGCATCAAGGCTCGTATTATCAACAGGATTCATGATGAAGTACCCTAAGTCATCAATACTTAAGCTTCAATTATCCAAGATTCAGGATAAGGATAAGGAGGCGATATCATCAGTAAACGCAGGTAGGCTTTATGGAATTAAGTAAAGCACTAAATCCTTAATTTACTCATTGAATTCTATAGTAAACTTTAATAGATTAAACCCAGCTAAGTCAAGTATGGTTAAGTGGCCTCCGGTTAACTCAGATGATGAGAAGTCTTTACTTGAGGCATTCAGGAGCGGTAAATGGGGCAGAGTCCCCGGCGGTGTTGTGGAGGAGTTTGAGAGGGAGTTCTCAAGGTACCATGAGGCTAAGTACGCCGTGGCAGTAACAAGTGGCACAGCGGGTTTATTCCTAAGCTACCTAGCCGTTGGGTTAAATGAGGGGGATTACTTCGCGTTACCGGCCTACACCTTCATAGCCACTGCAACAGCCGGTGTACTGCTTAGGGCTGTGCCAGTCTTCATTGATATTGATGCTGAAACCCTCAACATAAGTGTTGATTCACTTAAGGCTATTCTTGAGCAGGATAAGGATAATAAAATTAAGTTAATCGTCCCAGTTCACTTCTCCGGAATACCCGCTGAACTTGATGGTGTCATTAATGAGGCTAGGAGACATGGAGCTAAGGTTATTGAGGATGCGGCACAGGCTCATGGAGCCGTGTATAAGGGTCGTAAAGTTGGAGCAATAGGTGATGCAGGCGTCTTCAGTTTCCAGAGTAGTAAGAATATGACTGCTGGGGAAGGTGGAGTTATTGTGACTAATGATTATGAAACCTACATTAGGGCTTGGTCCTACCATAACGCTGGTAGGGAAATTAACGGTGAATGGTACATGCATATGCTTATCGGGTGGAACTTCAGGATGACTGAACTCCAGGCGGCAATACTATTATCTCAACTTAAACGCTACGACGATGAGTTTAAGGTTAGGGAGAGGAACGCTAGGTTACTTTATGAAATTCTTGAGGGAGTTGAGGACTTTAGGCCGATTAAACCACCTGACTATGTCTCTAGTTCAAACCACCTCCTCCCAATATGGATTAGTAGTAGGTTGATTAACCAGTATGGGAAGGCTAGGATAGTTAATGAGGTTAATAAGAGGGGAGGCGTGATTGTTGAGGGTTACCCAATGCCACTTTATAGGCAACCAGCCTTCAGGGAGGCGTACTGGAAATTACCCGACTACTCCAGGTTAAACCTACCTGTGACTGAGGATGCGTGCAGGAGGGTTGTGTGGGTGCCTCAGCATGTACTGCTTAGTGAGGATGAGACTAGGAGAACCGCTGAGGCATTGATTAAGGTATCTAAGGAATTGAAGTAATCATTATTCATCATCTCCTTTTAATAAGCTCTTCCTAAGCCTGCGCCTTCAAGGATTAGCCATTTACGTAATCCTTAACTCAAGGGGTTATAGCTTAGGTGCGTATATTTATGAAGTGGTAATACTTTAATGCTGCGGCTTAATCATTTAGTATGCTCCTATGTGGTGAAATGCATTACTTCAGGGTCCCTAGGGGTCTTTGGGAAGATAGGCTGCTTAAGATTAAGAGGGCTGGGTTAAACTGCTTAAACACCTACTTCGCTTGGAATTACCATGAGGTTGAACCAGGGGTATTTGACTTCTCCGGGGAGAAGGACGTTGACGTGTACTTAAGTAAGGCTGAGGAGCTTGGCCTTAAGATAATTGCCAGGGTTGGACCCTATATATGTTCGGAATGGGATAATGGTGGACACCCTGACTGGTTACTGAGTAGGGGATTGGTGCCTAGGAGCCTTGACTCATCCTACTGGCCTTACGCTGAGAGGTGGCTTAGGGTAATATTACCCATTGTTGTTAAGCATCAGGAACCTAATGGTGGTGTTGATATTGTTCAATTGGAGAACGAGTACTTCTGGGGTGATGCACCACTCCACATGAAGCTAGCTGAGTTAGCTAGGCAGGTTGGTGTTACTGCTAAGCTGTACACTAATGTTAATAGGTATGTTAGGAACACAGTGTACACTGATGCCTTGGATCTTTACCCAAGCCCATGGGACCTAAACTCAGTAATATGGAGTATTAAGGATCTCCTGGAAACCCAGGGTGGTAGGCCTAAGATACTTGAGTATGAGGGTGGGTGGTTCTCGGTTATTCATAGGCCATTACCAACATCAAGGGGTAGTTTCCCACCTGACTGGACTAGGATACTTTTAGCAACGGCATTAGCCTATGGTTCAGATGTTGTAAGCTTCTACATGTTCCATGGGGGCACTAATTTCGGTTACTGGACTGGTAGATGGATAACCACTACTTATGATTATGAGGCTTCAATTAGGGAGTGGGGTGAATTAAGTGAAAGGTACTATAAGGTTAAGTTAATTACACCACTGGCTGAATTCATTGATGGTAGTGAAACAGAGGGTGAATCATACGATAACGGTAAGCTATTAGTTATTAGGCGTAAGGGTGACTTAAGGTTAAAGTTCTACATTAACAACACTGAGACTGATTGGATTGATGGTGATGTTAAGGTTCCAGCAAGGGGTGTTAAGGTTATTCCAAGTAACTTAAGCGTTAAGGGTGCTACAATTAGTGAAACAAACCTAAGCCTACTGACCGTTAGGGATGGTGATGTGTTACTTTACGGTAATGCCGGTGAGGAATTCAAAATTAGGCTTAAGGGTGGCTTAGTTAAATCATGCCTAGGTGTTGAGTATCGTACTGAAGGCGACTCAATAGTGCTGAGCGGTAAGGTGCCGGGTGAATTAAATGGTTGCTTAATTGAGGGTAAAGGTAATGTTAGAGTGTTGATTCTAAGTGAATTATTCGCATCCAGAACCTGGATAATGAATGATTACTATGTTCCATCAAATGTATACTTAATTAGGGATGGTAACTACAACTCACTGTTAATTGAGGCTAAGGAGGGTGTTAACGTGCTTTACCTACCCTTTAAGTCAAGTAAGGGTAGGTACATTCCTGAACTGGACTTAACCAGGATTGAACTTAACGTTAATGTTGAGCAACCTAACGTATCCATAACCCAGGTGACTAAAGGCTCAGTGAGTATTAAACCTATTCTTAAAATTAGTGATATTAAGCCCCTTGAGGAATTAGGCTTGTTTAAGCATGGATTATACATCTACGACACCAAGCTTAACGCAAGTGGATTAATAGGCTTCATAGCCCACGATTACGCCGCAGTAATTAATAATGGTAGGGTTACGGCAAACGGCTTCATATACATTAAAACCAATGCTAACGCCGGTGACTTGAGGATAGTGGTTGAGTCAACAGGTCACCCTAATGATGGCACCATACCGTTCTTCACCGGTTTACAGTCACCAGTCTTAATTAATCAAGTCGGTAGTATTAAGGTTGATTCATGGGAATACGGTATACTTGACTTATCCAGTAGACTTAAGCCCGGTATAGCAACCAATTACAGTCACACCATGGTGATTAATAAGGAGATTAAGGAGTACTTACCTAAGGTTAAGTGGGTTAAGAGCATTAGTGACTTAGGTAAACCAAATAATGCGGTTATTTACTATAGGGGTAGAATTCATTTAAATGAGGCGAGGCATGTAATTCTTAGGATCAGTAAAGCCGATCAGTGGGCCGCAATGGTGATTTTCATTAATGGGGAAGAGGTCTATAGGGGTCATGGCGATGAACCATTCGAAACCACGGTATACGGTGGTTTAAGAAGCGGTGACGTTGAAGTAGTTATTGCATTACTAAGATACGGCATTAAGGAGATTAATTCAACCCCAGGGAATGTTGAGATTGATTTATGGGGCGGCATCATTAATGACTACAGCTTAAGCATTATGGAGTTAGGTGAGGCAAGGGATAGCGTTAAATTACCGTTAATCATAAGTGAGCCATCAACCATTAAGCTTAAGTTCACGGTCAATAAACCAAGTGATACTAATGCACCACTTAACGTTGAGTTGAGTGGGAGGATCCACGCATTAATATACTTGAACGGTATATTAATCGGCAGGTATTATCCAGGCGATTCACAAAGCATGTTCTACTTACCTGAACCATACTTAAGTGAGGAGAATGAATTAACCATATTAGCCACACCGGTTGAAAGCAATGCCACAGTGAATGTAACGTTTAAGCCCTACATGGTGACGAGGATTATTAACCTAACTCTATGAATCAATAACTCTGCTTCTTAATGAGTAATAAGATGCGTTTAAATTAATTATGCTGAAGTCAACATTGATTTACCATTAAGTAATAAGCCAAATGTCTAAAGACTTAATTATCACTCATGCTTCACGCAGGATGATTCAGGTACGTGGTAAAGTTAATAAACCGACGCGTAATGAGTCAAGGAAGGGGCCGTAGTCTAGCCTGGTTAGGACGCACGGCTTGGACGCCGCCACTGGGTACATTCAATAAATAGCCCAGTGGGGTGGGGTATGCCCGTGTGATCCCGGGTTCAAATCCCGGCGGCCCCACCATTTAGGAGTGGTTTCGATTCCTTTACATTAATCATTCATTACAAGCTTTAATTAGGTTTAAGGGAGGCTCATTCAAGTTTATCATTACTCTTAGATGCTTGAGGCTCAATGCAAAGCATCACAAGTACTCTAAGCGCCTCTGTTTCACCGAATGGATCATTATTAAGCCTCTTCTCAGCTGCCGCAACTACATCATTATCATTTAGGCATTGAAGCGCAACCAGAAGTAAATGACCGTTTAACCTCCTCCTTGCTATAACCCTGGCTTCCTTAACAATATCACTAATATCCACTTAATTAAGCCTTAATATGCGGTTAATTAAACTTACACTTATTAACCATACTATTGCACTGGACTTAACCCTACTTGGTTAATCTATATGAGTAATGCGGTGCCTCATAATTTACCCTTAGCGTTTAACACTTTTATTACGTAACTACCCACTATGTCTAATGTATCGTTTATGTTTATTAATGACGTGTCAATAACTAGGTCGAATATTGATAAGTCATTAATGTTTATTGAGTATATAGCCATGTACCTCCTTCTATTAGACTCCTCTCTAGTCTTAATTTCATTAATAGCATCATTAATACTAATGCCTTCCCTACGTGCCAGTCTACCTGCCCTAGACATCATATCCGCCTTTAAGTAAACCCTAACATCAGCGTAATCCTTCACTATCCATGCCGCTAAATGCCCCTCAATAACTACCTTACCCTTCTTAGCCTCCTCAATTGATACCTGGTCCACATGGAGGTCGATACTATGATCCCTTTCAGCAAGTTCATGAAGCTGCATTAACGTTAACCCCCTCTCAGCGGCCACCTTCCTAAATAATTCACCTATTGAAATAAACCTGTAGCCTAACTTATCGGCAAGAAGCCTAGCCACAGTAGTCTTACCACTGGCCACTTGTCCACTGATTGCAATAACACCCATTTTCAGGCACCTAGCCTAACGGATAACTTCAAACCCATTGATAAGCACTTGTGGCAAACGTAACCACCATATGACCTACTAACTCTCCCTCTAATAACTGAGCCACATATTGAGCACCTGGCGGCTGATTTCTTAGCCATAGTTAACGCAATCCTAGGGAAACGGTTTTTAAGCTTTAATAATCGAAAAGAAATGGGATTCACTACAATGTCATTGTGATGTTATTACATTGATATGGCGCCCTCCATACGGTACCTTTGCCTAGCCATGGTGAATAGGCTCCTCCATAGGAATACACTCAGTAGGATGACGTTGATTGCAAGTATTAGGCTCATAGCCTCCAGCCCAATTAGGTTACCTGTAGCCGTGTAGTAGTCCATTAGGGCTGTGTACCCGTGAACCATGTAAACCTTACCGTTAATACCTTGAAAATACTCAGCAATCTCAAGGCCGCCCCAGGTTGAACCCACTGTGCTGGCTAGTCCTGTTATGGTTGCTGGCATGGCGCCTGGGATGGCTAGCTTAGTTAACTTATACCATGATGATAAATTTAAGTTATTAGCCACATCCCATAGGCTTCGCGGTATTGTCTTCATTCCCACATACATATTGTATATGACGTACCAAGCCGTACTGAGGAATGCCACAATGAATACTAAAATCTCCAGTGATATTCTTAAACCAAGCCTGATGGCTAAGTACGTTACGAAGGGTATTGCCACTAGGGGTAGGTATGCTGAGACTGGGATTGAGGCTAAGTCCTCTAGAATCGGTAATAACACTGCCTCTAATTTAGGTCTAGTTACCATTAGGTAGTTTATTGGAATGGCAATTAATATTGCGGATACCGTTACCAGTAATATTCTAAGCCAATCCAACCCAAGGTAATACAAGTATACTTCCCAATTATCATAGATATTAATCATTATTGGTAACCATGTGGTGCTCCACGATGAGTAAACACTATAGGCTATTAAAGCAAGCAGCAGTGAACCAATACCTGCTGCAACATACTTATCAAACCTTGTTAATACGTTAATTGGCCTTGGCCTCACAGTTAATCTATGGTACACTGCGTAGCTTGTTGCCCTAACGAAAGCAGGTATTAAAGCCCTCTCCGCAGCCGTTATCCTCCTAAGGTACCTCACGTTCCTAGCCAATGAAGCTCTAATTCTACTGGGTGTTTGCCTCCTTACCCCAGTCCTCATTACCTCAGCATAGGGGTCGTAACTATACTTAACAGCCCAATTAACAAATGGCCTAAGTACACCAAAGACTACGATTGTAACCATAATTACTAATACTATTAACGCTATTATTGCATTAAACCACATTCCTACATTAACCCAACTGAATATTAATGAACCTATACCGAACACGTGGTAACTCTTGGTGCCTAATGCAATAACCTCACTGACAGTTATGTAGAATAATCCATCAGCGAAACTTACCAGGACGTTTCCAGCCACTCGAGGTATTGTGACTGGTATGTATAGTTTACTGAATTTAGCTATGAATGATAACTTATACATGTTAGCCACATCCTCAAGGGACTGGGAAACAGTCTTAATTGACTCATACTCCCCAACCCAAATATTCCAGACCACTGCGGTGAAGACCAGGAAGTCAACGGCTAACTCAACGCCAAGGTAACCCCTTATACTGCTTATGAAGAACACTAGGACTATTGGGAAGAACGTTATCACTGGAACAGCCTCCAGCGTCTGGGTTACTGACAGGAACACCCTCTCCACTAAGCCATTCTTAGCTGCAGCATATCCAAGGAACCAACCGGTTACTATAGAGGCGAGTATTGTTACTGCAACCCTAGTGAATGTTGCGAGAGTAGCTAATAGTGATGTGATGACTATGCTTAAAGTGTTCATTTACTATTCACCTTAACCGCAGTGGTGAGCTCCATGGATTTTGATATTTCACTGTAAAGCATATCCAAGTACTCCTGAAACTCCTTATCCCTGGGTGACCTAGGTCTAGGTAAGTCAATACTTATATCCGCAATCACAGTTGCAGGCCTACCACCAAGCACAATAACCCTATCACTAAGTTCAATTACCTCACTGAGATTGTGGCTAACCATCACTATTGCCTTAACTGTTGACTCCTCATTAAAAACCATGTTGTATATTTCACTTTTAAGACCCTCAGCGGTTATGGCATCAAGGTTAGCGAAGGGCTCATCCATGAGTAGGAGAATGGGCTGAGCAGCTAAGGCCCTTGCAATGGCAACCCTCTGCTTCATTCCACCACTCAACTCCCTTGGGTAATAATTCTCAAAACCACCCAATCCAACTAATTCCAGGTATTTTCTAGCTAACTTAACCCTATCCTCCTTACTAAGCTTCTTATGAAGCAGGGCTATCTCCACGTTCTCCAAGGCCGTTAACCATGGGAATAATGCGAAGTCCTGGAATATCATTGAGATCTTAGGCGTTGGACCCTTAACCTCCTCACCCATTAGTATTACCTTACCTGTATCCGGCTTCCTCAACCCAGCTATAATCCTTAGAAGTGTTGTCTTACCAGTACCCGTGGGTGCCACTATGGATACGTACTGCTTCTCATAAACAGCGAAGGAGACATCCCTAAGAACCTGAAGGGGACCCCTCTCAGTCCTATAACTGAATGAAATATCCACAAGCTCTAAAACGGGGGATGCTGGGATGATCCCACCATGCCAAGGTAACTATAGAGTTTATAAACCTAACCTCATGCCTCCATTACTATAAACCACCATAATACTGAAGCTAATTTAACTAATCATGAGGATGCATTAACCTAGGCATCTTAAGTGAAGTAAACTACGCCTAATAAACCATCACTAGATTAAGAGCGTGGAGTCGGCTTTTAAGTGAGTTCACCTAGTTCTCATTATTTTCTTATACCCTGCCACGTCCCAAACCTCAACTTGAACCCCTGGCTCAAGCTTGCCCTTCGCCTCATCCTCAATGTAACTACTTGGTATTTCAAAGGTTTGGTAATTCCTAAGATCCATTAATTGAACACTATCACCGCTAATTGATATTACTTGAGCAGTGAATTTCTCAATGACGGGAACCTCAACGGCCGCGTCCGTTGGGACTACTATGGTTCTCTTAACACCATCAATAACACCAATACCCACAATCCTAGCCTTAGCACTACCATGCTTACCAGTCTTACTCTTCTCAACCTCAACAACCCTACAGGGCATGTTATCTATCATGATGTATGAGCCTTCCTTAATGTCTCCTGCAGAAGCAGTCCTAGTCGACAAGTAACCTCACCAACATACCCCCTTAGTCAAGCATTTAAATAGTTAGCTTCAGCAGGTTATCATTAGGTTTGTTGGAAACCATAGTTCCGATGCATTAATCCTGGAATTAAACGCCTCACCTGGTTTATTCCACCGTGATGAAGGGGTGCATCATGGTTACGACTAAAATCCTTATTAAGCTTAGGTTGGTTACTTGGTGATGGATGTTGAGGATAAGGTTAACCTAGCCCTAAAGTACCCCACTGAGGAGTTATTGACAGTGGAGGAGTTGAGGAGTTACTTTGAGACCGGTGAAACCCTTAAGCATTACATAGGCTTTGAGATATCAGGCTACATTCACATAGGCACTGGGGTGGTGAGTATGTATAAGTTGGTTGACTTACAGAAGGCTGGGGTTAAGGTATCCATCCTACTGGCTGATTTACATTCCTGGCTGAACCATAAACTGGGCGGTGACCTAGAGGTTATTAGGAAAGTGGCTGTGACTTACTTTAAGGAGACGTTGAGGAAGTCCATTAGTGTACTTGGCGGTGACCCGGATTCAGTGGACTTCATACTTGCATCTAATCTTACTGAGGAGAAGCGTGAATACTGGGTTCAGGTCCTTGACCTGGCTAGGCAAGTATCATTATCTGACGTTAGGCATAGTTTAACCATAATGGGTAGGACATTCACTAATTCAGCTAAGATGTCTTGGTTAATATACCCGTTAATGCAGGTTATTGATGTATACGCCTTGGGAACCCACATTGCGCATGGTGGTGTGGATCAAAGGAAGGTCTATGTCCTAGCTAGGGATGTTTACGACAAGGTTAAATTAATGCCACTGACCCTTGGGGGAAGGGTTGTGAAACCCATAATTCTACTGCATCACTTAATACCTTCATTAACCATGACTGGTAAGGAGAGTAGGCTTGATTTATCGGAGACTAAGATGAGTAAGTCGAGGCCTGAAACCGCCATATTCCTACACGATTCACCTGATGATGTAGCCCGGAAGATTAAGAACGCCTACTGCCCACCTAAGATGACTGAGAATAATCCCGTGATTGAACTAGCTAAGTTATTCTCCTTCAGGGAACCTAGGAGAAGCCCATTCACTGTAAAAAGACCCAGTGAGTACGGTGGCCCAGTGGAGTATTGGACATTCGATGAGTTAACCAAGGATTACGTCGAGGGGAAGATTCACCCACTGGATCTTAAGAACGCGGTTATTGAGGAGGCTGTTAAATTCCTGGAGCCTTATTGGAAATGGTTCAGTAATGGTGAAGGAGCCAAGTTGCTCAGCGATATGAGCAGTATGATTAAAGTAACGCGCTGATTACATCACGTAGAGTGAACCCACCCATGTTGATTAATGGGGCATACTTAATAACCTTTAAGCCTATTTTAGGATTAGTCATGAGGAGTCTAATTAACGCATCCATGTGGTTATCGTAGTCAGGTACCTTAACCTCCACGTGACTTCCATTAACCTCCCTCAACGCCATTTCAATTAACTTAATGTTATTGTAAAGTATACTGGATAAGATTGAGTACACTTTAGCTAACCTACCTAACGTACCATTAAGCATACTACTGTAACGCTCAGGAACATTGGTGTCTGATTCATGAATCACCCTGGCTAATATTAGGGAAGTTAACATACCTGTTATAATCCCTCCACCGGTTAATGCCTTGGTAACGCCTGTTGAATCCCCCACAGCCACCACTGATTTGTATCCGTAATTAACGTTAAGTGAACCAAGCACAATCCTCCCACCGAAAACCCTCCTGGGTGTTACTCTAAATTGGTTAATTATCCTCCTAAACCTTAAACCAACAACATTAGTATCATCAACAACACCAATCCTGAACTCCCCATTACCCTTCGGTACTATCCATGTGAAGAACCTGCTGCTATAGCCTTCATTAAAAAGTACAATAATGTGATGATCATCGTTAACCATGTTCCTTAAGTAAGGTGAATAACCATCAACCTGAATCCCACTAACCGTAACCAGCCTGTTACCAAGCACCCGCCTACTCAACACATTCCTGGCACCCTCACCGATAACTACTAGGTCAAATGAATCCTCAAATCCACCACTACCCTTAACTACACCCTTATGATTAACATCAATGGCCCTTACCCCCATATGCTCCATCTTCAATGATGCCTCACCATACAGGTACTCCTCAAGCCCCGGTCTATTCAACATGGTGACCCTACTATTAGTGAACCTAAGTAAAACCCCGCTTGAATATGGATTAGTTGTTACCGTTAATTTATCATAGTAATTATCAAACACCCTCCTACTTATCCCCAATGCAATAGCCATCCTCTCACTAACCAAGCCGGTGCAATGCAACGGTAACCCAAGCCTCTTATCCTCCTCAATTAAGTGAAAATCAGCCTCATTCCTAAGCAGCCAAGCTAGGAAAAGGTTACTTGGACCAGCACCAATTAAACCAATCTTCACAATACCCTTACGTATCCAGCTCATTTAAAGGTTGCATCGATTGCCAAGTGCCCATAATTTACAATTATTCACACCGATCCTTAACTACAACCCTATATAATCTTCCAGTACGTGATTAAGCATTAATTTCACGTAACTCTCAGTAACCCTGAGACTACAGCTAAAAGCCATGAGGAGTGCGTTAAATAGTAATGTAACTTTTAGGTACGGTTTATAAAAATTTGAAGGGAGGTATTAAATCAGTGTCGTGGAAGGAGCTTAGGGATCCTATACATGGCTGGATTAGGTTAAGTATTGATGAGGCTAGGCTACTGGATGATGATGTCTTTGTGCAGAGGCTTAGGAGAATAACGCAGGATGGTTTAGCTCATTACGTTTACCCATCAGCTAGGGGGAGTAGGTTTGAGCATAGTTTAGGCACGATGTACTTAGCCACATTAATGGTGGAAAGGGTGCTGAGTGAAGCTAATGAGCAGAGTCTTAGATCCTTAATGGATGCGCTTGGGCTTCATGATGAGGGAGTCAGCGCCATAAGGCAGTATGTTAGGTTAAGTGGACTGCATCACGACATTGGTCACCCACCCTTATCCCACGTCCTAGATGGCTACGTATCATCATTAGTTAAGCCTAATCAGGTACTTTACACTGCAGGGTTGGGGAAGGAACATGAGGTAGCTGGGTTAATGATAATGGGTTCAGGTAAATTCAGGAGAATAATTAGTAGCCTAGGTATTGATGCAGGCATCCTTAGGGTAATAACATTCTATAGGTTAATTAAAAGAGTAAGATTAATCACCCAATACGGTTCAGTTAACTTAGAGGCAAGTATACCTGAAGTTAAATTGCTAAGCAATATGAGTGATGATGAGACCATGCTCCTGGAATCCCTTGCTTCAATAGTTTCAGGGGGTATAGATGCTGATAGGCTTGATTATACGCTTAGGGATCTTTACTTCACTGGTGCTGGGTCTGGGAGTGGGGCAATTGATATTGCAAGGCTAGTTAATTACCTGCATTTAGGCAGGGGGATTCTTATATTTGATGATAAAGCAAAGGCATTCCTGGAGGGTTACGCAATAGCCAGGTATAATCTATATAAGTGGGTTTACATGCATCATAAGGTTCTTCAATACGATGAAATGCTAAGGGAGGTTTTCAGAAGCATAATAATGCTTGAGAAGGCTAAGGGTTTCAAGACCGCTGCAATCAACTTCCTTAACGGGAACCCCAATGAAGATGACCTAGACATATATACTGATGATTACTTAGAAGCCATGCTTAGTGAAGCTTACCATGAAGGGTTGATTAATGGTTACGTTAAGGATTATGCAGATTCAATACTACACAGGAGGACTAGTATGAGGGCTTTATGGAAGAGGGATGAGGATTACATAATGATTTTCGGCCTAGGTAACGCAATAATGCTTAATAAGTACATTGATGAACAAGTAGGGGTACATGGGTTGAATTGGGTTAATGAATTCAAGACTAGGGTGGTTAATGAAATGAAGGAGACCCTTAACTGTGATTGCAAGATACTGGTCTCCACAGCATCATTCAGTAATGATATAAGTACATTCGTTAGAAGTAACGATGGGTCATTAATAACCATCACTGAAGTATCCCCCTTAATAAAGGCTATTGATAATGCATGGGAGCAAACCCCACACGTATTCGTATTCATTGACCCAAGTGAATTAAGTAAGAACGGTGTAGAATTAAGTAAAGTAAGGAGCACTGCGGTAAGGCTTCTATCAAACATGGCGACCACAGGATCAAGTCACCCTCACTACACTTAGATAATGGCCCTTAAGTGAATTATTTGAATAATGGTTAAAAACACGGCCTACAATGGCTCAAGTGATTGCGGAAAATTACGTGAACGTGGGGAACTACAGGGTAAGGTACTTGGAGAACGGGGATGGTGAGGTAGTGCTCATAATAGTGCCTCCACCTAATGCATCTGCGAATAGGTTCATGAATGTTATTAAAGGTGCAGCGGCGGCTGGATTCAAGGTAATTCACGTGGACTTATCCTCAGCCCCAGCAAGTATGAGTAAAGCCAATAAGGTTGCCGCATTATCCTACATCATTAATGCCCTTAATGGTAAGAGAATCATATTGGCTGGAGTTGGGCAAGGTGGAGGAATTGCCCTTGATTACGTAACTCAAACAAGGCAAAACACTATTTCCGGTATAGTGCTTGTTTCAACACCTAGGGTAATTAACCGCATTGATGAATTACCTAAATTAAACATACCTATGCTTCTAATTTACAGTATTAATGATCCTAATGCACCTGTTGAGGAGGCTAATGCCGTTAAGTCGGTTATTAAGAATTCTAGGTTAATGCTAATTAATAGTGATTGGTTAAGTGAATTAGATAAGGTTACTCAATTCATGGTCTCCTGGATGCTTGAATTAACTAAAAGCGACACTACTTCAAAAGGTTCCTAATGGTGAAGTAGGATACTGTAACTAAGGCGATACCTATTAATACTGCTAATAGTAAGCTGTATTGAGTTAATGAATTCTCATCAACAATTGAGCAATAGGCCGTAATTGATCCTCCCCCTGAGGTTAATTTAATGATATTATTCTTAGTTACCGTTGGATTAAGGGTTAGGCATATTAACACGTGCTTACCTATGCCGGAATTTAAAATAACGTAACTGCCACTATTATTTGATAACGTGTGAACGTATATTAACGATGACATTCCCAATAATGAGTACTTGAACACTATGTAGTGGAAACTACAGGTAGTATGATTAGTAACGCCCACTACACCCCATGCGTGTATATCTATTGATTGCGCATTAGTGGTTACATTAACATAACCTAAAGTAGTGTTTAACGTTAATAGGCACTGCTGGGCATGAGCTATAGTCACTAATCCAAGCATTATCCCCAACACTAATGGAAGCACTGCTATTAGCCTCATGGCTTAGGGATCTCCACACTTGGGTCTATTAAATTTTCCTGCTTAAGCCTATTAAGGAACCTATACATGTGAAGTCTAATAACCTTTGAACCACATTTACTGCAATATAGCTTGCCCTCAATTATTAATCCAACATCCCTACTACCACAAACTGCGCAAACCCACTTACCTTCACTACTCATAAGTCACATTAACATTAATTACGTGTTTAAATACCTTACAGATTATGAACTACCTCACCTTACCCATAGTTATGGGCATCTCATACTAATGCCTGCAAGGTAGCCGTGAAGATGAATTAAGCATGGTTACACCCTTACTGAAAACTCACCATTAATTGTGAGCTGAGTAACGAGTTTTAAGCCTGGGTGTATGATTCATTCTCTTAAGCACTGCTCAGCAAAATGCTTAATTACCCTGATTAAACTGGGCGTTTATGAAGAGGTCTATAGACCTTGCGGTGTGGGTAATAGCGTTCATAATGCTGCTGGTGGTGTTTGGATTCACTTACCTGGGTTATAAGGGTGGTTACCCGCATAGGTATGCTTATGAGGCGTTCGGTGTTGATTTAATACTCCTACTAGTGTTAATCTACGGCCTCTACGTAATCATAAAGCCCAGGAACCAAGTGGGGAATCCTTAACCAGGGCTTCCTAAAGCTGGATGCACTAGGTATCTTGTCCCATTAACTATAATTATCATGCATTGTTCACTTAAGTTCACTTCAATACCGCTTACATTAAACTGAACTACACTTGAATCATTAAGGCAATTAAGTGCACTTAAGCCAGTGCTTAATATTGTTGATGAGGAGTAGTTATAGGATTTGAAGAGTCCTATAAGGATTACAGTGATTGAAATTACCATGGCGAATACAAGCAATAACACTAGTGCCGCCACTATGCTTGAGAGTCCACGCATAGTACGCATGCGTAAACTTAGCCTTAAGGTTAGTGGAATGTAGGGTAATGGTTAATCCCACATAACCCTACGTGAGTCAGTAATAACATTAACTGAACCTAGTATTGAAACCAATAATGCATGTATCATTAGTTAAACCCACTGGTAGCATACTGTCCAGTAAGGTAATTGTTAATTTAGGTATTAGAACAATCATTGAATATAGGAGTGTTAGTAATGTTGTCCAAGTCTTTCTAATGGACCAAGTCCCAGAGTATTTAACCATAGTTGATCCATTATACTTCGAGGAGTGGATTAAGCTTGGTAAGAACCCTATTAAATTAATTAAGATTTACCGTGGTATCTTAAGTAAATTAAATCATAAACCCACTGATGAAAACTTTAACAGCCTTATTAAGGCTATTATTGATAGGTGGCTTAACGCCTATGGTTCAATAACCCCACTACTCATGGATGATGACATAACTGACATATATGTTGACACTAATGGCGTTAGAGTTAGCCATAGGGATTATGGATTATGCTTCGTTAAGTTAAGTGAAGTTAAGGTAATTAGACCGGTGAGGCTAATTCCAATGAGGCTCATTGAATCAACATTAACTGTAAGGGACCTGGTTAATCGGGTGGCGGTTAATGCTGCTAAAAGAACAAGAACCCCATTAACTGCATACATGCCTCTAGTATCTGTAACTGACCCTGAATACAGGGTTAGATTCACCATATCAACAATGCCTGTATCGCAAACAAGCGTGCATATTAGGGTTCTGCCGAGTAAACCATGGACATTACCTACACTTGTTAAACTGGGCATGTTAACTGTTAACCAAGCTGCATTACTATGGAAGTTGGCTGATGAGAAGGTGCCTATACTTATAGGTGGATCCATGGGTTCAGGTAAAACTAGTTTAGCCAATGCCATAGCAATGATGCTTAAGCCTAGTATGCTTAAGGTACTGGTGATGGATGTTGATGAGATGAATCTACCAGGGCATTTATCAGTTAAACTATATGAGAGGAGGTCCTTCGGCCTAGGGGTTAAGCCCATAACTAAGGATGAGTTAATAGCACACGCGTTGAGAATGGGTGCTGACTACGTTATCGTGAATGAGGTTAGGGAACCTGAGGAGGTTAAGGCGTGGTTGAACGCAGTAACCACTGGGCATGGGGGTATTACAACCTTTCACGCAGATGATTATCAACAGATGGTGAAGAGACTTACAGTTCTTGCCCCAGGTTCCGAGGAGGTTTTAAAGAGTGTAATTGCGGTTATAGTGGGTTCAGAACTGGTGCCGGTGAGTGTTGGAGGTAATTTGAAGGTTATGAGGAGGCTTAGGTATGTTAAGGACATTATAGTGCCCAGTGAGGTTAATGAAAAGTACCTGAGCATTAAGGATGACTTACACTTAAGGAGGAGCATTATAGGGAGCTTAATGGATTCATCAATTGATCAACTCCTATCAACAATAGGTAAACTCTACTCCTAGCCGCTGTTAAGGATAAGCGTTATTAAGGTATGCTTGAAGCAGTTAACGTGAGTTGGAGCCTACTCACCGCCCTTAGGGAGAGGCCTGGGGAGGTTAGAAGAATGCTTAAGTGGAGGGGTTATGAAGAATCAATGGTTGATCAATTCATTGCACTTGATAACCAGTGGAAGAGCATTAAGGTTAAGGCTGATGAACTTAGGCATAGGAGGAATAGCCTAAGTAGTCAAATATCTAAGGCTCCCCCTGAGGCAAGGGGGTTAATGATTGAGGAGGCTAATAAGGTTCTTAAGGAGCTTGAGAACCTTAACGCTGAGCTTAAGAGAATTGAGGATGAGAGGGATAGGCTACTTAGGAGGTTTCCAAATCTACTTCATGAGTCAGTCTACTCAACATGCCCAAATGAATCCGCTGAGTCAGTGGCCTTAAAGTACTTTGGGAAACCGAAGGCTTGGAGGGGGTACTTGAGTGAATTAAGCGGCTTCAATGGTCTTGAATTCAATGTTATTGACTGGCAGCCGATTGGTCATGCTGATATGCTTGAGCGTGTCCTTGGCCTTGGTGACACCGCTAAGGCTGGGGAGGTGGCTGGGAGTAGGTTCTTCTACCTCTTTGATGATGTGGCTTGGCTTAACCTAGCCCTATCCCTATATGCAGTGGATTTCCTAACCCAGAGGGGGTTTAGGCTTGTTATGCCGCCCCACATGCTTAACTACGATGTTATAAGCTCAGTAATAGACTTCGATGCATTTAAGGATGCAATATACAGTGTGGATAATGAACAGCTTTACCTAATAGGCACCGCTGAGCATCCATTAGCTGCATTATACCGCGGCAGTGAATTACTGGAGAAGGATCTACCAATACTCCTAGCCGGCTTCTCACCATCATATAGGAAGGAGGCTGGGGCCGGTAACAGGGATTTGAAGGGCATATTTAGGGTTCATCAATTCTATAAGGTTGAGCAATTCGCCTTCACGCTACCTGAGGATAGTTGGAGTTGGCACGAGAAGCTGTTAGGTAATCTAATTGACATATGGAGTAGCCTTGAATTACCCTTCAGGGTGGTTTTAGTGTGTCCTAGGGAAATGTCTAGAACAGCCGCTAAGCAATATGACTTAGAGGCTTGGATGCCTGCCCAGGGAATGTTCAGGGAAATGGCCTCCTGCAGTAATGTGACTGATTGGCAATCATATAGGCTTGGGATTAGGGTGATTAGGAAGGGTATGAGGAGGGAGTACGTGCACACTCTAAATAGTACTGCCATAGCCGTGGAGAGAACCATAACAGCTATTCTTGAGAATAACCAGGAGGAGGATGGCACAGTGAGGATACCTAAGGTACTCAACAAGTATCTTGAAGCCTTCCCAAAGGCTCCGAGGGATTACATACACCCTAGGGCTAAGATAATTAGGGATAGTGAAGGTAAAATAGTGGATATTGTTAAGATTAGCTAAAAACGCTTAAAGGGATCACATACTCACTGCACGCTAATGTTTAAAGCATTAAGAACAGTAATCATTATACTCACAGCTCTCTTAGCCATATCCAAGGCCCTCTCAGCATCACCTCTATCATATATTTCCCAGGGGGTTAAACCTCTGCTAGGTTCCCCATGGGTGCTTCGTCCATGTTCGGGGGCTAGGGTTCTAACAATGATGGCTAATTCATTAATTAAGGCCTTAACCCCCTCAGGCAGTTTATTGAGTAGGCTTAGTAATTCATTAGATGGATCATGACTCCAACTGGGTATGTTGAATACCGCTATAATTGCCTTCACGGCATTTTCAGCGGTTAATTGGGCATTAGCCGCAACACCTCTCCAATCCCGTCTATTGTAGGATGATGTGGTTTCATTGAAGTAATTTATGGCTAACCTATACCTGTACTTAACCTCATCAATGGGATCATACATTACTCTTATTCACCTTAATGAGGGGTTTCCCATCTGCCCTTGTCCAGCCGTATTTCCCATCAGGGGTCCTATACCTTATAAGCCCCTCTTCCTCAATAAACCTCTTAACCTCATTCTTAAACCTAGCTAAGTAACCATACTTATCACATATTATTACCCCATCCCATGCAATGTTTATGCTTAATGCCGTTAACCCACCCTCTAATTCACTTCTCCTAACATCTACTAAAGTTATGTCACTGCTGATGTATTTTCTTAATATTGAATATACCTTAACCCTAACCTCAAGTCCCTTAACCGAGTTTAGAAGAACCATGACATCAACATCACTATTAAACTTAGCCTCACCCCTAGCCCAACTACCGAATAGCATTAAGCCTAGGAACTCATCCTTAAGTTCATTATCCAGTTCCCTACATGCATTACTCAGTGAGTTAATAATTTCATTAATACTCATTTAGTGTTAATAAGATGCTGGGGCTTATTTACCTTCACTCAAGTTAACGTAATAGTTGCTTAATTGAGTGCATTTACCCTTATGCTTAGTAATGGATTTCATCAATAAGTCCTCAACCACCTGAATAATGCCTTGATCAACACTGCTTATTTTCTTTAATGATTCAAGTGAATCCATGAGCATGCTAATGCCCTCACACTCCCTTCTCTCATAGGGCCTCTCCTTAATTAAAGCCCTATACTTAGCCATAGCCGCCTCCCCCTCCTCACGTTTACCAAGCTTAAAAGCCGCCACGGCTAAGCTATGCCAGGTGTAGGCGTAGTTAGGGTTCTTTTCAATGGACTCCTTGAATAATCTATAAGCCAACTCATGCCTACCCAGCTTAAAGGCACACCAACCACCCCATAGTAGGCTTACTGCATCATTCCGCCTTAGGTTCAACTCCAGGGCCTTCTCATAGGCCTTCAACGCCTCCTTTCTATCCCCAACGGCTTCAAGGCATATGGCTAAGCCATGCCATGCCCCCGGTATTTCAGGACACCTTAATAGGTACTCCCTGTATAGCCTTAATCCATGTGAATGCTCCATTAAGCATATTGAGGCTTCAGCCGCCTTATAGAGGGCTTTACAGTACTCCTCATTCATATAGTTAGGAAAAATATCCTACTTATAAAGATTACCCATCATACCAAACCCACATATCTGCATAAAGCTTAAATATTCTCAAAAATTATTATTAATCATGGCTAAGGCTAGGATTCTAATAATAGCTGGAGATGCCGTTGAAGCTCTTGAACTCTTCTACCCATACTATAGGCTTAAGGAGGAGGGGTGGGATGTTGACGTGGCGGCTCCAAGTAGGAAGGATTTAAGGACTGTGGTTCATGATTTTGAACCAGGGTGGGAAACTTACAGTGAGAAACCTGGTTACCTCTTTAAGTGGGTTACTAAAACACTCTCCGAGGTTAAGCCTGAGGAGTACGATGGGTTAGTTATACCAGGGGGTAGAATGCCTGAGTACGTTAGGGTTGTTGCCTCAGAGGATGTTAAGCGCATTGTAAGGCACTTCTTTGAGACTAAGAAACCTGTGGCAGCAATATGCCATGCACCTCAAATACTGGCTGCAGCCGGCGTGGTTAAGGGTAGAAGAATGACTAGCTACATAGCCGTAAGACCCGAGGTTGAGAATAATGGAGGAATATGGGTTGATGAGGAGGTTGTGGTAGATGGGAACCTAGTCACGTCTAGGGCATGGCCTGATAACCCAGCTTGGATGAGGGAATTCATAAAGCTAGTAAAGGCTAGGATAGGTGGTTAGTTAGGTAATTTACTTAAAGACCATTAAACACCTTAATCTTAAATTATTTCAATATGCTCTTAAGGTCATTAGGTTCCTGGTATAATTCACTGTTTAGTATGAGTATAATGGGTAACTCGCTATGCTGGAAGTATTATGGTTAATGAGAGGCATACGCTTCATTACCTGATATTAATCTCAGGTAACCATAGTCTTCGGTCAAATAGTTTACAGGAATTAGCGATTACTTAATATGCTTAACCATAGTTGTTGAGAAGGATGCCGATTACATGAATTCTACTAAATTACGGTAGTCGGGTTAAGCCATGCGGTAATAATTACATTGATACGTTAGTCGAAGTGGCCATTAATGCCTTATGGTAATTATTTTTCATAATATGGTTTGTATGTATTATGAAATATTTATAAATCCATAATATATATTCGTATTACAATGTCAACTGTAGTAATCAGTGTGAGAATAAGAAGGGGGTTAAGGATGCGTTAGATGGGGCTGGGGTTTTTAGCCCGTAAAATAAGAGCCCAGAAGGCACTTAGGGAATTAGACTCAGTATTATCGAGAATTGAATCGGCAGAAGAAGGTTTCACAGAACACTTAGTGAGGGAGGACCGTGATAGTCACTGACGCCAGTGTAATCATTAAGTACCTAGCGAGGGAGCCGGGTGGGAAGCAGCTAGGAACGTATTTACTGAAGGTGCCATTACCGTGGAGTTAGCTATTAAGGAGGCTATGAACGCTTTATGGAGGATGACTCTAATGAATAAGATTAATGCCTCTGATGCCCTTAAAATCCTGAGGATACTATATTCATTAGTGGATGTAGTTGATCAAAGACCTTACTATGAGAAAGCCCTTGAGATAGCTGTTGAAAAGAGGGTCACTATTTACGATGCAATATACGTAGCTTTAGCTAAGTAATTAAACATTAAATTAGCTACAGCTGATAGGAGGCAGGCTGATGCCGCAAGGGAATTGAACGTGAATGTCATATTAATATAACTCTCTCCTCAACCTTGGGCATCGTCAATTATTATTAAACCCGGTGAGGCAATGCTTTTAACCTCATTATTATTAAAATGGTAATGAGCCTACTCTACAAGTCCTACATCTACGTATCCGTGGAGTGTGATATGAATTACGATAAGTATGATTATGGTGGACGTAAGTACGTACCATGCGTATTCAAGTTAACTAGACCCATTGCGCAGAAGGTGGCGTTAGTATTAAGGGATTATATCAATAGGCTACTTGGTGAGGGTAATGGGGTTATTGATGTAATGGTGGTTAATGATGGTGAATTAGATATGAGGATTTACACCGAGGTAATGAGGAGGGGTTTCACGGTTGGGGAGTTAGTGGATAGGTTAATGGGTTTAGTGGAGGGTTACGTGTACTGTGCATGAGCATTAACATGAGTTAGTAATGTTACTGGCTTCGTGCACTCTTAATTAAGCTTGAGAGGAGTTTAACACCATCCTCGATTCTCTCAGGCCTAATAGCACCGATACTTAACCTGGCTGCGTCAGGGAAGCCGCCATTAATGAAGAATCTCCTAGCAGGCACGTAGGTTAAACCAACCTTGGCCGTAGTCCTAAGTAGCCTCTCAGCATCAACACCTAGTCTAACCAATGCGTAGAATCCGCATGCAGGCTTAAACTGTAGGGCATTGGGTAGGTATTCGTCTAGGGCATTAATTAGGGTTCTAAGCTTCTCCTCGTAGATTCCCCTTGCCTTACCTAGAACCTTATCAACAGTATTGCTTCTAAGAAGCTTATACACGATTAACTGGGTTAACGTTGATGTTGAGAAGTCATGCTGCTCAAGCCTCTCTAAATGCCCCCTAAGCCAATTAGGCGCCACTATGAAACCAATCCTAAGCCCTGGACCAAGTATCTTAGAGAACGTACCCACGTAGATAACATTACTGCTCACTGACCTAAGGGGCCTCGGGGCCTTTAATGAAAGCACGGTGTATGGGTCATCCTCAATTATTAAGAAGCCCTTCTCCTCAGAGGCCTCAATAAGCATCCTCCTATTATCATCACTCATGCAGACACCCGTTGGGTTGTGGCAGTTAGGGATTGTGTAAACAATATCCCCCTCCTTAATCACCTTAACCACTTCATTAACCAGCATACCCTCATTAGTTAAGGATACACCAATTACCCTACCCCCCTGAAACCTGAAGGGTGAGAGGGTTTCGTAGAACGTTGGATCCTCCACGTAAACCCTAACACCCCTCCTAACCAATAGCTGCGTCAATAGCTTAATTGCATGCTGAGCACCACTGGTTACTATTATACTCCTCCAGTCAGCATTAATGCCCAAATACTCCCTAAGGTACCTGGACACCTCAACCCTAAGTTCCCTTAATCCACCAGCTCCAGGGTAGGATAAGGCGCCTGAACCATACTCACTTAAAACGTCTTCCGCAGCCTCCTTAACATCAATAACAGGTATTAGACCTGGGTCAGGTGAGCCACTGGCGAAATTATAGGCCACACCACGCCTAGTTAATCTACTGGCTAACTCAACGGGTGACCAATCAACCCTAGGCAACTTGAATTTAACCATTAGGGAGCCACTGGAGCTTACCTTTAATTGCATTAACGGTCAGGGAATTGACTTGAAAAAATATTAAATAATAAAGCCTAATCCGGATCCATGCGAATCTGCGTCATAGGATTAGGTAGAATGGGTAGGGGTATTGCAGTGAACTTATCAAGGAAGGGGCATGAGGTCCTGGGCTTCGATATTGACCCAAACGCCGCAGGTAGGCTTAGCGGTAGTAATGTAGTGGTGGTTAATGATATGGTTAAGTGCACTGATGGTGTTGATTACGTAATCATAGCTGTTCCAACGGGTAGAGAATCAATCAGCGTTATTAGTAATATAGCCAATGCGGCTAAGGGCATTATACTGGATACAACCACAATGAGCCTTAGTGAATTAAGTAACGTGCTTAAGATTATTGAGGAGAAGAGGTTAAGGTACCTATCAGTTAGGCTTGAGAAGGGGCCTAGGGAGGCTGAGAGGGGTGAACTCGTACTATACGTGGGTGGTGATGAGGGATTGTTTAAGGAGGCGAACAGTATACTAAGCCAAATAGGTACACCGATATACGTTGGTAACCATGAACAAGCCACCGCACTTAAACTGATAAGTAACGTAATATTAACCGCCAATACAGTGGTGTTAGCTGAGGTATCAGTTTTAATTCGTAAACTGGGGATGGATCCAGATACTGTGGTTAAGGCATTATCCATGGGTGGTTCTGATTCAGCACAATTAAGAACTAGGTTGCCGTGGATGCTTAAGGGTAATTACGGTGAATCCTTCTCACTAAGATTAGCCAGGGACGTTATAGATAAGGCCCTTGAGTACGCACAATCCATCGGTATTCAACTACCCATGACAACCCTGATAGATGAATTACTCAGAATAGCAGAAACCACAGGATACGGCTCAAAAGACTTCTCAGAAATAGCCGAGGTGCTTAAGGTTAATGAAAAGAAGTGAAATACTTGAAACCATGAGAAAACATTACTGGAAGAATCATGCCTTTTGGATCAATACTTAATCCGTATTTCAAGTACCCTCCTGAAGTATAATCCAGTAATTCTCTCAGCTAATTCAGGGGACAACTTACTCATCATCACCTTAACCTTCTCCAGACACCATAGTAGTCTCAATAGCCCATGATGAATAAAAAACCCAACCCACCACTTAGAATCATCCACTTGACTCATTACAGTAGTATTGAATAAAAGAATAAATCATTTTAATGAAGAGTATTTTAAACTACTCTACCTCTTACCTCATCTTCTTCTTAATGCTATTATTGCTGCAACAATGGCAATAACTACTACTATGATTACTATTCCTGCTATTAATGCTGTGCTTACCACTGGTTTGGTCACGGTTACTGTGCTTACTGCTGTGGTTGTTGCTGTGCTAGTCACAGTGCTAACTGCAGTGGTTGTGACTGTTGAAGTCACAGTAGCAACGGCAGTTGAAGTAACAGTTGTAGTTGAAGTGGTAGTAGTAGTTGAAGTAGTAGTCACTGGAGTATACGGTATATGGAAGTATGAGGCTATGGCTTCTAGGTTCATTGTACTTGGGCTCCATCCTGCGAATGCAGCTAACTGCGGGTCAATTCTCCATAGTGAACCATTGACGGCAGCCTGCGCCAACGGTGGTACTACACCTGGTGGTGCTAATGCGCCGAATCCAATATTCCAAAGCATTACGGATAGTGTTTCACCCCATGCTCCCTGTGTAAAGAGTAACCATGAGGATGGTGGTAAGCCTTTAATCCACCATATAATATCAAAGTCAGCTGGATTATAGTTGAACTGCATGTTCTGGGTTAAGTTTGGTATCACTGGCATGTAGTATTCATACCAGGCGAATAATACCTTCAGAAGCTCATCATACTGAGGCATCCCTGGGACAGTGGCCGCAAATACTACGCCCCAGTTGGTTAAGTTAATGTAGCCGAATGTTGAATTAACACACCATACTATCGTACTATTAGGTGGAGTAAAGCCTGGTATGCTAGGTGCTGTTACTGGTGTGCATGTCCCATTAGGCCACTGGAATGGCCAAGCCTTGGAGAGATTGAATGCTGGGAAAGTCCACCATGGTGATGCTAGGAAACTGAAGTCACCGTAACCCCTTGACCACGTCATCCATGTCATAGCCATTTCATACTCACCATTAGGGAATATTGTACTCCAGTATGTTGAGGTATCCAAGGCTAATAATGTTGTAGGTATACCGAACTGGCTTATTGAGACAGCGGCAGCTGATGAGAATGTAGCCCAGTCAGTGAAACCTGATGGCACTATTAAAGTTAACTTAAATGGAGTCCCATTAGGCAGATACCATTGACCATTCTTATAGGTTAAACCGGCTGATTCCAGTAATTGAGCTGCCTTAGTCCAATTTGTTGTACAATGCACAGTTACAATACTCCACACGCTTGATGGGTATGATTGTATTGATGGCTGGAAGTTGGCTACAGGGACTGGGTATGGGTCAGGTGCATATAATCCACCCCAGGCCAATGATTCAGCCGTTCTATTAATAATGTAGCAGAATGCCTGCCTAACCTGAGGAATATTGAATGGGTAAATGTTTGGATTAAGCGTGTAGCCATTAGTCGCATAATTCGGCCCATTATATTCACCGAGGCCACTAGCATTTATCGTAGCCTCCTGCTGCAGTGACAAGCCAATGAACGCTAAATTAACCTTACGAGCCAGAAGGGCAGTCATTGCTTGAGTATTACCACCAACCGCCCATATAACGTACTTCGGGTAGATGCTCCAATCATTGAATGGGAATATTTTATCCCATGATGCCAGTAATGGGACACCATTGAAGTACATTGGTTCAAGTAACAGTGTCTGGTAGGTTGCGCTCAATGTTGATAATTGAACATAATATGGGCTTAAACCCCAGTATGGCGGAGCAAACTTAGTGACATTATTACCGTATGCTGCTGCTTGACTGACGCTCATTGTTTTGAGTTTATCCACTATTGGTTTCCATACGGCGTATGGTGTATCAATCCAGGTAGTTAACACGTAGTATATTTGCTGTGGGCTCCACTCTTGGAATAGGAATTGTATTGTGTAATTATTCAATACTCTAATGTCTTCATCGGCGTATTGCGGTTGCATGAATGGGTAGTACCAGCTGAACACCTTAACACCAATGTAGAATTCAGCGTAAACATCCCAAGCAGTGAAGGGCATTACCGCTGAACCATTAAACCAATACAAGTTATGCCTAAGATAGATAGTTAAAATACCACTACCATTAGGCAAAACCTCAACAGTCCAATTCTCAGCCAAAACAGGATAGAATTTAGCTGTAAGTGGATTGTAGAATGCGAGAGACATGTATGTCCCCACAACGCCTATGAAGTTGTTGGGTGCGTATGGATTCCAGATAGGTTGACCAGGAGTGTAAATGAGCGTACCCTCTGTAGTAACTATTGTTACCGTATTTGAAGCTGCGTAGGCTATGTTTACTACGGCGATGCTTATGGCTATTACTGCTGCTACTACTAGGGTTAGGGGTGTGTTTTTACCCATAGCATAACATTTATTGCAATGTATATTTAAGTTTTTCATAGAACCTGTTCCATTAACTTATTTAATTGCGATTTGAATAGTGGTGTTGAATAATCTTTATTAAGTAGTTTTCTTAATGTGTTATTATGCCTTATAGGCTTCATGTCTCCCTTATTCACCGTGGTGATTGGAGTGAGTTGTCCCGTAACTACCCTGGTTTAAGTGTGGTTGGTTTATCGTCGTATGTTGTTAAGCCCAGTGAGCTTACCCTTGAGGTTGTTGCTGTTCATGCCTTGGATTCATCATTAATTAGGGATTTTACTCATGCATTAATGGGTGGGTTGGGTAATGTTGTTAAGGTGCTTTATGTTAATAATGTTTCACGTAGGTACCGTGAGGTTGTCCTCCTAAGTGAGTATGATGGTGTTTTAAAATACGTATTAATTAATAATGGCTGCTTAACCGTTCAATCACGTGTTCATAATGGTGTTAAGGAGTTCACGGCATACTTCACGGATAAGTCTAATGCAGAGTCATCATGCAGAGCCCTTACTAGGCGTGGTGACGTTGATTTAATGAATTGCTCACTGGTGAGGGTTAAGGGTGAGTCATTTAGTAATGGCTTATCCTTAGGCACCATGTTAACGCATAGGGAGCTTCAAGTACTTAGGAGGGCTTATGAGGCCGGTTTCTTCGATGATACAAGGGGTATTGGGTTGAGTGAGTTGGCTAGGGAGTTTGGGCTCTCCAAGTCTACGGTTAGTCACCACATAAGGTCGGCGGTTAGGAAGATAATTAAATTATACTTAAGTAGGTGACTGAGGATAAGCGTTACTTGGATTCACTGGTTTAGGAAGTACCAACCCTCCTTAGTCCTCTCACTCCACTTAACGTTAAGCGGTAGTGCATAACCATAAACTATTGAACCCTTCCAAACACTGAACTGGGGATCATTAACCAACCTAACGTTAACCCTCTCAGCCAATTCAGGGGACAACTTACTCATCATCACCTTAACCTTCTCCGGACTCGTTACCGCAACGTCCCTAAGACCCTCCGGTGGTGTCTTCCAGTTGAATGAGCCTCCACTCAGTATTATGTTTTCAAGCACCTTATCCTGAATCTCCACTGGTGTCCTCCTAACACTACTTATCACTGCGTCTGATAGGCTCATTTCACCGTGGAACACCATGTCTCCAACGGTCACGTCCTCTATGGTTAACCTACCCTGTTGAGTGTAGCTTCTGAATATTTCATGATTCGGGTTGAAGAGTATCTCCCCTATTAGGAACCTCATCCAGGAGTACTCCTTAAGCTCAATAGTCACCAGTGGGTTAACTTTAACTGATACCGCGTACTTATCAGGCTCCTTCTTAGCCTTATTAATGGCTTCATCAAGGTCCCTTGGGATTAAGCCGGCCTCCCTCTTAACAACCTCAACTACGTAATCATCCCTAGCCAGGTCCCCGTAGCCTGCGTCCTTAAGAACCTCCCTGGTTATTGCATTAGCCTCAGCCCCACCCCTGTTTAAGGCCACTATACCATCCCTAATTGGACCGTAGCTAATTGGAACAACCTGAGTATTACCGTGACCAGCCTCAATAACTATGCATGTAACAGCCTTCTCAGCTATGGCCACTGCGAAGGGTTGGTCAATAACAGTCACAGCCCTAACGGCGTTACCGCCCAATTCCCTATTAACGTCACCGTGAAGCTCAATAAACCTCTCCTTCATGTAGTCTGGCGCCAGTGCCGATAATGCGGCCACGATTAGGAAGCCCCTGTAGTCGCTTTGCTTAACGGCTTCACTGTGGAATTGAGCAATAGTGAACCTAGTCATCTCCCTAACAACCCTCCAAGCATCCTCATCCTCCCTCCTCACTATCCCATCATGTAGAGGGTACTTGAGGTTCCTTATGGCGTCCCTAAGTGAGCTAAGGTACTTGGATACCTCATCACCAACCACAACACCCCTACTTAAAACATCCCTAGGCACGAGAAGCTTCATGCTTTCAGGCAGATCCCTAAGCAATAAGCCTCTACTGGGCATAACCCTCGGTACCTCACCTAGGGTTATTGGACCATACTTGAAGTAGCCCGTACCGTAATCCTCAGCGTAGACGAACCTTGCCTTATACCTAACATCCTCCACAACTGTGACTGGGCATACTCCTTAAAAACAATTGTGCTCACTACCCGCATATGCATTATGCATGAGGGGAAGTGGCTAGATGTTGGTGTTATAATTTATAAAAGGCACTGCACTCGGCTGAATCAGTGATAGGCTTGGTTAAGGTGTATAGTGTCTCAGGGCGGTTTAAGGATAGGAGTAATGCCTGGAGGAGGTTTAGAATTGAGGTTACCGCCATTAATGAGGATGATGCCAGGGAGAAGGTTTACACTAGGATTGGTGGGGGCCATAAGGTACCCAGGAACCTAATTAAGATTGAATCAATCACTGAGATTAACCCCAGTGAAGTCAAGAACCGTTACATTAAGCAGCTCATGAACCTTGATAGATTGGTGACGTGGTGAATATGAGTGAGGGTAGGAGGGTAGTCATAACGCAGGACCAGTTAGAGGAGTTGACTGAGCGGTATAATGAGTTAGTTAACCTAGTTAACACTCTATCCCAAAACTTAACGGTACTCAACATGACTATTAATGAATTGAATAATGCTAAGGCCGTGCTTGAGCAGTTGAGTAAGGGGGTTGTCAGTGACTCATACGTTACAATAGGTGCTGGGGTTTACGTTAAGGCTGAGGCTAAAGACACTAGTAAAGTACTTGTGGATATTGGGGAGGATTACGTGGCTGAAATGCCTATACCCCAGGCCATTGAGTTAATAAACAGTAGGTTGAATGAACTCAATGCAGCAAGGGAGAGACTTGAGCAGGAATTGGCTCAGGCGATTAGGAGCAGTAGTGAGGTGAGGGATCTATTAACAGTCATATACTCATCCCTAGCCCGCCCACAGGGTGGTGCGGTAGGGCCTAAGGCGGGTCCGTAACCATGTTCAATAGACTTAAGTCAGCCTTCTCAAGCCTAGTGAAGGCTATTGGTGATGCAGTAACTCAAAGGGAATTAACAGAGGATGAT
Organism: Caldivirga maquilingensis IC-167; assembly: GCF_000018305.1. Classification (NCBI taxonomy): domain Archaea; kingdom Thermoproteati; phylum Thermoproteota; class Thermoprotei; order Thermoproteales; family Thermoproteaceae; genus Caldivirga; species Caldivirga maquilingensis. The sequence continues at coordinate 915,817 of NC_009954.1, read as the reverse complement.
GTGAATAAGCTCCTGGGGGAGTTTGAGGAAAGGCTCATAGAATACGATGTAGCCTTAGATACCGCTGAAGCCTTAATTAGTGAACTTAAGGCTAAGTTAATTGGCGTTAAGGTACCTAGGTTCAGTGATAATGATTACGTTAAGGCTCTGGTGAGGGATACATTAATGAATCTACTATCAAGTATCCCTGACGTGGACTTCGATGAATTCATTAAAGGCGTTAAGAAGAGGCCAATAGTACTCCTATTCCTTGGCCCAAATGGCTACGGTAAAACAACCACAATAGCTAAGTTAACTAATATGCTTCTTAAGAGGGGCATGAGCGTTGTCTGGGCTGCCGCAGACACCTATAGGGCTGGGGCTGTTGAGCAATTGGAGGGGCATGCTGCTAAGCTTGGGGTAAGGGTCATAAAGCACCCATACGGCTCAGACCCAGCCTCAGTGGCCTATGATGCAATAGAGCATGCTAAGGCTAGGGGGATTAGCGTTGTTATGATTGATACCGCTGGTAGAATGCACACTGATAGGAACCTAATGGAGGAGCTTAGGAAGGTTCACAGGGTTTCATCACCAGACGCCTCAATCTTCATAGTTGACGCATTAATGGGTAATGATGCCGTTGATGTTGCTAGAACATACAGTAAATACATACCCATTGACTTCGTTGTGGTCACTAAGGTTGACGCCTACGTTAAAGGTGGCGTAATATTAACCCTACTTTATGAACTTAAGAAGCCGATAATCTTCCTGGGTACTGGGCAGGGTTACGACGACTTAATTAAATTCAATAAACTAGACTTCATAAATAAACTACTGGAGTAGTTACTTGCGTAAGAATGCCTTAACATTATGGAGGCTTAATGTTAGGGTTTATAGGGATGCTGAGAAACGCATTCCTACTTAACCTTAGGTTTAGTTAAGTCCTTTATCTTAACCCCGGTTGGTGATAATGCTGTTAAGCCACCGTCAACAAACACCGTTGTACCAGTCATGTAGCTGGCTGCCCTTGATGATAGGAATAACACAACGTTTGCAACCTCCTCAGGCTTACCGAATCTACCCATTGGTATTGCCTCGGAGATTACACTGTATGCGTGTTCCCAACTACCGCCTGGGTCTAGGTTGCTTGACTTAACCCTATTAAGTGGGGTATCAATGGCTCCTGGCGCCACGGTAATAACCCTAACACCGTACTTAGCTAGGTCAAGGGCCATGACCCTTGTTAAACCTATTTCAGCAGCCTTAGTGACACTGTAGGCTCCCGTCGTTGGCTCACACTCAACCCCCTGCACTGAGGAGATATTAATGATAACCTTACCCTCACCCTTAATTATCAATGGTAATAACTCCCTAGCCAGCATGTAGTAGGCGTCTAGGTTAACTTCAATAAGCCTCCTCCAAGTCTCATAGTCATAATCCTCAAAGGGCTTATCAACCTCAATAGACGCATTATTAACCAGTACATCAAGCCTACCGCACTCCCCCTCAATTAAATCCCTTAACTTAACCACATTACCCCTATCCGCCACATCACCGAGGAATAGGATGGGTTCAATACCCCTACCTCTAAGGTAATTCAACGCGTTCTCAGCCACCTCCCTCCTAACACCATTCACAATAACCCTGGCACCAGCCTTACCGAACTCCTCTGCAATGGCTAAACCAATACCCTCAGTGGAACCTGATATGAATATGCACCAACCCTTGAAGTTGAAGTTAACTTCACCAGTCATATTAAGGCTCATCACACTTACCTTATTAAGCTTACGTGGCACTAGTATTTATGGTATTAATACTTAATAACCTAGTTAAGTAGCTTACGCATGCCTGAATCAATCCTAGTTACTGGTGCCAGTGGTCAAGTTGGTGGTTTCACCGTTGGGGAGTTGATTAACATGGGTTATAGGGTTATTGCCCTTGATGTTAGGTTTAGTGATGAGTTAATTAGATTGAGGGGGCCTAGCCTTGAGTTGGTTAATGCGGATTTAAGTGATTTTGATGAGCTCATTAGTATTATTAAGAGGTTTAACGTTAGGCGTATTATTCACTTAGCTGCGATGATACTTCTTGAATCAAGGAATAGGCCCCTTAAGGCTGCTAAGGTTAATATCATCGGTACATTGAATGTTTTCGAGGCCGCTAGGTTAATGGACCTTGAACGCGTTGTTTACGCAAGCTCAGAGTCTGTTTACGGTTCACCATTGGTTTACGGTAAGGGTAGTGTTAATGAGGATGATTACCCCCATACACCGCCTGACCCATACCACATAACTAAGCTTGCCGATGAGTTATTCGGATCATACTACAGTGAGGCTTATGGCTTAAGCGTGATTGGGGGTAGGTTAACGACCGCGTGGGGTCCAGGTAGGTATAGTGGCTACACCGGCCAGTTTAATAGTTTCCTAAGGGATGTTATAATTAAGGGTTACGGTAAAGTACCTCCGGACTTCGCCTACAGTGGGGCTAAGTATAGGTGGCTTTACGTTAAGGATGCTGCAAGGGCCTTTATTCACCTAGCCCTAGTGGATAAGGCTAAGGTTAGGAGACCAGTCTACAATACTGGTTCAATGAAGCCGTTCACGGTAATTGACGTTATTAACACCATTAAGGAACTGATACCGAACGCTAGGATTGATTACGAACCATTAAGCAAACCCACTGAAACATCATCAAGGGTACCAGGCCCAGCAGGCCTAGACGTAGACTGTAGTAGACTATACGATGAATTAGGCTTTAGTGAGAGGTACGGCTTAAAAGGTGGCTTAATTGATATGATTGAGTATGAGAAGTCGAGAGCCAAGTGAATCTAATAGGACTCATGATCATAAGCTATTAAGTTATTGATTAATAACGACAGTGCAGTAAATGTTATTGCTTAGAGAGTAATCTCAAGGTTTTATGCATTTAATTTAAGTTTAGTCAAGTATTAAGTAGCATAATGGTTCATTTAGGGAGAATTTAAAAAACGCATCAATAACGCCTCAACGTGAGCTTAAGATACTTCAATATAACTGAAAGGGGGAGTAATGTTAGGAGGGAGGTTTTAGCTGGGTTAACAACGTTTCTATCAATGGCATACATACTTATTGTTAACCCATCAATATTAACAGCAGGCTTCGAGATTGCGTTAAGTGCCGCAACCCACACCTCAGTATCAGTTGTTGAGGCAACTTACGCTGGTTTAATATTTAATGTTAAGTTAAGCTTCACGGTGGCGACAGCCTTAGCGGCGGCTATAGCTACGTTAATCATGGGGCTTTACGCCAACATGCCCTTTGGCCTGGCTCCAGGCATGGGTGAGAACTCTTTCATAGCGTTCTCAGTAATACCACTATTCACTGAAATACTGGTTAATAGGGGGCATGTGGTGGGCGTTAACGCTGCGCTCCTAGGGGTATACTTAGCGTTAATCTCTGTTCTCTTCAATGGGATTCTATTCCTAGTATTCTCTATTGGTAAACTTAGGGAAGCCATAATAAATTCTATTCCTGAGAGGCTTAGATTAGGTATAGCGATAGGGATTGGCTTATTCATAGCTTTCATAGGCTTCTCATCAGCTGGAATAGTAACTGCAGGGATACCTGGTGCAACACCTGTACAGTTGAACACGAAGGCTTTTTCACAGTTACCGCTATACCTGGCTTTAGTAGGTTTCATATTAGCCGCCACCCTATATGCTCTAAGGGTTACTGGGAGTTTCCTAATCTCAATAGTGGTGATATCTATAGTGGGTGCTGCCTTAGGCTACATTAGGCCTGAGGCTTTTTTAATAACTAAAATGCCTTTAACAACCTCGATAATCAATGGTATTCCTAACTCATTTTACCTATACTTCTCATTATTCGGCTTAGGCTTTCCCATAGCCTTCTCATTATTCATAGTGGACTTCTTCGACGGCATAGGTACCATAACTGGGCTTTCTATTAAGGCTAACTTAGTTAAGGATGGGAGAATAGTAAACATTAATAGGGCATTAGTAAGTGATTCACTGGCGTCGATAATTGCACCATTCATAGGTACATCAACCACAGTAGTTTATATTGAAAGCTCAACGGGCATAGAATCTGGTGGTAGAACTGGGTTAACTGCACTTACCACGGCCTTAATGCTACTGGTTTCAATACCATTCGCACCACTTATCGCATCAATACCCTCCTTTGCAACCGCAGGGGTACTGATAATGGTGGGTTTACTGTTCCTCTCAATGGCCTCTGACCTTAAGTTGAGTGACGACTTAAGTGAAGTTATACCGGCTTTCCTAGCTATAATATCAATACCCTTCACCTACAGTATAACTACAGGCATTGGTTTAGCTATCTTGACTTACGTGGCATTAAAGATACTGATGGGTAAGTATAGGGAAGTTACATGGGGCATGTGGCTTGTAGCTGCATTATTCATAGTGTACTTTACATTAGTGGCAACCATTGGTGTTTAAATCCTTAAATAATAACCATAAGCCTCACCTCCTCAGACCTAAGACAGTGATTCATAAGTATACAGTATGCGTAAGCTTCCTCATAATGCAGATTAACAGAGATGAGTTAAGAGTAGGCGTAATATTTTTATATAGTACCAATGAAATGGGCTGAATGCAGGAGAAAACAGAGGTTAATAGTGTACAGCCTTTAAGGGCTTTAGGCATGATGGTTAATAAGAGCGTGGTTGTTAAGCTTAAGGCAGGTAGAGTTCTCAGTGGTACTTTAAGATTCATAGACCAATGCATGAACATAGTGCTTGATGATGCGGAGGAGTTAGACACTAGGACTAATCAAGTGATTGTTAGGTATGGTAAAGTACTAATAAGGGGGAATCAAGTACTCTACGTATCCGTAAGGAATGAATTAGAGTGACCCAATATGGCCAGGAACATAGTAGTCTCAGGGATAAGGAGACCTCCAACTGAGGATTTACCGGTTGAGTTAGTTGAGAGGAAGGGGTTAGGTCACCCTGACTACATTGCTGACTCAATATCCGAGTACGTTAGTAGGGAGTTATCGAAATACTACATGGAGAACTTCGGCACAATACTCCATCATAATGTTGATAAGGTTCTAGTAATTGGAGGCAACGCCCAGGTTAAATTCGGTGGAGGAGAGATAATAGAACCAATTAGGATAATTGTATCCGGTAGAGCGACCACTGAGGTTAAGTCAAGTACAGGGGTGGTTAAGGTACCCATAGGTAGTATTATTCTATCAGCGGCGAGGAAATTCATAATAGATAACTTCCGATTCCTTAACCCGGATCAACACCTCGTAATAGATTATAAGGTTGGGCAAGGGTCAGTTGACTTAGTTGGCGTCTATGAACTTGGAGTATCCAGTGGAGGGGTGCCGCTTGCAAATGATACATCCATAGGGGTTGGTTTCGCACCATTAACAGTAACAGAGAGGCTCGTCTACGAGACTGAGAGACTACTTAACTCAAGGGAGTTTAAGGCAAGGTACCCTGAGGTGGGTGAGGATGTTAAGGTAATGGGCCTTAGGAGGGGTAGGAAGATAACGCTCACAGTTGCCTCGGCCTTAGTTTCAAGGCTCATTAAGGATAAGGACCATTACATAAGTGTTAAGGAGGATGTTGTGAACGCTATCTACGATAATGCGGTTAAACTGGCTAATGGATATGAGGTGGAGGTTCACTTAAACACCGCTGATAATCCTGAACATGGGATATACTACCTCACGTACACCGGTACCTCTGCTGAGCATGGGGATGATGGAATGACCGGTAGGGGTAATAGGGCTAATGGGTTAATAACACCAATGAGGCCAATGTCCATGGAGGCTACCGCAGGCAAGAACCCAGTATCACACATAGGTAAAATATACTACGTGTTAGCCAACATGATAGCTAAGCGTATTCACGATGAGGTTAAGGGTACTAGGGAGGTCTACGTATACTTACTAAGCCAAATAGGTAAACCCATTGATAACCCACTGATAGCTAACGTTGAAATAATAACTAATGAGGGTGAAGTAACCAGTGAAATGAAGAGGGAAGCCGAGGCTATAACTGATGAGGAGATTAGTAGGGTAACAAGGTTAACAAGCATGTTCGTTAAGGGTGAAATAACACCATTCTAAGCCAAGGTAGGTCAGCCTTTTAAATTAATACCGTAATTTTCTAAATCAACATAATGCCAATGATCTTAAGCCACTGGGGAGTAATCCTTATAAATAAGTTATCTTATATCAATAACCAATGAATAACATGAATCCCACATTTCAAGCAAGTAAGTATGATTCATGGTTCCTAAGTAACGTGAACATCCTTGAATCTGAAGTCTTATTAATTAAGCATATGCTTGAACCTAATCCAGGTAAGGTGCTCAGCATCGGCTGTGGTTCAGGTTTATTTGAGTATATTTTAAGAACTAGGTACGGGTTGATTATTCAGGATTGCGTTGAGCCATCTGAGGATATGGCTAAGGTGGCTGAGTATAGGGGGTTGAATGTTAGGATTGGGAGTGCTGAGGAATTACCGTTTAATGATGGGGTGTTTGATACTGTTCTTCTTAATGGAGTACTTGACTACGTTAATGATGATGCCAAGGCAATTAAGGAGGCGTATAGGGTACTTAAGCCAGGTGGTCATGTAGTAGTGGCTGATGTTATAGCTGAGGGTGCTTACGGCATTCTCTATAAGTTAGCTGAGGTATTAGGTGACTGGAGTAACCCGTATATTTCACGAATCAAACCCCCGAACCCCTATCCAATAGAGTATGTTAAGCAGGCTAAGTGGCATACCGTTGATGAATTAATGAACCTAGTTAAGGGTGCAGGTTTCATTATAGTTAAGACTATGCAAACCTTAACTAGGCACCCGAAGTACTCTAATAATGAGGTTGAATACCCGATTGATGGTTATGATAAGGGGGATTACGTTGCAATAAAGGGTTGGAAACCCTAACTTGATTAGCTAAACTTAACGCATGCTTCTTCCTTTTCGCGTAAATCCTTTGGCATTAACTTAATCGCCCACTGGCTTCACTTAAGTAAGCCCTCACTGATCATAGTCAACTCAAAATCACCACCCTGCGGATAAGGAAAGTAAGTCTTGGAACCTAAGGCTGAGTGACTAATAATCTAAGATAAATATTATCATCATGAAGACTGAATTCTTCCTATACCAGGCCCTTAGGATACAGGCTAAAGAACATGCCTTATTCAGTAAACTGAATGCCATCGCATTACTTACCCATGCTACTGATGGTTCATCATAGAGAATTAGTAGGGTTTACTGAATCCTTTTTCTTCCGATCTTATACTCGTTAATTAAATTCTCAAGTGTATCGTAATCCACCTCACTCAGCACACTCTTTAACTCATTTACGTATTCACTTAACTTATTCATGTCAATTACCTTAATATTATCGTTTACATCCAGGGCTAGTACCTTAGGTAATGGTACTGCTGTTATACCCATTTTAAATAATTGCCTAATGGCCCTTGAACCAGCTTCATCCATTGTTATCACTATGCCTGACCATCCCTTACTTAAATCCACCAATGATGCTATGTCCTGGAATCTCATTATGGGTAAGTAACCCCTACTGATTACTTGGTTTAACTCACCGGTATTATTAACCCTCACCGCGAAGGCGTAATTATTGTTGAATAATGCTTCAGCAATAATGGACTTCACATTGTTTAAAATATCGTTAAGCTCCTTAATTCTCTTAGTTTCAAGCTCAATTCTACTTTCCAGTAGCCTAACCTTTGATGCAAGGGATTGGTCAGGTGGACTGTATTTAAGGGTATAGAGCCTGTTGACTTCATCCTTAAGCCTAATGTTCTCATCCTCAAGCCTACTAATCTTCTCCTCCAGTAGCTTAACGTAGTCCTTAAGCTCCTTAACCTCATCCGCGCATTTACACTCCTGCTGCTGATTCCTAACAATAACCTCAGTCTTACACTCCTGGTTAATGCTCCTACTGAGTACTCTAGATAACGCATCCCTTATTGGTAATCCCTTAACCACAAGCTCCTTAACCTCGTCTGAGTTAACCTGTATTGGTAATTCATTCAATATTTCATCAATCTTATTGAACTTATCAACATAATTAATGAATGCCTTATAGGCTGCAGCTAAGGCATCTCTCTCATGCGGTGTCTTCACCTTTACATTATCCTTCTCGGATAGTTTAAGCGCAATATTAGCCTTCTCAACAATCTGCATATCCCTCTCAGGGTGATATAGAACTGCACCTATCATTGATGAGAGCTTCTTAACGTAATCAGAGGGCTTCGAGACATCTGTAGCAACTACTATTGGTGTACCGTACTCGTAGACTAGGCTTAACACCCTCCTCCTACTCATGTTCCTACCACTGAATAGGGCAAGCACTTTACCGTCAAGGCTCATTAAGGCTAAGCCAGTTACTATACCTGGATCAACACCCACTATTAGCCTAGTCTTAGACTTTGGGGAAGCCTCAACGTAACTTGAATTCGGTGAGAGGAACTTAATGCTACTGCTTATTATCTGCTCCAAAGTCACCTTAACATCCATTGATTTAATGGGCTTCACGAATCTTCTAACAATGGATTTATCAGCATACACAATTATTAACGCTGACCTAACACCCTCACTATCCCTGTGGTAAAACACGTCGTAATCCAGGTTAGCCTTATTGAGGGATTCAGTAATATTCTTAACAATTTGCCTAACCCTAATTGCAATATTCCTCTCAAACCTCCTCCTACTCTGCCCGCCCTGTCTTGTTGATATTAATGCCTTAACAATTATCTTGGTTTCATTCTCGAAAAGCTTAACCGTGGAGCCAATACCCCTTAAGGCAAGCTCAGCAGTGTATTTCGCGGTCTCCTCTGGTGTTAATAAGCCAACGTTAATCCCAAGGTACTTCCTAACTAAATCCTCCATCTTAACCTCGGAACCATCAGGTAATCTGGTGACTTGAATTACCTGAGGAACACTGGGTAATTTACTCATCCTCTTCAGGAAACGGCCACCTAACTCTAAAATCTCCCTAATATTATCAACAGCAACTAGGGATGGCTTATACCTCTTAATAACCCTAATTAACTCATCTGGGTTAGCTACACCATCAGCAGTAATAGCTCCATCACTATTCATAACTATGTAGGAGAAGTTACCACCAGGCCTAATATCAATACCCAGTACTCTAGAGGACACGTTGAAGCACTGAAAAGGGGTATTAATTCTTTATTCTTAGGCTAACTCATAGTAAGCCACTGGGCATGATCCTAGTTAACACACATATTTCGTTTCCCATAATCACTTAGGGGTGGGTAATAATGAGGAATGCTTATATATTCCTTAAGGGGAACCGCAAAACATGTCCAGTGGTTCCAGTAATTTAACTAAGTTTTATGAAATAATGAGGAAGCTGGATGAGGCAATATCCGATGTTGAGAAGGTTAGGGAACAGGTGAAGAGTGAGCTTGACTCATACTTAAGGCAAGTTGAGGATGATTTACGTAAAACTCTTAATGATGAGATTAGTAAATTAGTTAATGAGTATAAGTTGAATGCAGAGTTAAGTGTAAAAAAGGAGGTGGATGAGTATGTGCATAAACATAGAAGTGTAATTGAGTTTATTAGAAATAATAGAGATAGGATTATCAATGAGGCCTCAAGCAGAGTGCTTAAGGAACTTGGGTTTGCCACAGCTTAAGTGAACGATGCTTAATTCAGGTTGCTGCCATATATCTGGTCAATGCTTTTCATTGTTTAACCATAATCCCATAGTCTCCTAATCCATAAATCCGTAATGAACATTACCGTGAAGCCTCTTAAACATTACATGAAAGCCCCAACACTCATGAAAAGCAATAACCCCTAGCCTTACCACACTCCCATAAACCATAGATAGGTAACAATTTCAGTGATTGGCTCGTAATGAATTTAAAAACGCCAGTAAGCGGCTTTAATAAGTGATGAGGCTTCAGCGGGAGATTGATGATCTTAGGGTCAGTGGCTGAAAATTTAAACCCCCAGTTGAGTTAAGTCTCTGGTTAAATGCTAAGGGTAGAGTATTATAAGAGTCAGGATGAGGCGATAAATAGGCTTAAGGAGATTGCTGATGATGCAGCCAATATGATTACTAAAATAAATACAACCATAGAGTACATTAAGTCTAATGAGGCAAGAACCATTAGTCAAGGTGTATTAACCATTAAATCGTACAATGTTCTCGACCAGAAGGGGAGGGAGTTATATAGGTTGCTTTACATAGGGATTATGGGTAATGTTGATTATGAGTCATTAAATCAATTAAGGCACTACTACGTAACGTTAAGTGAGTCATTAAATTCACTGATGACGTCAATGAGTAGAATGAATATTAATGGTCATTTAATCATAATTTACCTGGATGAAGTGCCAATAATGATAATACATAGCCTTAGTGAAAGCACGTTAAGTGACTTAATTAATTTAATTAATCCTAAGCAGAACTCAACCTCTGGTTCCTAATTACCACAGCCTCCTGGTAACCCCTAATTATACTGTATACGCCTAATGCACCAACAACCACAACCACCAGTAGGAAGCCAATACCCACGGCATCCAAGTTGGGTATTGGTAAGCCGGTGGATATTGCCCATGAGTCTATTGATGGAAATAGCATTATTAGTAAGCCAGCAAGCACGAAAACCCACCCACCATAGTAAAGCACCCTGCCGGCAGCCCTCCTGCCAATAATCTTAATCTCATCCTCATTAAACTTCTTAACCCTAAGAATATTACCGAACACTGCACCGAATATAATCTGCATGATCATTGTTCCAACACCAAACATTACTCCAGGTAATGGGGCGTATATTAACCCAGGAACCTGGGGAGCTAGTATGAATGTGATTATGCTTGCATAAGCCCCAAAACCAAAGCCTGCTATTAAACCATGAACTATAGTCATCTTTAATGGTATATCCCTTTCATGAACCTCATGCAGCGGTAACCTACTAGCCTTATTAGTATGATGCGCCCTACCACCAAGCGCTACATCAATGGGTAGGTGCAGGTACCTGCCCTTTAGTATATATGAGCCGGCAATAGCCATCACTAAGCCAACAATTATGTAGACTGGGCCATCTAGGTTATACCTCTGGTAAAAGTAGGCTAATCCAATGTAACCCAGTGTCGTCAGTAAAGCCCTCTGTATAGTGAAGCCTAGGGAGAATAGGAAGCCAGCCGCCATACCACCCTTAGTGCTATACTTCCCTATTGCGTAACTGAAGGTTATTGGCCAAGTATGCTCATCTGGGGTTGCACCATGCATCATACCCAGTAGGAGACTGATGAACAGTATTTCCGATAACCCTAATCCAGTTGGTGGGTTTAAGAGTAGTTGGAGTATATTCATATCTTTCGGGTTACCCTAATTGATTTATAAACCTTTCGGGTTAACCGAATAATCTCTGGGAGTAGAGTAAGGTTAACGCTTAGGGTATGTGCAATGACCTAGGTGATTACTAGATCGTAAATAGTTAATACCCATTAAAGCATGTAAAGGATTATTAATGATACTAGAGGTCCCAATGCCAGGCTTAGGATACCGAATACTGGGCGTACGCTTATTGCAATACCCACGAATATTGGAGCCACCATGGAGCCAACTTGAGACACTGCATTTGCGTAACCTGTGGATGTACCAGCGTTTTCATTACCCATGATCCTTATTATCAGTACATCAGTTGGTGGCCTATAGAGGAATGAGCTTATACCCAACACCAGGAAGATGGGGAAGAAGAGTAGCGTAACCTTAATTAGGGTCACTGCCAGTAAGTCGCAGATTATGAAGGCTATTAGTGAGATCTCGATTACCCTCCTCTCACCGATTAATTTAGGCAATACTGATGCTAGGAATATGGAGACTAATTGCCCAAGGGAGTAGGTGAAGAAGAATAATTCTGATAACATTCCATTAATTCCATTGTATAGAATCAGGAATGGCAGGAGCCAACTAGATGTTCCCCATGTTCCCCATAATTCCCCTGCCCTTATCACCACAGCCTTCGCTACCCTTAGGTTCATTAGTACTTTCCTAGGTCTTGCGTCTTTGCTGCCACTTACCTTGAGGCCTATTGAGGATAATGACGCTATAAGCAATGCAAAGAATACTACTAGGTAAAAGATCCTCCAGTGGGTGATTATTAATGGAGAGGCTACGCTTAGTGCAATCAAGGCTATTGGCGCCGCACTCTCCAGTAATGCAACCCTACCATGCACTCTCTCCTGGGTTGAGTAACTGGCTATCTTCATTGCCGATGGGAATAAACCAGCGGTTAGGAAACCAGCCGCTAGGTAAAGGAGTAGGATTTGCGTGAAGTTACCTGCTAGGAAAAGCGCTAGGATCACGATACTGGAAAAAGTTCCTGAAATAAGTATTGACTTACCTGGCCCAACCTTATCAATGAATACTCCCCAGGGTATTGAGGAGACTACGTAACCAATGTAAAACAGAGTTAGGACGAGCCCAATCTGCACAGAGCTAAGCCTCAGTAACTCAGCCACAGCCACACTAACAACCCCCCAACCTAACCTCACGGTTAATTGCAGGAATGTTACACTCCATGCAATGATGAAGCCTCGATCCATTAATCACCCATAGGTGAATCATTTATTAAATTAATCCCTAAATCACCCAAAGCAAGACCTTACATAAACCTAACCTGCAATAACGTATACTTACCTTAACTTGTGAAGCACTTTGGTTTAATGCCTCACCTTTACTTCCTGCTAAGGCTTCATTCTTCACTATGATGGTACTCTTACGAATGGATTTAATACCATTCACTTTAATTACATTACTTAAATATAATACTGGGACTCAGTTTAATGAATAATTTAAGGTAATCAATAATGCATGATAACTGTACCGCCGGTGAATAACCATAAATGTAGGTTAATTAAAGTAAGTTAACATGAATAAGTGAAGGTTTAAAGTTTAATAGCTTAAAGTGAAGGTTTAGTTGATTCATTGTTTTTTCTAAGCCTTATAACCCAGTATTCATTAACCTGCATTATATCCAGGACGCTGCAGTTCAGTTTACCTGCAACTAATGGTATTGTTTGACAAGATGCGGGGTAATCCACTAAAATATCAATCACCGCACCATCTTCCACGGACTTGATAACCTTCGCGGTGTAGAGTTGAGGGTATGGGCAGATTAAACCCCTTAAATCCACCACATACTTATCATTAACTTTACTTAACTTACCACTTAACACTGTACTCATACCGCTTACTGGTTAATGCATCCTTATTTATAGGATCATGAGGTATGCATATTCTACACAATCTCAATTATAGATTAATTTAAGCGGCTCATTCGGCATGTCACTCATCAATCATCAGATACCCCAGGACACTATCACAGCCAACTAATCCTGAAAACACCCTCCTAATTAATCTTACTAAACATAACCCTTAAGGAGTAGGCCATGTGGTAGAATCCCTAGGTGGTTGATTTAGGCTTTTAGGCTATGAGATAATTAGGAGGACATTAACTGGTACCTTATTAGGCTTATTATTGATCTATCAATGTTAGCAGTACCTTTCAACACCATGTAGAGTAAATCACTTGGATTCCTAATATTAGTTACTTCCTTAGCGGATACTGAGGATCCCGCTACCTTAAGTATCTTAAGTAATTCATTTATGTTACTTATACCTAAGTCGCTCATTATTCTAAGTAGCTTAAATGCAACATACTCCTTATCTAGACAGGACTTGGCTAGGCATATTATAAGCCCCAGTACAGTGGCGCTGTAGCTATTGCACTTACCATTCTTAGATATGGTTATTACACCTTTACTACTTAACTTCCTGGTTTTCTTAAAAACAGTACTGAAGGCTAACCCAGTTACCCTTGATAACCTGTAGAGTGTTATACCGTTATTCTCCACTACAGCCTTTAGGATGCTTGACTCCTGCTCATCTAAGTAGGGTACTACCCTACCCCATAATGCGGCTACTTCATTCAATTCCTCCCTATAATCATCAGTTACATTCACGCTACCCATAAGCTTAGTACTACATTACTTGCCTTAAAGATTATTCACGTTAATTTCCCCATTCTAAGTGATATTTTAAGTATTTATAAGCACTCAAGTTTAAAAAAGAAACCCTCATAAAAGGCCACATAAGGCTTCACAATAGTTAAGGATTAATTATTAACCATACTGAAACACTCATGTCCCTCAAGTACATGGAGGTAGGCGGAAGGAAGATTGAGCTAGATGAGGATGGTTTCCTAAAGGATCCATCAACATGGAATGAGGAAGTGGCTAAAATACTATGCAGGGAGGAGTGCCGTGACCCAGATACTGGGCAAATGGGCGTTATGAAGGATGAGCATTGGAAGGTTGTTAAGTACTTAAGACAATACTGGGAGAGATTCGGCATGTGCCCACCAATAAGGATGCTCGTTAAGGAAACGGGAATACCGCTTCAGAGGATATATCAATTATTCCCAAATGGGCCAGCTAAGGGAGCTTGTAGGGTTGCTGGTGCACCCAAACCCACTGGTTGCGTGTAAAATCAAAGTGACATTATTTACCTGCCTTAAAGGAAACTTCTATACCGAAGGTCCTTGGTGAAAGGCTTAAAACCCTAGATTTATTTTATAACTAACCTATAATCCACACTAGCCCCAGTAAGTCACGGTAAAGTGTTTAAATGAGTGCTTAGGTCAAAGCATAAATTATGGCCTCTAGCATACTTAAGCCAAGTAATGGGGAAGCATGGGCGGCGGTTGCTGTAATATTGAAGGAGTGCCCAGACGCCATGGTACTGGTGGGTAAGAGAGTTATGAATCCAAGGGATCCATGGAGCGGGGACGCTGCCTTACCTGGTGGGCATTATGAGACTAGTGATGGGGATTTACTTAACACTGCGATTAGGGAAACCATGGAGGAGACGGGGATAGATTTAAGGAAGGTAGGTAGAGTGGTGACTGTACTTAATGTTGAGCACCCAAGGAATATGCCTAACCTTAACGTCTTACCCATAGTGTTTAAGGTTGACTGCAATGTTGATGTAGTTAACACGGCTAGTGGTGAATTCGAGTACCTTAAGTGGATTAAGTTAAGTGAATTACCTAACGCAGACAAGGTTACTGTGGTTAAGGGTAACGCCAGAAAGGCCATAATTCTAGGGGACATGATTATATGGGGTATGACTAGGAGAATACTGTGTAGGCTCTACAACATGTATAAGGGAGAGGGGAATACTATGAGGAATTAGATTTTACTGGCGTACTCCCTGAATAGGTAGGCGTAGGTCTCTGTTAACCTCCTCCTGTAGAGGGGTTGATACAATGGTCCAGGCTTCTCCGAGAACCTTAAGTACTTCCTAACGTCAGGAAGCCCGGTTAACTCAAAGAACTTATCCCAACCAATCCTGCTTATCCAGTCCCCAATACGCTCACCCTTATTGGCATTAACAACCCAAGTATCCACAATCCTCTTAACAACCTTAACTAAGGTCGGCCACCTCGGTGGTTCACTCGGTATGTACGGGACCACTATCCTACTCATTAATTGACCATTAGGCCCAGTATTAGATGCCTTACCACCCACAAGCACCATTACCCCAGTCTTCTTGGGATCGTAAACAATGGCATCCACAGTATCACGGCATCTACCACAGGCTATACATAATTCAGGCCTAATTACTATGCCATATGCCTTACCTGTTGATGGATCCCTCTTAGGGGTTATTGCACCAACCGGGCACGCTGCAGTTACATCTAATGGTGATCCAATGCTTGAGAACCACTTATCATCAACCATGGGTGTTTGAGCAGGGTAACCCACCACTGCGACATCGGCAACATCAATAGCGCCACCGCAGGCGTTTGGACAGCCTGAAACCTTTATTGATAAGTGGGCTGGAGTCTCCTTCTCATAAACATACTCCACTAATGCGTCTCCAAGTGCCTTAGCTATGCTTGGTGCATCAATAACAGCCGTGGTACAGGTTAAGTAGGCTGTGCATGGTTGAATATTCCACAGGTGATTCCCCCATCCACCTACTAGGAAGCCATTCTTCCTAAGCTCCTCCTCAAGCTTCCTAGCCCTCTCCTCCTCATCAGTAAGTATCTCAACATTACCCTGTGGCGTAGGTCTAATTACACCAATACCGTACATGTCGGCTAAGTCGCAAAGCTTTTCAAGGGTATCTGCACTAAACCTTGAGTTTGGGGGTCCAATAACCTTAACTGAGTAAACCTCCTCACCCGTTTCTGAAACATGCTTAACTATGGCTGGGGTTATTAACTCAGTCTTAACCCACTTACCCATGTTCCTAAGCAGTGTCTCGGGGACATAATTAGTGTATGGTATTGGGGCAAGCTTCTCAGGGTGATTAACTGGTGTTAAGTCACCGCTCCTGAAGGCTAACTTATGAACCACAATCCTTATCCTGGTCCTCTGATCCGCAGTATCACCCATGCTTGAGGTGTTTGCAGGCATTTATATTAGAATTATTTCACATTTAATGAGGAATAAGGGTTTTTAAACAAAGTTAAAGTACCTCATATGGCCTCTGAAGAACTGCCGATAGATCCATCATTATGGCCTGAACCACCACCTAAGGAGAAGGTTGAGGAATACTTAGCCGAATTAGAGAAGGGGCCATGGCCAAGCCACGTCACTGAACTCAAGAAGACGAAGTACCCAGTCTACATATACGGCATGGGGCTTGTGGCCGGTGTAACCCCATGGGCCACAAGTGCAGCTAAGGCCCCTGGAATATACTCAGGTGTACTCTCTAGGATGAGCCACCCATGGACTAGGATAAATCCACCTATTTTCGAGGATCACGCACGTGTCCTAATCCCATCAGCCCAAGTCTTCACAACAACATTACTTAGATTCCTAATTGAGGCATCCAGAAGATACGGCTGGGGTTTAATGCAGTTCATAGGAGGGACAGGTGATGTAGTGCTAAACGTAGTTAGGGAGAAGTTAATTGAATTAGATGTATTCCTAAGGAGAATAGGCTTAGACATAGGTGGTTCAGGTGATGTAATGAGGAACACAGTATCATGCCCAGGACCATTACTATGCCCCTACGCAATATACGACACGTTGAAGGCCAGAGACTTCACTTATAGTTGTCTAATAGACTGGGCAACCTACCCTCAATTCCCGTATAAGATAAAGTTCAAGTACTCAGGCTGCCCAATAGACTGCCTTAAGGCTCAAGCCAGGGCAGACTACGTGGTGATTGGTACATGGAGAGGCGCACCCGATATTGATAATGAGAGACTGAAGCAGTGGATTGAGGAAGGTGGAGATGTTGAGGAATTGGTTAAATCATGCCCCACTGGCGCCATTAGTTGGGATGGATCGAGATTAAACATTGATGGATCAAAGTGCGTTAAATGCATGGAATGCATTAGGAGGACTTACCCAGCCATTAAGCCCGGCAGGGAGAAGGGGTTAACTGTACTGGTGGGTGGTACCATTAAGAGTAGGACTGGGCCTAAGTTAGCCAAGGTACTGATACCATTCATACCCCTGCCTAGCCCCGATAAACTAGAGGAGGCTTTAATGACCATGTTCCAAGTAATTAGGGATAGGATTGTACCTAAGTGGGATGAGGAGGGTTGGAGGAGGGAGAGGATTGGGGATACATTGATAAGGGTGACTTGGCACCGCTTCCTAAGTGACTTCGCTAAGTTTGACCCAGACTTAGCCGCTAAGATAACTAAGGCTAAGCCAACTGAACCATACTACACCTACGGCATAACGTTCTTCAACATGAGTGAGGAACAGAAGAAAAAGTACCTTGAGGATTTGGAGAAGGCAATGGAGTCATGGCAGTGACTTAAATGTACAATGCGGTAACGTACTCCTTATACTTCATACTACCATACGTATCATTAATAGTACTAGTATGCGGTGTATCGTATAGGATTGCCCTATGGATTAATGCCGGTAAGGGTCCACTTGGGCTTTACCTAGGTTTATACAGGCTTGTGATTAGGCCAAGGCAGGAAAGCTTCCTTGGTTCGGTTAAACATATTTTAGCCAGAATGTTCACATACTACACGATACTAGGCACTAGCTACCGTAGGGATTACTCAACCTGGCTTGGCGTACTTCTATTTCACTGGGGAATATTCCTACTAATCGCCTTCCACCTACACCTATGGTTACCTGAATTAATGGTCCCTGAAGAATTAATGTTCATCCTAGGAACCACCGTGGGTGCATTAACGCTTGCAGCAGGCGTATTCCTACTTGTGAGGAGGATTAGGGTTCAGAGGATTTATAGGGTCTTCATTAATTACCTTGATGATTACGTGGCGATCTCATGGGTCATAGCAATAGTGGTGCTTGGGTTAGCTCTTAGATTAACCGCACCCTCCTCATTATTTAATGAAGCCACTAAGTGGGCTCTTGGCTTAGTATCATTCAAATACATCCCCCCACCCAGTAACCTACTCTTCTACGCGCATGTGCTTGCAGTGGAACTATTCATGATGTATATCCCCTTCGCTAAGATGATTCACCCATTCTCAATGCCCGTTAACCCAGCCCTTTATGGTAAGTTTGAAGACGTTAATGAAGTTGAGGAGAGGGTTACGGGAATCTGGGGTGGTAGTCATGGTTAATGTTAAAGTTAAGTATAAGGGTGAGGACAAGGATATACTGGAGACTAGCCCACGCTACAGTGAGTGGGTTAAGGAGTTCAGTAAAGGTAGTGGTCACTTGAAGGCTAGGGTTGAGGCTGATGAAGGTACATTAGGTACAATAGAGATGAATAAATTAACTAAGGTTAAGCCTAATTTAAGTGATAGGAAACTCTACTTCATTAATAGGATAGGGGAATTAGCAAGGAGTAGTAGGGCTTTTAGAAACTACATGGAGTCATGCACCCACTGTGGCTTCTGTATAGATAAATGCCAAATGTGGCTGGCCACAAGGGACCCCAATAATAGCCCCGTTGGTAGGGCTGACTTAATTAGAAACATATACAGGAGGATGCGTAAATTAACCTTTGGCCTAGTGGATAAGTTGAGTGATGAGGAGGAATTAAAGCGGTTAATGGATAGTGTTGACTTGGATAAGATATGGACCTACTACTACCAGTGCACTGAATGCAGGAGATGCGCGTACTTCTGTCCCTTTGGCATTGATCAAGCTGAGATAACTAGGTCTATTAGGCAAATATTCGTTGAAATGGGTATGATGCCCCCCTTCATAGCTAAGACAATGGAGTGTGTTTATAAGACTGGCAATAACATGTGTATTACTAAGGATGCAGCACTTAATGTAATAGACTTCACTGTTAGTGAGATAAGTGAGCAGACTGGTAGGAAAATGGAGGGGGTGGTGGATAAGGATAAGGCTGATGTACTCTACATACCATCATCCACCGACTTCTTCACTAACATTGGTACGTTAAAGGGGGCTATAGCAGTAATGACTGAGCTTGGTCTTAATTGGACAATGGACTCCCAGGCCCTTGAGGTGGGTAACTTCGGGCTCTTTGAGGATGAATACCACTTAAGGAGGTTTGGGGATAATATTGTTAATGCGGCCTTGAGGAGGAAGGCTAAGGTAGTTGTATTCGGGGAATGTGGACATGGGTGGAGAGCCTTTAAGAACTACGTAGTCCCCAGGCTTGCTGAACATGGCATTAATGGAATCTCCATAACGCAGTTAACGGCATGGGCTCTTAAGAAGGGTAAATTGAAGATAAGCAATAAGGTTGATGCAGTGGTGACTTACCATGACCCATGTAACCTAGCCAGGGCAGGGGACTTAATTGAGGAACCCAGGGAGATACTTAAGTCAACTGTTAAGGAATTTAGGGAGAGGGAGCATAATAGGGAGAGAACCCTATGCTGTGGGGCTGGTGGCGGGTTACTGCTTGATGAATTAATGCCCCTAAGGGTTTGGGCAGGTTGGCCATCGGTGTACGATGCCTACCGCACTGGGGCACAGTACATGGTTGCGCCCTGTAGTATTGATAAGGCCCAGTTCCCTCTAGTGATAGAGTATCATAAGGTTCCCTTGAAGTTCAGGGGTGTGTCTGATTTCGTCTACGCCGCCCTATATGGTATTGACATAGATTCCGTTTAAGAAGTTAGGCATTGATTAATGTTACTCTTAATGAAGTCCTCAATCACCTTAACATGCTGAGACCTGGGGGTATGCCCCATACCCTCTATTGTTAATTCAATAACCTTAAACCCATACTCACTGGCCTTCCTCTTAAGTAGCTCAAGGTGCTCGGCAGGCACTATATCATCAGCATTACCCCTAATGTATATTACTGGCGGGTATTCACTATTAATGTACCTGATTGGTGAAGACTCCTCAAGATCCTTCATACTTAACCTAGCCACTATATCATTATACAACGCCCTCCTCACGGATCCCTCCTCCCCCTTCTCAAGCCACTTTAATTGAAGAACCCTATCAACCGGTGCCGCAACAGCAATAACACACTTAACCTTCTTAGGGTACTTGGCGGCTAATAGTAAAGCCACGGTACCACCCATGGAGTGGCCACCTGTGATTACTGGGTCTTTCTCATTCTCAATAATCCTGGATCCAATTAAGACTCCATCAGCAACCTCATCTATTTTAGGTGCCTCAACCCTGAATCCCATGTTCCTAAAGGGCCTAGTTAACCAGTTTATCTTCTCTGGGCTTGAACCCTTACCGTGGAATAGTAGGGCAAGCATTAAGGCTAAGGTTAGTTTTGGCTTGATTTAAAACCTTCCTTAAGTGCTCATTCGTGCTCAATTATGATGCCTTAATACTGTATTGATTTTAGTAAGTTACTCATTCATTAAGTACCTTACTAATAATGCAGCTTTATCACTAATGCTCTTGAATTCACGTAAATTAATCAATTACCTTAAACTATCATTAAGTGTAATATTGGGTAAAACTTTAATATTTACACACCTCCTATTTTATATGAGTAGTGAGCTTAAGGTAAGTGAGATAAACGTTAGGGCGTTGTTAGGTGGTACAATAGGTTGGATGGTTGATGTATTTGATTTAACACTCATACTCTTCATAGCCTCAATAATTGGGGGAGCCTTCTTCCCTAAAACTAACCCCACTGCTCAATTACTCTACGTATTCGCCTCATACTCCTTAACCCTCCTAGCCAGACCACTGGGTGGTATTGTGTTCGGCCATGTTGCGGATAGGGTTGGTAGGAGGATTACAATGTTAATAACCCTAATCGGCCTCGGTGTATTCTCAGCATTAACGGGGGCATTACCGACGTATGCCCAAGTGGGCTTAATCGCAACTGCCTTATTCGTAACCCTTAGGCTAATTGTTGGAATATTCGTTGGTGGTGAGGTCTCAGGCTCACACTTAATAGCGGTGGAGAGTTCATCACCCCGGTTTAGGGGATTGGTTAGTGGTGTTATTGAAAGCGGCTACTACTGGGGTTACGCGTTAGCGGCATTAACATTCGCACTGCTTAGGGACTACTTTGGAACAAGTAATTTCGTGGCCTTCGGCTGGAGGTACGCCTTCCTAGTAGGTCTCGTGGTTGCTCTCATTGGGGTTATCCTTAGGTTGACTGTTGATGACCCTGAAATCTATAAGAGGGCTAAGGCAACAGGCAATATAGCGAAGATACCCATAGCTGAGTTATTTAAAGCCAGTACCAGGGATGCCTTAGTGGCCCTACTCCTATTAGCTGGAATCTTCTGGGTGGCGTACGCGACGCTGGGCTTCCTACCAACATACCTCACAAGTTTCATGAAGCTACCACTTAATGAAGCGTTCTGGGGGTTAGCGTATGCATCCTTAATAGGTGGTGTATTAACCATAGCCGGTGGTGTGTTAAGCAATTACACTGGGAGGAGGAGGGCCTTCCTAGTACTCATAGTGGTAGGCATAGTGTTAGCGTATCCATTAACCATTGCGCTTAAACTAGGCTACACCTCACTCATAATCTCAGCCGGTGTATTAACAAGCGTAATAGGTACTGGTGGTGTTATGCTGGCTTACTTGGCTGAATTATTCCCAACAAGATTCAGGGGAAGTGCCGTTGGCTTCCTATGGAATATGGCTAGTATTGGAGCCACTGGGGCCTTATTAACCTCCCAGTACTGGTTAAAGACCTTCGGTGTGGTAAATGGTTACGTAGTACTGCTGATAATTGGATACGTAATTGGGTTAATTGGCGTGGCAATAACTAGGGATAATACTGGAATCGAATTAGATAAGGTTAAGGAAAGCCTTAGGGAATGAATCATAAGCCAATAAATTAGGCACACTGGATTTAAACCCTCCCTTATAATATTCTCCTCACAGCCACTAAAGCCACAGCCACCACTATTACTATCACCAGGACCACCCATACCACAGCCTCATTAATGGCCTGCCTAATGATAGTTACCGTTGATGTTACTGTGGTTAACTTGGTTAACGTAGTAACCAGTGTTGTTGTGGATGAAGTGGTTTCAATTAATGTAGAGGTCTCGGTTACCAGTGATGTTGAAGTAACTAGAGTGGGTGAAGTAACGGTTGTAGTTACCGTTGCAGTTACTGTGGTTGTTGTAGTAGTGGTACTGGTGGCTTGTGTAAGGCCGGGTATTAACACTGATGCCTCATAAAGTCTCCAGGCTATTACACCCCATCCAGGGTAGTTAACCCATTGGTTATTACCGTATTCACTGCCTAAGGTTATTACATCCATCCATAGTTTACTCACCTCACCCTGAGAGGACCAGAGGCTTGGGCAGATTTCTGGAAAAACCTTAACCATGTACTGTAGGAATGGTTTAAGTGATATGCTTACGTAACCATTCTTAAAGCCACCATTAAGGGGGACGAAGGCTATGTAGGTCCAGTAGGTGCTATCATAACCATGGTAACAGTCAACATGAATATCAAATGTTTCATTAATAAGCGAACCATTAACAGTAACAGGAATATTAACCTTAATCCCAGTGTCAGCCCATGAGAACACAGGCGTCGTAGTGTATAGCCAAATCATTAACTCAGCACCATGGTTTAAGCTAGCTGATGGTGCTGGTGATGTGGTTAACCAGATGTCGTACGACCAATCCATTGGCTCATCATCAGGAATCCACATGGAGTAGTTCAACGCTATTAACCTATTGGAGTATGATCCATTAACTAAATCATTGACTGTTAAGGGTAATGGAAGCAGGGGATTACGTATATTCACTTGACCACCTGGAAACACACCGACAAGGTATATGCCAGGGTAACCCCAAACACCGCCACTTGGGCTTATTAAAGTCACATTCCCTATCATTGAGCTGAAGCATATTTCCCCAGTGGCGTTATTGAAGGTTAAGGTTTCATTACCATAACCTATACTGGCCAGATTCCACATATTGATTTGAAGCAAATACTCCAAGTCACCATACTTAACCACGGTCCATGGACCGGGTGGACCATATGAGACAATCATGTTGCCTGATGGTAATAATGGCTGAGTAGTAATCATTAGGACAACACTGGAATTCAATGGACACTGAGGCACTGTTGGCATTGAGTAACCCAAGGTTAATGGTATACTTAGGATTAAGACTAATCCCACGAGTATTGATAAATGGGAGTACTTTAACCGATACATGACTCAAATATGGTTCACTATTTTTAAATTTCTCTCATTATGCTTTAGCATAACCTGACCCTAATACCACGACGCGCGAACGCCAGTGCAATTACTACTGCAATAATAATCAACAGCACGATTATTGTTGCAGTATAGTAAACTGGTATTACCGTCTTAACTATGCTTGTGGTTAAGGTTTGCGTAACCGTAGATGTTGAGACGCTTGTAGCCGTTACGGTTGATGTTAATGTACTAGTGGTGGTTACAGTACTGGTTGTTGCTAAAATGCTGGTGACGGTCATTGTTGATGTAACAGTCGTAGTATACGTAACAGTTACGGTTCCCTGCGATTCTAAGGGTACTTTAATTAAGTATGCTTTATATATTACCCAGTTTAAGGTTATGTTGTATGTTGAGGGATTACCCCATTCTGAACCAAACTCAATACCATTAAGGTACTTGGACTCTAGGTATGTGTAATTCCAGTAACTTGGATACAGTGTAACCAGGTAATTCACGGCCAGTTGCAGGAACTTGGTTACATTAACCCCAACTAAACCCCTTGGTATTGGGTTAGTGGGCCTAAATGAGACTATTGCATGGGTACCTGGCTCAATCTGTGGACTACCTATCCATACTTCAAAGGTTTCATTAACCAAGGATCCATTAACCCAAATGGGAACAGTTACATTAGCCACGGGGAATCCAGCGGGCTGCTGTAAGTGATAGTACAACCAAATCATTACCTCCACGTCACCAGGCTGAGGTCCATTGGTTAAGTTGGGGCTTGTGGTTAACCAAAGGTCATAGGCCCAGTCAAATATGGCCACTTGGGGTGAGTAGCTTATTAGTGAGTAGTTTATGAAGGATAAGAGTGAACCAAGCTCAGTTAACTTAACTGGGAAATTGAAGCCCCCTGCCTCACTGGTTAGGGTTCCCCACGGCTTATAACCATAAATGAACTCGGAGTAGGCTGCAACACCCACCTGCTGATTTAGGTAAACCTTAGTGAAGTTTACGTGAATGTATAATGCACCCTGGCTAGCATCATAAACCATTGACGCGTAGCCACTTGATGATGCTGTATTCAGGTTCCATAAGTTTGGGGTTATGTTAATGTAACCGAGAGATATCATTGGATACGTGTTGCGTGGAGTAGCAGTAACAGTAACAGTGGTTGTAATCCCATTTTCAAGTATTAGCGTTAACTCTAGGGTATTACTTGGATTAAGTGGGCTTGAGTGAGCAACCATAAGTGTAATAGGATTAATGCTGCAATTAATGGAATAATCCACGTACGTGATTTCCCCGGCATTAATTAGGGGCTATTTCCAGTGTAAATAAGTATTATTCTTACCTGTTTGATGTTAAGACATATTTGCTTGATATACTGGTTTAGTATTCTTCAATAGTACGTTTATTACGTTAAGTGCCGTTACTTCAGCCATCTTATTCCTAGTCTCCACGGTGGCTGATGCAATATGTGGAGTTAGTATAACGTTATTGAGTTTAATTAACTCATGTGTATTAGGTATTGGCTCCTCCTCATATACGTCCAATGCTGCTCCTGCAATCCAGCCTTCTTTAAGTGCCTTAACAAGGGCGTTAGTGTCAACAACAGCACCCCTGGCTACGTTTACTAGGTATGATGTGTTTTTCATTAGTCTTAATCTCTCCTCATTAACAATATGGTACGTTTCCTTACTAAGTGCTACCGTTAATACGAGATAGTCGCTTTGTCTGAATAATTCATTAAGGTCCACATACCTTAAGCCTAAGGCGACCTCAATCCAAGGCTTCCTTGTCCTTGACCAATATATGACATTCATGTTGAATGCCTTAGCCCTCCTAGCCACTGCAGCACCTATGTTACCAAGACCCAGTATACCAAGGGTTTTTCCCCAAACCTCTGTACCGAGGAATTCACCCCACACCTTATACGCCTCACCACTCCTAACAAGCCTATCACCCTCTATTACCCTGCGGGCTAAGGTTATTATTAAGCCTATAGCCAAGTCAGCCACAGCCTCAACTAATACTTCAGGTGTGTAGCCAACTGGTATACCTCTCCTTGTGGCTGCATCAAGGTCTATGTGATCGTAACCAACACTATACGTGGCTATTACCTTAACCTTGGCGTTACTTAACACGTAATCATCAACCCTATCACCAATAGTAACAACCAATGCATCACACCTTGAGGCAGCATCCCTCAACACATCCCTCGGCGGTGCCGCTGCCCTATCCCACATCCCATGACCCTTATTATCCCAGACCTCGAGATCAAAACCCGCATTTCTTAAGGTGTCATAGAGTAGTTTAGGGAAAGTCGACCTAGTTAAATACACGCAGTAACCCATAAGGGTCTATTAGGCATCACTTTTTATGCTTTAAACCCTAAAGAATCCAGTAGCCTATTGTATTAATATGGAGATGAGGTGAAGAAACGGTTAGGATTTACTTGGGAATAAAATATATTAAGCCAAGGATATGGGATCAGTGATGAACATATCACCATTAGTGTGGTTCGTGGTTGCTTGGTTCGTCTTCATTGGGTTAGTTAAGCTTTTACTGGGGAATAGGGTTAGGATTTACTACTACATTGCTTTAATGGCTAGGAGCAGTGGTGTTGAGAGGGTTCTTAGGCCCCTGGCTGATTTAATAGAGGGTGTTCCTGCAATAGTCATATTCGTGATTGTTGTGGTATTCTTCGCATTAGCCATGGTTTACGCGGTACCAGTCCTATTGCCTATGCCTATTCAGGTTATAGGTGAATTAGTGGGCTTTGTACCATCATTCATTAGAATACTGGGTATTAACATAGCCGCAACTGTAAGCGTCCTAACGAGCCTACACACTGTATCAGGTCAACAGGCGGCAACTCAATTGGTGCAGAGTAGGTTCACACCAGCCACACCGTTAATACCTGGTGTCACAATTAGCGTTAACGTGTTCATAATAGTGTTAATAGCCATAGGCATAAGTATACTTGTTCACGAAGTCTCCCACGGCATAGTTGCACTTAGGTATGGGGGTAGGATAAAGTCAGGTGGCGTATTCCTATCACTCTTCATACTCTACGGTGGTTTCGTTGAAGTTGATGAGGTTGACCTTAGGAAGAGGGCTGGGTTAAGGGGTGTGTTAGCCATGTTATCCGCAGGGGTTTTCGCCAACATGATCCTATCAATAATTGCCATAGGCCTAATGTACCTAGCCCTAATACCGGCGCTTCAACCATACTTATCAGGAATAGTCATAACGAGTATTGTTAAGGATTCACCAGCCTTCTACGCCAACATACCGGCCAATAGCCTACTCCTCGCAGTAAATGGGAAGCCTATAATATCATCACTGACTTTACTTTACGTGCTTGAGGGCCTTAAGCCAGGTAGTCAAGTCACCTTAACGATACTTCACTCAGGCATAATACACACCTACACGATAGTCACCTCCAGTAACCCAAGTGACCCAAGCCTGCCCTTCATAGGCATTACCATTGGTGACAGGTTATTTTACCAATTCATATACTGGCTATGGACAATAAACGTGGTTATAATACTACTTAACACCATGCCCGCGTGGCCTCTTGATGGTGGCCAATTCCTATACCACATACTCTTAAGCATACCTGGATTTAAGGAGGATTGGGCTAATTGGATTATGTACATCATTAGCGCTGCCTTATGGGTCCTCTTCGTATTCACACTACTAGTAAGCTTATCATCAGGTCTCTGGAGGATTGCGGTGACCCCACCGTGAAGGGGGAGTTAAGGTACTC
This sequence comes from Caldivirga maquilingensis IC-167, assembly GCF_000018305.1. Lineage (NCBI taxonomy): Archaea > Thermoproteati > Thermoproteota > Thermoprotei > Thermoproteales > Thermoproteaceae > Caldivirga > Caldivirga maquilingensis. The sequence continues at coordinate 888,467 of NC_009954.1, read as the reverse complement.
GTTGATAATAGCATTAATACTAGTGGTTATGACGATAGCGGTGTCAGCAGCAACCCCCGTTGAATTATTATTCTCAGTGGAGTCTAGGTTAATAGCCCCAAACGGTAACTTAATATACGTAGTCTATAATGATAACTCAATATCCTGGGTAACCTACACCCCATTCTACATCTACGCCTGGAGGTTCTCAGCAATAATGTTCCTCCTCTGGATAGCAGTAATCATAATATACGTTATCAAACCCCTTAAGACCGCGGACGTATTATCAATAATACTAGCAGTAATATTCGCTGCGTCGGAGTACGTTTACCTATACTCGATTGGAGCTAAGGTAATTATGCTCCCCTTAGCATACATTCTCTACACAATAGGTAAACCATTACTGTTCATTGATGTTGGGCAATTAGCCTTAATTTACGCACTCTGGAGGGCTTTTAAAAACAACCTAATCAAGATTAAGCGTGGAGGTAAGTGAGGAGAGGGTCATTAAGCTAAGCACTGTGTTAAGGGAATTAAGCCTAAGCGATGTATTAGCCTTCGAGGAGAGGGATCCACAATTCATTGTTGTTAAGGAACTGTGCACGGCATTAAATAACCCAGGACTTGTGGCGGTATTGGTTGCTATGAACTCCATTGTAAGCTACATGTTAACCGGCAGGGGGGAGAGGCATTGGAGCTACTTCAGTGAATACTTCAGTCATAATAAGCCTAGTGACCTATGTAGGGATTTTAAGGCATACGTGGTGAAAAGCCCCTACTTGGCGAGGGGTAGGGAAGTTAAGGTTGATAGGATTGATAGGTTCTGTAGGGCTAAACTCCATGAAAGGTTAATGGGTTTAACTAATTTAAATGAGGCATGGAGTCTCTTAGCCGGTGGACTACATTCACCCATTAATAGTAAGACCATAGTCTTCGCAGTTAAGATGCTTTACTACGCCTACAGGGCATGTGGTATTAACGTAAAACCCCCTGAGGATTTACCAATACCAGTGGATTACAGGATAGCTACCTTGACTAAGTGCAGCGGTTTAATTAATGCTGAGGCTAAGGTGCTTGCGGCTAAGCAGAACCTAGTACAGGAGACTTGGGGAAGGGTTGCGGAGCTCTCTGGGATACCTCAAGTTAACCTTGATGCGCTACTATGGGTTATTGGTGGCGCATTAATATACAGTAACTTCAACGTTAATTCAGCCCTACGTAAGTTAATGGAGGATTCATTAATACCACCAGGTAAGGCTACTGTTTTTAAGGAGCTAGTGACTGAATTAAGTAGAGAATGCTCAAGAGGGGCAGAAACGTTTAAATATAACAATTCATAATATTTTATAGTAGATTGAAGTATATGGATGAGAAGCTGTTACCTCCAGGGGAGGTATGCAGACGGCTGGGTATTCATTATGTTACTTTGAAGAGGTGGATTTATTCTAGTAGGATAAGGGCTGTTAGAACTCCTAGTGGTAGATGGATGATACCTGAGAGTGAAATAGAGAAAATCATTAGTGGAGAGGTAGAGGCAAAGGAGGTTAAAGCCATTATCTATGCTCGCGTTAGCTCTTCAGACCAGAGGAACGATCTAGAGAGACAGATTCAGTACCTCACCCAGTACTGTTCTGCTAAAGGGTATGAGATTGTGGATGTTCTAAGAGATGTAGCCAGTGGTCTCAGGACCAATCGTAGAGATTTATTGAAGCTCTTCAACTACGTTGTTAATGGGCAAGTAGATGTTGTAGTCGTAACCTATAAGGACAGACTCACTGGATTTGGGTTTGAATACCTAGGATACTTCTTCAAGCAGTACGGTGTTGGGATAGAGGTTGCCTATGGCGAAGAACCTAAATTCACCGGCAAACTCTACGGTATGAGAAGCCGTAGAAGAAAGAAGCTTATTGGGGGCTTCAGGAAAGTCCTAGAGGAGGTTGAGGAAAATGGTTAGGGTGGCAAGGACTGTTATTGTTAGGAGTGTTAGGTTACCTAGGGGTGTGTTTAGGGTGTTTATTGAGCTTGAGGATGTGTACCGTAGTATTGTAGAGCAGTTAACCATGTACGCAGTGGCGAATAACATTAGAAGCTTCACTAGGTTAAGGGCGCTTAAATACCATGAAATGAGGAATCTCCACCCACAATTACCCTCACACTACGTATATACAGCATGCCAGGATGCTAGCGCTAGGGCTAAAAGCTTCATGAGACTAAGGAAGCTGGGGCTTGCCGGGAAGAATTACCCAGAGGTTAAATCAGTCTCCATATGGCTTGATGACCACCTATGGAGGCCCAATGGCTATACCTCAATAGAGGTGGCGACTCACGAGGGGTGGGTTAGGGTGGGGATTGAGCCGCATAGGCAATACTGGAGGTACATTAACGGTGGGTGGAGGCTAGCAAGCGAGGCTAGGGTGAGGCTGGATAGGAGGAATAGGTGGTTGATAATCTATTTTACATTCACCAAGGAGGTTGAGGAATATAAACCAAAGGACTTCATACCTGTTGATGTCAATGAGAATAACGTCACCGTACTTATTGATGGCGCAGCATACCTCCTGGAGACGAATATCGAGAAGCTCACACTAGGTTATTACTACCGCAGGAGGAGTGTGCAGGAGAAGTATGATAAGGTGTATGGTGTCGAGTCTAGAGTTAAGAGGAGGGTTTTGAGGAAGCTCAAGGAAAGGAGGAAGAAGGATGATATTAGGTGGAAGATAGCCCACCTCATAGTTAAAGCCGCCGGGGAGAGGCGGTACGGTATTGTTCTTGAGAGGCTTGGTAGGAAACCAGCTGGTAGTATGATCTCCAGGATTAAGGATAAGCAATTGAGGCACAGGATATACCAGGCAGCATTTAGAGGAATCCAAAGGGTGATTGAGGAGAAGGCGAGGGAGTACGGTGTACCCGTGGTCTACGTAAACCCAAGTAACACATCAAAAATGTGCCCAGTGCACAAAGCCCCAATAACCTATAATGACTCAAGAATTGGGGAGTGTAGCAGTGGGGGTGAATTATGGCACCGCGACGTTACCGCCACCTGGAACCTCCTCATAAGGGCCCGCCAGGGCGATGGGAGCAGTGCTCCAAGCCCCGGCGGACTCCCCCACATAGATGGGAGCCCAGTGCCGTTGGGCTCGACAGCCACCCATGACCCCATAACCCTACCAAAAGGGTTATGGGCGAGGCGGAACTCCCTACCACCGAACGAAACTGTAGGGAGAAACGGTGGTTTCAATTAACACTGAATTATTAATAATTGGGGGTGGACCGGCTGGTTCATTCCTAGCAAGTGAGGTTAACCTGGGTGATGTTACTTTATTAGACAAGAAGAAGATTAACTACGGCCCAGTGGTGTGTGGTGAAATGATGCCTAAGGCCGAATTACTGGTGGATTACTTACCCAGTGAATTAATGAGCATGATTGAGTACACGCTTTATAAATCAATTAGGAGGAGTATTATTGTTAACCACATTAAGACCCTTAGAGTCTTAATTAGGGTTAAGGGTACTATTATAGATCTTGGTAGCATTAATTTCCCAGCATACATAGTTAATAAGGGATTAATGATAAGTAGAATCATTAATGATGCAGCTAATAAGGGTGTTAGGGTTAACTTCTCATCAACGGTAACAGGATGCATTAAACATGGGGATGGCTTCAAATGCAGGGTAATGGACAATGATGGTGAACACTACGTGGAGACGCACCTACTTGCTGGCGCCGATGGTTACCCATCAGTAGTGAGGGAACTAGCCAATAACCCACCCTTCAATCCAATGGACACTGCAGTGGCCACTAGTCAAAGGGCCATGGGGTGGGGTGGAAGCCTTGACGAGGCTGTTGTAATAATGGACCCAATCCTAGCACCAGGGGGTTATGCCTGGGTGTTCCCGAGGGGTGATGGTTCAAGTAACGTGGGGTTAGGGATTAGGGGTTATGACGCTTGGGTTAAGGGTATTAACCCAGTTAACTTGCATAGTGAATTCCTCAAGTCCCTGAACCTTAAACCAACCCAAAGGTCAATACTCCTTAAGACAATTCCAGTGGGTGAGCTTGGAGCCTCTATTGAGGGTAATGGGGTGTATCTACTCGGTGACGCTGCCGGTACTGTTGTGTCAACTAATGGGGCGGGTATTAATACCGCAATGGTTAGTGGATTAATATTAGCTAAGGTGCTTAAAGAGGGATTAAGCTACGGTACTGAAATGAGGAGGGTGCTTGGTTCATTTCTCAGTGACGTTAAGAGGCTTAGGGAGTTGGCTGACCCAATGCTTTACGATGAGGATGCCTTAGCTAAATTAACTAGAATCATGCCTAGGGAAACGGTTAAGTGGGTTATTAAGGAGGCCATGCTTGCCTCAGTGAATCCGATGCTGAGGATTGGAGCCAGGATACTGCTTAGTTTAATTAAGGCTAGGGGACGCACTTAACGAAGCCCCCATCTATAAGTATCATTGAGCCATTTATGTATGATGCCTTATCACTGGCCAGGAAGGCAACCAGGTAACCGATTTCCTCAGGGTTACCATACCTACCCACCGGTATATCCTTAGCCATACTTCTTAAAACCTCCTCAATGGATACACCACTCCTCTTAGCCTCGTCCTCAGCTAGTTTCCTAACTCTATCAGTCATAACGTAACCCTGCATAACACCGTTTGCGGTAATCCCCTTAGGCCCATACTCATTGGCCAGTGACTTAACTAAGCCGGCTAAGGAAAGCCTCACAGTGTTTGAGAGTACTAGGTTGCTTATAGGCTGTCTGAGGGTTAGGGATGTGACGTAGATTAACCTACCCCAACCCCTCTTAACCATATCATTAACAACACCCTTAGTTAACCAAACCGCTGAGAGTAGGAGGAGTTTAACCGCGTAATCCCAATCATCGAAGGTTAATTCACTGAATAAACCAGGCTTAGGTGGGCCTGTGTTGTAAACTAGCACATCTATGGGACCCATTACTCTCCTGGTTTCCTCAATAAGCCTCATTACATCATCCCTATTAGTTAAGTCACCTTGAACATAAGCCACATCACCCCCAGTCTCCCTACTAAGCTCAAGAGCCGTATTCTTAAGCTCATCAATACTCCTGGCGAATAACATAACCCTAGCCCCCTCCTGAAGCATAACCCTAGCAACACCCTTACCAATACCCCTACTGGAGGCGGTGACGATGGCGACCTTCCCCCTTAAGCCAAGATCCATGGGGGCAGAGGCAAGTTAGGTGTTTAAAGATTACGTTACCTGGAGAATAAGAAGGGAATCATTAATGGTTTAAGAAGGATTCATCAAGAGTATTCGGCTAAAGGATTCATATGCAACTCACCCGGTGTCAAAACTTTAAACGCCTCAGCATACTTACATCCAGCCGCACCACCCAGCTTCATGTGAATTAATTCAATGCCCCTAAGCAACTCCTCATTGAACTGCGACTTATGCGCCCTCAATGCATTCATTTTCCTATCAACATAATCATCAATGCATATTAAGGCATTAGGCCTATGTGAAGCACCTAATGCCACTGCTGGTGGAGGTGTTTTTGGTGAATACTCCTTCATAACCCTACTTACCTCGTGAAATAATACAGCCTGTAATACGGCCATTCCAGTATTCACATGGTCTGGGTGGGCTTCATAGGGGAGGTATGGGTCAACTGTAATGACTAAATCCGGCCCATAGGATCTGAACACTCTTATTAAATCTCTCCTTAATATGCTTGGTTCAGGAACCTCTGAGTCTATGTAATTCAAATAATCCACGTTGCTAATACCTAAGGCTCTCATGGCATTAATCTCCTCCTCCATTCTAATCTTAATCACGTCATAATCAGTTAACTCATTCAATGGTATACTCATCCTATCATCACTAACCACGATTACTTTTATGGATGCATTCCTTAATGCTAATAATGCTAAGTAACCACCAGCTACTATCTCAATATCATCAGGGTGAGGTGATACCGCAATTACTCTACCGGCTCTTTTAAGTAAATCAACCTTCTTTTCATCAATAGTAATAGATTCAACATACTTACTTAGCTTACTTAAATCCATAAATTAATCCCTCTTATAAAGTGTATCAATCCATGTATCAGTACGCTTCTCCTTCCACTTTGGCAATACTTGCAGTAATTCATCAACATTATCTCTAATCTTCTCAATGGCAGCTACTATAAGGTCTAGCCCCTCTCTTGGCGCCAGTAAGACATAGTGAGATAGTACAAGTTCCCTTTTTGCAAACTCCTCAGCACCTTTTAGGTATAGGTTTTCGTAGTCAGGTATCCTTGCATTTGGTGGGAATACATTCTTAATATTCTCTCTCCTGAAGGCTGGTTGCCTATAGAGTGGTGGACCATAGGATACACCCACTGGTACACCCTCAGCCCGTAATGCCTCTATGAATAGATCCTTTGGTATTCCATGAAGCTCCTCCTCATTGTAAAGCATTACATAGTAGTAATAGCCCCTTTTAGTGACCCTTTCATCATCCCTAGTGGGCTTAACCACACCAATCCTCCTTAATTGGTCACTAAGATACTTACCGTTACTATGCTTAATCTCAACCTCCCTGGGTAGCTTATTTAACCTGGATAGGAGTAATGCAGCCTGAATTTCACTCAACCTGTAGTTTGAGCTTAATATGTAGTGTATGTAGCCTGGTTGGCCTGGAACCCTACCAATATTGTGTATTAATTTGGCCCTCTCCGCAAGCTTATCATCATTAGTTAACACTATACCACCCTCACCGGCGGTTAAGGATTTACTCTCCTGGAATGAAAAACCACCCATGTTCCCAATAGCCCCAACCTTACGTCCCCTCCACTCACTACCATGTGCATGAGCGGCATCTTCGATTAAAAATAATCCATGTTTCTTAGCAATCCTGGTTAATTCATCTAAGTCCGCTGGATAACCACCGAAGTGTACGGCTATAATAGCCTTAGTACGTTCAGTTATCTTATTCTCAACATCACTTGGATCAATATTACCAGTTTCCGGATCAACATCAGCGAATACTGGCACACCACCAACCTCAGATACCGCTGAGGCTGTGGCTATGAACGTGTACGCTGGTACAATAACCTCATCACCATAGGTTACACCTATGGTCTTCAACGCTAACTCAAGGGCAACAGTGCCATTAGCCACTGCAATACCGTATTTAGCATCATGATACCTAGCAAAGGCCTCCTCAAACTGTTCAGCCTTGGAACCTGGGTAAAGTCTACACCAACGCCTACTCTTAATAGTCTCTACAACAGCATTAATATCATCCTCATCAAAGATCGGCCATTGAGAAATGAATTTATTTAACTCAACGGCAACGGGGACTCCACCATTAATGGCTAATTTAGGCATACTGTCTTTCTAACTTCTTACCTTTAAAAGTATTACTATAAATAGACTAGGACTAATCCTATATATAATAATATGAATCAACATTAATATCAAGGTAAACTAAGTTAAGTACAGTTAAATCATTGAAATAAGTACTGGAAGCAATCCTACCTAAGGCAATCAATGAATAAACTGGGAACAATTATAATGTGGAACAACCCACCTACTACCTCTCTCTAAACTCCTCTAAATATTCTTAATTCACTTTCTAATCCCTTTGGAATTTCCTCAAGGATACTGCCAAGGAAATTAATATTAAACGTTGATTATGTTTAGTATTCAGCTCTTAAGTTTAATCGAGCACTGGTTTAATTAACAGTTTTATGTGCTTATGCGCTAATAATTATTATCGGATAGGTTAGAGTGGTTTTTTATTAATGCTGTGTTTGGGGTGTTTTTATGGTTAGTGTTCAGGATGTTGTTGAGGAGTCTCCGGTTGCGGATGTTCATAATCACTTAAACCCAAGGTCACTGTCACCCAGTGGTTTCCAGGATGTATTGCTTTACCACTACATTGTCACTGAGTTGCGTTCAGCTGGTGCTCCATTGGGGTTTGGTGAGGTTAAGGGTTTTGATGAATTGAAGCCAATAATACCTTACTTTAGGCGTATTAGGAATACTGCTACGCATTGGGGTTTAATGAGGATACTGAATGATTTATATGGGTTGAGGGTTAGTGGGATTAATGAGGGTAATGTTAATGATGTTGTTAAGGCCATTGAGTCAGTTAAGGGTGATGAGGATAGGGCTGTTAAGGTTATTAGGGATTCATCAAGGGTTAGGAAATCAGTATTAACACTGAATCCACTTGAACCACTACCCGAGTACGATGAATCATTATTCACGGGAGCCCTCAGACTAGACCCACTACTACCCGACATTAACCCACAATCCATTAACAAGCTAAGTGAAACCTACGGCATAAGCATCAACAACCCAAACGACATAGATGAGGCCTTAAGCTCGATTATTTCATAGTTATCATCAATGAGTATTACAGCAGCAGTGATAATGATACTCATAAGCATGGTAATTAGCGCGATTGAGCTTGCTCTAGTGATGCCAGACATGGTGCCTAAACAAAGGGGCTAAATAAGCTATGTCTCACATTAGGCTCTTGCAATAATCTTATCCTTAAGCTTAAGATCCTCAAGCATCAGATAGGCAAACCTTAACATACCTCCCTGGTATTCGCTACCAGCGTTAACGACAGGTATCTTCTTATTGCAGCATTTAGCATTTAGGAAATCTATACCGTATGATTCATGTACATGTCCGTGAAGCCCAATTAATGGGCCGAAGTTCTCCAGAATCCTTCTCACAGCAGTACTACCAACATGCTCCATTGCAACCACACCACCCTCAACTACTGGTTTAAGATCATTGGTTAACTTTGGTGCTTGATCAATAGTTGTACCGTATGGTGGTACATGAATTATCGCAATTGTTCTATCTAATTCATTTCTGTTTAAGCCACTAAATAATTTAATAAGTCTCTCTTCAATCTCCCTTTCAGGAAGTTCCCTAGCAGTATGCCATGGTGTTTCATTAGAATATCCAAAACCTAAGAACATATAATCATTAATATTCATGGTTTTTTCATCTATTGGTATTAAAACATCATTGTCATATTCCTCATATATTTTATTGACGAATTCCTTAGGGTCATCATTGCCTGCCAAATACACTAGCTTTACTCCAAGTTTACGATAATTATTCTCTATCTTACTTATATCGACTCTAAAGTATTCTTCCATGACCTTAAGAAGAACCTTCTTAAAGTAATCTTTATCATTGGCGATATTATTGTACTCTTCCTCATCGGTAACATACGGGTAATATCCGTTATCTCTTAAGGTCTTTGAAATGGTCTTGACCTGCTCATCACTATTAATTACTTTAACCTCCCCAAACAAATTAGTTACATATTCTCCCCCCTTTCTAACTATTGGCACAAGGATTTTACCTGTTAAGTCCCCTGCTACAACAACTAGATCAGTTTTAAGTAATTTAGGTAAATTAGCTATTTTACCGTATACGATACCTGAACCATGGAGATCTGAAACAAGCACAACCCTCAACTTACTCATATATTAAGTTTTACAATCTTGATTTTTAAACATTACTGTTATAATTAGGGAATAAATTTTATTTTAAATAGTACAGTGATTTTTAACTTATAGCTACTCTGGCGGCACTTCTTTAAATGTTAAGGTAAGAATATCGATACCATACTTCTTCTTCAAATACCACCTTCTAACTTCATAGTATATGACTGCACCGGCTGCTATAGCAACAGCTACTCCTACGGCTAATGGTATTGATGTACCTAAATACGTATATGTTGATATTGGTATCAATAAAAATGCTATGTCGGCGATCCATACTGCAGCTAACAATATACCACCCCATGATATCGCCGGTAAACCAAGAACCCTTCTTGTCATCCATTTAGGTAAGTATGGTTCAATTTTAGCGTATAAATCTCTCCTTAAGAACGGGAATAATAACGCAGTAAAACCAGGGATTGCCCATGCGATTGGGGTACCAAGTGATGTGTTTAACCACGTAACCATATAGCCCCAATACCATATTAATGCCGTGTAAATTGCATTTATAACTATGTATACTATTATAGTATAGTAAGGTGAATGGAATTTCTCAGAAACCTTAGTAATACCCTCGGGTAATACTCTATCGAAACCCATTGCAAAGAGTATTCTAGGCATTGTTAAGGTATATGTTAATGCAACTAAGAAGAAACCTATTATTAGATTAATATTGATTAAGAACACAAGCCATAATGGTGCAGTAAAGCCTATGAAGAGATTAGGCGTTGGTTCCACCGGTAGTGCAGATAGCTTACCTGTATTAAACAAGTAGCTTAAGCCACCTAAGAATGCACCACCAAATGCCCAGTATGATAAGGCTGAAAGTAAGACAAGGCCCACTAAAGTTATTATAACAGACACGAATAATGCCTTTGGAAATGTTTCAACAGGATGCCTTGTTTCACCAGCTAGGTAAGTGCCATAATTGAACCCTGAATATGTAATAAACCCCATTGGTATTGCAGCAAGTAAAGTTGCCGCTATATTGCTCGTTGAAGCTATGGATGGATTACTCTTAATTACTGACATTATTGAACTATAGGTTGCACCATACTTAGACATTATAGCATTAAATGCTGGTATGAACTTCTGTGGTGTAGCATAAATAAATGATATTAAAAATAAAATAAATGTAATACCGAATATTACGATGCTATACTTCAAAATTCTACTAACTGTACGTAAGCTAAATATCCCGGCTAATGCAGCTAAAATAACTATAATTAAGTCTACTATGAATCCTAAAGGTGCAGTTGATATCATTGTAGCCCATTTTAAGTAAGTGGCATTATTTAACCTAGTACCTAAGTTAAAGAACAGCTGAGCAAGAGTGAAATTAGTGATATACCATGCCTGGGATGCTACAGCACCTGCGGTTCCAAAAATATACATCCATCCTAATATTGAAGCCACCTCAGGCCCAAGTACACGCCCAGTCCATACGTAATCACCTCCAGTTCTAGGTATTGCTGCTGATAAGATTGAGTAAACCCATGCAATAACTAGCGCTGGAATTGCGCCAAGTGCAAATACAGCAATCATATTGGAACCAGGGAAAGCAAATGGTGCAACAATCATTGTTAACACAAAGCCACCAGTGATGTTTATTATACCAAGAGCAAGGACAAGTTGCTCCCAGAAACCAAGCTCACGCACCAGACCTGTTGCTTCCCTTGCAAATAATTTAGGTACACTGGAACCAGCCATAAAAATATGGCTTAATGCCTTTTATAAGTTTAACTCTATATATTAAATAACCCTTGAAATATACTTTATCTATTATTATATTAACGATAATATATTTACATGTAATTCATTTGACATAAGTACTTTAAAGGCTTCACCATAATTGCACTTAATGGCATTACCCAATGCCTTAGAGATGTTTATTATTGATTCAATTACATCATTGGTGAATTGGGTTTTTATGCGTCCTTAACGCGTTAATTTCCTTATCGATCACATCATTAATGCATACTATGGCATTCAGCCTAACGGTGGCGCCTAGAGCTAATACTGGTGGTTGAGACTCAACCTTATACTCACTTAAGACCCTTGGGATACCGTGAAACAAAACCGCCTGCATTACAGCTAGGCCGGTGTTCACGTGGTCTGGGTGAGCCTCATAGGGTAGGCTTGGATCCACCGTTACAGCAACATCAGGTTTAAAACTCCTAATAACTCTAATGAAATCCCTCCTAAGGATTCCCGGTTCAGGAACCTCGGAATCAATGTAATTAAGGAATTCAACATCATGAACACCAAGTATCCTCATGGCCTCAAGCTCCTCACGCCTCCTAATCGCCACTACCTCATCAACAGCGTACTCCATGGAACCCATACCCATCCTGCCATCACTAACCACAATAACCTTAACTGAAGCACCCTTATCACTCATCATTGCTAAGTAACCACCAGCAATAACCTCCACATCATCTGGATGCGGGGAGAAAGCAATAATTCTATTAGCTGACCTAAGCAAGTTAACCAAGTTCCCATTAACCCTAATACCCTTAATGTACTCCGTTAACTTATCCTCAATGAACAATACACATCACCTGCAGCGTTCCGTGACTAACATTGCACTATTTAACTTTAAGCTTTACTATAAATGATGACTAAAGGATAGGCAACTTAATTATGCGTCAGGATGACATGTTATGCAGTGAACATTAATAACACATCTTAGTTTTAGTTAATGATTCTCTTACCGTAAATACCCATTATACGCATACCTTGAACGGAGTATGCAATTACTCAGTAAGTTAAGTATATCTTAGTGCTTCATACTGAAGTAACTTTTATTAACTATTAACTAAGTAATGGATACTTAGACTCATTGGTATTAGTGATTATTCAATAAACCTTTACGTAAAAATAGGTATCTTAAAATATTAAAACGTGATGATAACGTAATAACTAAGATTGTTGAATGTTAGTAAAAAATCTTTATTATCGTAGCCTTAGAATAATATGATAACTATATAGTTTTAGTCATAATGTATTTATATTAATACTTATTAAGTAATCATAATTTGTGTAACTATGTCAAGCATGATCCAGGATATCTTGGAGATCCCTAGATCACTGGATTCGCTTTCATTAATGATTAATGATATTAGGAAATTAGGTTCATTGCATAGGGGACTGGGGAAGGTTTTTCTAGTTGGTGCTGGTTCATCATACTACGCCTCAATGTATGCTGCATCCCATGCTTTAAGTAGTGGGTTAAGTAAATGCATTTACGCAATCCCATCATCAGAATTCATATACAACTACTCTAAGATGATTGATTCATCAAGCCTAGTAATTGCAGTATCCCGCTCCGGGGAGACCGCTGAAACCCTTGAGGCCTTGAGGATTGCTAAGAGTAATGGTGCTAGGACAATAATGCTAAGTATTAGTGATAGTGGACGCAATGTAGGGTATATTGATAACTATGTCTTCGTAAATATTGGTCAAGAGAGGAGCATAGTCATGACTAAGAGCTTCATTACGCTCTCAGCTGCTGCGGCAATTCTCTTAAAAATCATTACAGGTATTGAACAGGACTTTACAAGTATTATTAAGGTTTTATCAACATGCATGGGGAATATTATTAAAGACCGTGATTTAAACAATAGATTAACTGGAATTACTGAGGATTGGATTAATAATGGTATTAGTAGATTCATATTCCTTGGTCATGGGTCATCATACCCCATAGCCCTTGAAGCAGCCTTAAAGTTTGAGGAGACATCATATGTTGCTGTTCAGGCATTAAACACCCTTGAGATTAGGCATGGACCAATAGCCACTATTGGCGAGAGGCAGGCTGTAGTTATGCTTAATCAATCAGGAGTAATGAGCACGGCTGCAGTTAAGTTGCTTAGTGAATTAAGGGAGAGGAGTAAAGGCACTGAGACTAGGGTAATTATGGTTACTACCGATGATAATTTAAGGGACTTAGATGATGCAATACATGTACCATGCAGGACTGGGGCTGAGGAATGGGGTGCCTTAGCGTTAATTTTACCAATGTATCTGTTGGCTAATCAATATGCCTTGAGGAGAGGTATTAATATTGAAGAACCAAGGAACCTAACTAGGGTTGTTAAGAACTTTTAAACATACATTAGTTAAGAACTGATGATACCAATATCTCTTAATCCCCTAAGCCTTAAAGCCGATTTCAACACTCTTCTATATCTTACTTAATATAATCCTCATTTATTAAAGCCAAAACTGACGTATCATGAACTGCAATGTTCTTGAAACCTATTACTGATAGATATTCCTCATCAAGTGATTCTAATTCCCTTAACCCCTGTTAGGGGTGATTTGAATTTATAGTTCCTTTAGTAACTTCTCTACATCAGTATTAGTTATCTTCTTATTGATTCTACTTAGACTCATGATTATTGGTCCTAATAATGAGTAATTACCTATGAGGGGTTCCTTAACCTTAGCCTTAACTAAACTATTACTGATTACTTTCCTAAACTCCTCATTAACAATCCTTGAACTAAACACGCTACCTACTCCCCCAACCACAATGCTCTCATTAATCATGCCTAGTCTCTTAGCTACAGTTACCGCATTTAATGCTAATTCTCTCCCAGCCTCCTTAAGTATGTTTACCGAAACCTCATCACCCCCCTCAGCCTCCTCTGAAACCAGTATGGCTAATTTGGCTAGTTTATCAATCTCAGGGGGTTCGGCATACATTACGTCAAGTATGCTTAACAGGTCCTTAACCTTGAAGTAATCCTTAAGCCTATTAACTAGACTTGTCCAGGGACCCCTACCGTCATATGCCCTTGAGGCTGCATTCAGAGCCTTCAACGCTATCCAGCCTGCACTGCCTTCATCCCCAATTAACCAACCCCAACCACTGGACCTAGCCCTCTCTCCACGTGCATTCACGCCCAGTGCAATAGCCCCAGTACCAGCTATAACGGCTACGCCAGGTTCACCTAGGGTTACAGCGTAGTATGCTGCAACTGCATCATGATCAAACACCAGTTTACTACGCGGTATGTTTATTCTCCTAGCCAGCTCATTAATGATTCTACTTGCCTTAATCCAATAGGCCTCAGTATCCAAGTCGGCCCAACTTACGGCAATGACATCAATATCATTAACCCTAATCCCCATTACCCTCATGCATTCTACTATAACATTCATCAAGGCATTCATTATAACTTCATCACTATAAATTAACCCACCACCCCTATCACTTACCCTACATAACACATTGAGACTATCATCAATTGCCACCGCATTAGTCTTAGTCTTACCTGAATCTAAGGCAATAATAACCATGAGTACTCCATATAAAAACCACTTAATTAAAGTTAACCTCATAAACTTAATTATACGTTTTTGAGGAAATTACGGGATAATTAGACTCTTTTAAAAAATCTATGGATATTTAATTTAAGCTGTATTGATGATTCGTGCAGCATAATGAGGGATAGTTAAAACACGTGTAACTAAGTAAACAGATTACCCAGGAGATACTTAGAGATAAAAACAATGGATATAGTGAATATTAAACCAGCATGAGTAGGCGTAAACATGAATATTAATCCCCTAATTAATTCAATATATGGTATATACTTTAGTTCAAATTATTAATTATATATTGATTAATGATTTACTATATAATATTTTTATTATTGTCCTTAATCAATATATAATTAACTTTAAAAGAACTTAAGTACATTGTATTTATGGCATCTAGGCATGGTTTTAAGATAGCCCTAATAGGGGCTGGTAGTGCGGCGTGGGCTATTGGTCTTATTAAGGACCTAGCCCTAATACCAAGCTTAAGCGGTAGTACCGTGGTTTTAATGGATATTGATGAGGATAGGTTAGCTTTAGTTAGTAGGTTTGCCAAGAGGTATGTTTCTGAGGTTAAGGGTAATTTAAACATAGTTACCACCACTGATAGGAGGGAGGCTATTAGGGATGCTGACTTCGTGGTTAACTCAACCCTGGCTAAGGGGCATGGGCACTATGAAAGGATGAGGGAGGTTTCTGAGAAGTACGGGTACTATAGGGGTATTAATAGTGTTGAGTGGAACATGGTGTCTGATTACCACACAATATGGGGCTACTACCAGTTTAAACTAGCCCTAGATATAGCTAATGATGTGGTGGATTACGCACCTAATGCATGGTTACTTAACGTATCTAACCCGGTCTTCGAGTTAACAACATTGATTAGTAGGGAGACTAAGGCTAGGGTTATTGGGTTGTGTGACGGCTACTACGCCTATAGGGATTTACTCAGGGTTCTTGGTCTCGAGGAGGGTAAGGCTGAGGTTGAGGTTATTGGTGTTAATCATGATGACTGGTTAACTAGGCTTAAGTACAATGGCGAAGACGCATACCACCTTATTGATGAGTGGATCAGCACTAAGTCCAGTCAATACTTCGAGAAGTGGAGGGAGGAGCAGAGTAACCCCTTTGATGTTCATGTTTCACCAGTGGCGGTTGACATGTATAGGATGTATGGCCTATGGCCAATAGGGGACACCGTTAGGAGTGGTACATGGAAGTACCACTGGGATCTTAAGACCAAGCAATACTGGTATGGGCCACTCGGTGGACCTGACTCAGAGATTGGGTGGGCCATGTACTTAACGTGGCATAAGATCGAGTTCAATGAGCTTAAGAGGGCGCTTGAGAATGAGGCTAAGCCATTAACAGACTACATACCGCCAGTTAGAAGTGAGGGTGAGCCGGTTACAATGGTTATTGAGGCTATTGTTGAGGATAGTGGTAAGGTAATTGAGGTTAATGTACCTAATCAGGATGCAATACCTGGAATACCCAGTGATGTGGCTGTTGAAATGCCGGCTAGGGTGGATGCTAAGGGTGTTCATAGATTAAGCTTCAGTAACCTACCTAAGGCGTGGGGTAAGGTGCTTAAGTACGCTATAATGCCTAGGGTAATTAGGGGTGAGTGGGCGATTGAGGCATTCCTAGGGGGTGGTAGAGACACGTTATTTAACTGGCTTATAATTGATCCAAGGACTAAGTCCAGTGATCAAGTCAACCAGGTTATAGATGCAATACTTAAAATACCTGGAAATGAGGAAATGGCTAAACACTTCAGTTAATTTACAGTAAAAATATGCCTCATCTTATTCTGGGGTTTTTACTTGAGAGTGCTTATGGAAGAAAAACATGAGTACTACTTTTGTTTACTCATAGGGTGGTTGGAGGATACTTGAGGTGAGGGGAATAGGAATAAGGAGCAGACGCACAAAACCACCACTAGCGAATATTCACCATCAGTAAAACAATGAGGCAGGAACCATCAAAACGATGTGACTTACATATTATTAGCTATGCATAATCATGCATAAATAACATTACTTCTATATTACCCTGATAGGGTTATAGTAAAGCACCGGTTTCCTCCTTATCCTTAATGCATTGCTTCCAGGTAATTTTACTGATCCATAATTCAACCGCATTACCTCTGCATCTTAAAATTCTCTTGTAATAATCTTTTTAGCGTCCTTAGCAATCATTTAATCTAATTATTATGCTTACCTTAAAATTACCTCTCACTTAGATAATACTTTAAGTTAACTATCCACTGGTTATTAAAGGCGTTTTAGAGCCACTATAATTAATGCGTACTGAATCATGCGGAATTAGTGAACTGGTGAGCAAGTATCCATTTACCAGGAGTGGACGAAGCATTATCGAGGAGGTGGGTATTAGAGTTAGTGAGTTAATGAGCAGGGAGTTTGAGCCAATTGTTAATGATGCATTAAGAATGCTTGAGGCATTGATTAAGAATGGTGAACACGCTAAGCTAAACTTTAGTGTGAGGGATGTGGCTGTGTCAAGGTACATAGCCTATGTTCTAACAGCCTCAATGGATAAGAGAATTTGGAGGAGAATAGCCGATTCAGAGAGTAAAATATTCTCAAACATGGTTAAGTTGAGTTACTTAAATAAGCCTAACTTAGAATGCATTAAGGAGGTTGCTAGGGAACTTGAATTAAGGATTATAGGTGTTGGTGAAGTATCATCATTAGTTGCTAAGCGGCTTAACCTGCAGGGTCAAGTGCTAATGCCTAAGCCATTCATGTACGCGGTCTCCATTTGGGATTACTTAAGGAATAGCCCTAGGAATGATCCAAACTGGGTCCTGGGTACTAGACCAATTATCCATGGTTACATCCTCCTAACACAGCATGATGTCTACAGGATTATTGAAGAAGCCGTGGAGAATAAGGCGATTACAATGATAAGTAAACTAGGCAGTAACCTAGACCTCTTTAAGGAACTCATAGATAGTGTTAATGATAGGCTTAAGGCTATTGAGGAGTCTGCACCCCAGGTTAGGTATAGGGTTAGTAGGAGGGTTTTACCTAAGGGTGATCCACCATGTGTAACAGCTATAATTAATGAGCTTAAGGCTGGTGGCAACCCAAGCCACATGGCTAGGTTCACCTTAGCCACCTACATGCTCCACAGGTGTGTGGCTGAGGGTAAGGAGAGGGAGGAGTGTGTTGATGAGGTTCTAGAGCCCTTTACGCATGCTGCTGATTATAATGAGAAGATAACTAGATACCAGGTGGAGCACTTGGCTGGCCTTAGGGGTGGTAGGAAATTCTACACCCCACCCTCATGTCAAGAGTTGAATAGCCTAGGGTTATGCCCAACTAACCTAGGCTGCGGTGTCAAGAATCCCATTCAATTCATACGTGGTTCGACTAAGGTTGAGGGGGCGGAATGATTGGTCTCATCTCTGTGAAACATAATGTTAATTAATCTCCAGACCTTAAGCTAGCTAATGATGGATGAATTAGATATTAAAATCCTGGAATCCCTGCAAAGAAATGGGAGAATCACAGTATCCAGGTTAGCTGAGTTACTTAATAAACCTAGGACAACGATAATGAGTAGATTAGCCCGATTAGAGTCAAGTAAAATAATATTGGGCTATAAGACTGTTATTGACCCAATTCAAATGGGTTATACGATACAGGCTTATGTCCTCTTAACAGTCAGGAGAGTTCCTGGGGCGACTAAGCCTAGTCAAGTCGCCTTAGCTGAGAGGATAATATATGATTCAGATAATGAAAAGGACCTACCCTGGGTTGAGGAGGCTCAGGTTGTTACTGGGCAATATGACTTAGTGCTTAAGGTTTGGGCCAAGGACCTTAAGCAGCTCTCAAACTTTCTAATAAGATACCTACCCACGCACCCGGATGTGGTTAAGTCTGAGACCATGATTGTTCTTGAGAACGTGGCCACTTGGAGAAATAGGAACATGCCTATTAGGTAGTGTTTAAATAAAGTACCTTGTTAAGTTAATTAAAGACTCATAATCCCCCGGCACTGATAGTAATACACCCTCAACCCCAATCCCCCTAAGGCCGTTGAGTAAATCCCCTAATTCACTTAACTTGAAGTGCGGTTGATTAATCCTGTTAATCACCTTGCTATTCCTCTCAGTCTCAATTAATACATATGGTATTAGCCTACTGGTGTCTAATCCCCTTAATTCAACCGGGTTACTTAACCTAAGGACCAGGTAAAAATCAGCCCCACTCCTCATCCTATTCTCAATAAGCTCCTTACCATACCTCATACTTAACATTAACCCAACCCTAACACCCTTAACCCTACTCTTAAGCAACCTAAGGGCCTCCTCTGACGTTAAGTAACCCACCTCCTTACCAATCTTAGGCTTATCCCCCCTGGTTAATACTAAGTCAGCATTAAGCATTAGGGTTCCCTGTGCTATTGAGACTAAGTGAAGTTCATTAACATCCAGTAGCCTTTGATTAACCATAATCCTCTTATCATCGTGAATCCTCCTAATGAGGCAGGCGGCCGCTAACGGTAATGGTGCCGGTTCACCAAGGGGGGAGTCAGGTATATTGAATCCATCATACGCCCCTAATCCCTTTATGAACGCTAGATTCCCACTAATCCTGGGGTGAACCTCAGCGTAGTAATGCATGGTCATTGGGATTAATTACCGTTTAAAAACATGCTCTTGAGATAGATTATTAAACCGAGACACTGCAGTAAACTAATGCCTAATGATGAGTTAGAGGCGCTCAGTAGGATTATTAATGATGAATTAAGTAGACTTAAGCCTGGGGATAAGGTTAGGACAATTGACTTCGTTAACAGTATCATGGTTAATTTAAGTAAGGGGGGTAGGCTTAGTGATGAGGATGAGGCTAGGTTAAGGCCAATGATTGTTGATATCCTTTGGGAACTGCAGAGGAGGGGGTTGGTGAAGTTCTCGGATGATTTACTGGTCTTTGAGAAGACTCAGGGTTAAGGTAAGTTAAGCCTCTTCCTATCAATGAACCAGTAAGTCCTACCACCATAGTCACCTAAAACAATACCCAGTTTACCCAACTCCTCCCTAATTAAGTCCGCTGCGTCGTAAAGCTTCCTCTCCCTTAAACTCTGCCTAACCTTAATTAACGTATTTATTAAATCAACGAGAACTGGATTAATCCTAGTCCTATTAAGCACGCCTAAGATTTGACTCATGTATGATAAAACATTTAATAATTGCGAAATAGAGTACTTGGAAACCTTCTCAGGCTGGTAAACTATCCTTGAGTTGATATAGTTACTTAAGTTAATTAACTCAGATACGGCTGCAGGGGTATTGAAGTCATCGTTAAGTGCGTTCTCGAAGTTAACCATGAATTTAAAAGCATCATTAGTCACTGCTTCATCACTAGTACCCTTCTCAGAAGCCTCATTCATTAGTTGGATTAAGTAATCGAAGCTTGCGTAAATACCCCTCAGGGTGTTTTCCATAGCCTCAATACCACTGAAGCTGAAGTCAATGGGTTTCCTATAGTGGGTGTTCAGGAAGTATAACCTAACCGCCTCTGCATCATACTTACTGAGTACGTCACTTATCGGTATTATGTTGCCGAGGGATTTACTCATCTTCTCACCACCAATGTTAACTAAACCAACGTGTATCCAGTACCTTGCGAATAACCTAAGCCCATAGTAAACCTTGGCTATGGCGATCTCATTCTCATGGTGAGGAAACACTAGGTCCTGTCCACCGCCATGGAAATCAAAGGGTACTCCAAGGTACTTAGACGACATTACAACGCACTCCAGGTGCCATCCAGGTCTACCGGGTCCCCATGGACTATCCCACCAGGGTTCATTGGGTTTCCAAGCCTTCCAAAGGGCGAAATCCAGTGGATTCCTCTTACCCGGCTCCGGCTCAACCCTAGCCCCTGCAATTAACTCATTAATCCTCTGCCCCGAGAATTCACCGTAATTAGGTACCTTGGTTACATCAAAGTACACTGAACCATCGGCGACGTAGGCGTTACCCCTCCTCACTAGTTCATCAATCCACTTAACCATATCCTGCACGTTCTCAGTGACCTTGGGGTATGCGTAAGCTCTCTTAACGTAGAGGGCATCCATGTAGTCTAGGTACTTCTTAATGTACCTTGAGGGCACCTCATACCAATGGTTAATTAAATCATCCCCAAACTCCTTTCTAGCAGCCTCAATTATCTTATCATCAATATCCGTGAAATTAGTCACCAACCTAACGTTAATGCCCAGGTACTCCAAGTACCTTCTAAATAAGTCGAAGAATACTGCTACCCTTGCATGACCCACATGCGCCTCATCGTAAGGTGTTAAACCGCATACGTAACCCCTAGCGACCCCGGCCTTCATTAGCCTGAATTGCTCAGTCATCTTAGTGGCGGTGTTGAATACCATTATCGGTAAATCCACGGCACCTATATACCTATCTTTACTAATGGTTGACAAATTCTTCACCACCTGCTTTAAGTTAAATTAAAGCCTATTTTAAACTCTTCCCGTTATTTTCAGGGTAGTACCGGTTCCCTAGTGTGAATTACTTATTAAGGGAAGCTGCATGAGCGTAATGTGGGTAAGTTCACGTGCCTTCACTGCGACAACTGCTGCTTCTTTGAACGTGAGGAGCAGGGACCCTTAGTGTTCAGTGATGAGGTTAAGAGACTTAGGAGATTAGCTAAAGAAAGGGGGGTTGAGTTAACCTTCAGGGAGATTAAGGTTAATGGGGTTACAATGTATAGGTGGATCATATTGGGTTACTGCCCATTCTATGATAAGGATAATAAACTATGCACAATACATTCGGTTAAGCCACTTGCCTGCAAAATGTATCCACTATTGTTTAACCCAAGGACTGGTGAAGTGTTGGTGTCTAAGGATTGCCCATGGGTTGAGGAGACTGTTAAGAACGGTGGCATTAACCTAAGTGACTTCCCTGAGGAGGCTAAGGCGCTTCATAGGGTTGTGATTAGGCTTAGTAAGGGTAGTTCAAATGGTTAATTTAATCTTGTGGAAAAGTTTAAAACGAGATACGCAAATGGTAGTTAGCTATGTCTTACACAATGACATCTAAGCCTATGACGTATGTGCTTTGGGTAGCTACCCCAGTTGCCTTTGCGGCATTCTTCGCATGGGGGCAGGTTATTAAGAATTACTGGATGCCAATAGGCTTATTCATAGCATACTTCATACTAATATTCGGTATATCAGCTTATGCTGGCTATAAGTCATACTCAAGGAATAGGAGGGAGGGTGAACAGTATAGGAGGAGACAGGCCTTAAGTAGGTTAACTGGTGATGATATTAAGAAGGCCATGGAGAGGGATTATGAGTTACCTAAGGAGTACTCAGCTTTAAGTAAGAAGATGTTCCTTAACCTAGGCATAATGATAGTTCTACTGATTGCTGTACTACTGGTTTACTCAACCTTATTCAATAAGATAGCTGAAGTCATATCAGCATTACTGGGCAGTACATCAATGGCTCAGTCAACGGTGGAGTTCCTGAGATACTTCATAACCTACCTAATAATGTTTGGGATATGGTTCGCCGTCTTCTATGTTGTAGCTAGGTATACTGGTTTACCGTACCTAAGCCAAAACACCTCAATGATGCAGAACATGCCTTACATACCCACTAAGAGCATTACCTTCTATAAGGATGCAGTAATATTTGATGACCTTTACGTACTCAAGGCACCCTTAGATGCGGATAGCGTAATGGTTGATGAGAAGAGGAGGTTCGTGGAGATTGTTCTTAAGAAGCCAATGAGTAATTTACCATACCGTAGGCTCAGAATATACACCAGGGATCCCAGGGGTGTTTGGGAGAAGTACGTAAGTAAGTACCTTGAGACACAGGTGAAGGTTGAGGAGGTTAAACGCCCTGAACCTGAACCTGAAAAGCCAAGGGAATACAGGTGCCCGTACTGTGGTGCATTATTAAGCGAGGATTGGGAGTACTGCCCTAAATGCGGTAGAAAGATTCCATGGGATGAGTTAAGGAAGGCGTATGAATAATCAGTGACCATAGGTTTATAACTTACACACTGGGAATGGCTACTCAGTGGTGGAGTTTAAGGTTAATGTTAATGGTGTATTAATTAAGAGGCAATGGAACTGGGGGACTGTAGTCAAGGTTAAGGATGAGTTGAAGAGAATGGGGTTTAAGTGGAATCCCAGTGATACAACCTGGGTGGGTAAATTAAGTAGGATTAATGACGTTGAGAAGCTTAGGGAGCTACTTAGGTTAAGCGCCAGTGAGTATGAGTTAATTGTTAAGCCATTACTTAAGGCATCAATTAAGGTTCCTAAGGTTCCGGAGGAGTTTAAGCAGTGTGCAATGGGTAATAGGGTTAATGTACCATGTGTTGCTAAACTCATAATGGAGGATGAATACGTTGAGGCTGAGTCATTCGAGGATTACGTTACTAAGCTTGTGGGTAAGGCGATGGAG
Organism: Caldivirga maquilingensis IC-167; assembly: GCF_000018305.1. Classification (NCBI taxonomy): domain Archaea; kingdom Thermoproteati; phylum Thermoproteota; class Thermoprotei; order Thermoproteales; family Thermoproteaceae; genus Caldivirga; species Caldivirga maquilingensis. Next base: position 865,176 of record NC_009954.1, on the reverse strand, counting down.
AAACTAGGGGTTAAGAGTGATGATGCCGTTGAGGAGGCCGTGAAAATACTCCTGAATGATCATTCCCTAAGGGAGACTTACGGTAGGAGAATTGAATGGAGACTTGCCATTGTTGATAACGGTAAGGTGACGTTAAACTTCCTAGCCAAGGGACTACTTAAGAGCCTTAGGGAGATTAGAATACCTTACAATACTGTTGATAAGCAAGGTAACTTGAATAGGTATGAAATACCAGTTATAGGTAGGGATGATGTGTATAGGGATGGTGATAAATGGATTATTAGGTTCCCTGTATTTGAAAAGCAAACCATAGAGTCATTACTGAGGAAACTGGGCTACGTTATTAAGGAAGTTGAGTGGAAACCTAGATCAATCCCAGTGCCTAAGGATAATGTTAATCTACTGGATTTCCAAAGGAATGCATTAGAGGCGTGGGTTAAGAATGGTTATAAGGGAACAGTGGTCATCCCAACAGGTGGTGGTAAAACATTCATCGCATTAAAGGCCATTGCAACAGTTAAAGTACCTACAATAATACTAGTGGTTACGGAGGAATTAATGAATCAGTGGCATGATAGAATCAGAAGGATGCTGGGTATTGAGGCAGGTAGGCTTGGTGGTGGGTTTAATGAAATCAAGGATGTGACCGTAGCCATATATAATTCAGCGGTTAAGTACATAGGTGACATTAGGGATAGATTCGACTTAGCAATCTTCGATGAGTGTTTACCATATGATGCATTAGTTATTACGGATAAGGGATTAATACCCATAGGGGAGATTGTGGAGAAGAGATTACCCGTTAAGGTTCTTACGCATAAAGGACGCTTCATGCGTATTACTAATTACTTCAAAATACCCTTAGTTAAGAGACTAGTAAGGATTACGCATGAGAAAGGCGAATTAACGGTAACGGAAGACCATCTAATCCTTACACAGAATGGGTGGAAACCAGCAATAGAATTAAGGAACGGAGACTTACTATACTTCTACAATACGCAGGCGCCACAGGGTAGAATTCAAAGCGGCTTAAATCTCAGGGAACCATTATACGGTAAGCAACCTAAACCTATGAATAATGAACCCACTAAAGTAGCAACTACCCTTGGAGATGATGACATTATTAAAGATAGTGGACAAGGATTACTGCTTATTAATTCCATGGGAAATAAGAGGTATGAAGCTAAGCATGATTCATACTTTACCCCAGTGAGAGTACTTAGTGTGAACGTTCTTGTAGATAAAGATCATGATAATGCGATACGGCAATCACTACCTTCTCCGTATGCTGAACATGAAGTTGATGAGGGGATTCCTAAGATTAATCCAGTCACCGGCATTAGAGGTATTTTAGGAGGGGTAGGGGTTGTTTATGATATTGAGGTGGAGGAGGATCATAGTTTCATAGCTGATGGTGTGGTTGTTCATAATTGCCATCATGTGCCTGCTGAGACTTTTAAGAACGTTGCATTCAAGTTGACTGCACCCTATAGGTTAGCCTTATCAGCAACACCAACTAGGAAGGATGGTAACGAGGAATTAATATACCTAACCAGTGGTGGTGTGGTGCATAAGGCGACTTACCTAGACATGGTTCATGCTGGTCTCGTTGTCCCAATAAGGCACTTCAGGATTTACGTTAAGTTAAGTGAGGATGAGGTTAAGGAGTATAGGTCAATTGGGGAGGATAACGCCATAATGCTTAGGAACACTGCGGCTCAGGCTAAGGCTAAGATTCCAGTGACTGTTCAATTAACTAAACTGGAGTATTCACTGGGAAGTAAGGTAATAGTGTTTACACAGTATATTGAGCAGGCTGAGGAGATTTACGAGGAATTGAAGAAGGAGCTTGGGGTTAAGGTAGCGTTAATAACATCTAAGACCAGTAATAGGGATGATATATTTGAGAGATTCAGGTTAGGTAATGTTAAGGTCCTGGTTACTACAACAGTGTTGGATGAGGGTATTGATGTGCCTGATGCTGATGTAGCCGTAGTGGTTTCAGGAACAGGTTCACCTAGGCAAATGATTCAGAGGGTTGGGCGTGTGGTTAGGCAGACTGAGGGTAAAGTTGAGGCTAGGGTCTATGAAATAATTGCTAGAAACACCATTGAGGAGGCCTTAAGTAATGAGAGGCACCCGGATGATGAAGTCTACGAGAAGGAGTGTAGGAAGTATGATGAGAAGGACCTAAGTCTACTCCTAAATAGGGTTAAGGCAATAGTTAGTAAACTTAAGGAGCAGGGTAGCATGCTTAAGTATGTTAAATGAAACCAGTGGTGAAAAATACTTACTGTTCAACATTTAGGATGAAGCCAAGTTCCTAATCTTAAACCTTTAACCCATCAATACTCGCGTTAAACTCATCCTTAATATAATCCGAGATATGATGCGTAATATTCGTTTAATGAGCGGAAAACCATTATTCTTGAATCCTTAGGAATACGTTATTTTTAGAAGTAGTCTTTTTCTAATTCCTCTAAGCTCTTATTCTCACTACGTGGTGCAGTGGCTATGCAGGTTGCAATTAATGGGGTTATCATGACTGCAAGGATTAAGAATACTTTACTTAATCCAATACTCAACAGCAGTGATGGTAATATAAGCGTACTTATATACCCACCCAGTCTCCCTGCTGAGAAACTTATACCGTTTGATGTACCCCTGAGTAGTGTTGGGAATAATTCCGCTGAATATATGCTGTTCACAATGTAGCCGACTCCCCCCAGTACCCATAGAGTTATTAGTATTAGTGATAGTGTCACTGGATCCTTGACCATTATTATTGATAAGTAAAGTAATGCAGCCTCACCCACTGTCGCAGGTACTATGAGTGTTCTTCTACCAAGCCTATCACAGTACTTGAATACGATTAATCCACCAGCTACGAAGCCAATCCACTGAAGTCCACTTATGAGTAATGCCATAGCCTTATTAAGCTGCATTGCATTAACTAATATGGTGGGTGTATAATTGGCGAATATGGCTAAGATAAATGTCCATACAAATAACGACGCTGCGGTGAAGGCTAAGACTAATGTATACCTACTACGATTACTTAACTTAATATTACTGCTATTTCTCCTCTTGATTTCCCATACCCAACTCTCATTAATGCTTCTTCTTAAGACTAACACTATTAAAGGTGGTATTGCACCTAGCCCGAATATTAACCTCCATGATTCAGCACCCATTAGGTTCAGTAATGGTAATGCAACCAACGCCGCCGCAAAACCACCGAGTCCCCATAACATGCTTTGTATTGAAATTAACCTACCTCTACTACCCTTATTAGATAATTCAGCCACTAGACTGGCGCCAGCTGGTATATCACCCCCTATTCCAATACCTACTAGTAATCTACCAATAATTATGAGTAGCGTATTGTAGGCTACGGCGCTTATAAGTGAACCTAAGACGAAGAAGAGTAGGACGTTTAGGAATATTGCCCTCCTACCTAATAAATCGGCTAATCTACCGAAGATTAATGAACCAATAACTGAACCTATGAACGGCATTGATATTATTAATCCCTCAATCCCAGGGGTTAATTTAAAGTAATGACTTAATGATAGTAATGCTGCACCACCCAGTAGTAATGCGAAACCATCCGTGAAACCACCCATTCCAGCCAGTATGGCAATGTATGTATCCTTATTCACCATAGTTTACTGCATTAGGAATGTATTTTAAAGACATAACTATAGTGGTTAAAAATGCATTAACTTAGATTACAGTTGCCTTAATTAATGATGCTAAGTCCTTAATATCCTCAAGACCCCAAACCACCCTTATAACCTCGTCCTGCTGCTTAACGGTGAGTAAACCAGTGGTAAGCCTCCTAAACTTGCCCTCAACCTCATCATCGCTCATGGGGTTCATGGGGTGGCCCTTTGGGTAATCAATCTTAACCTCAGTTTCCTTTCCATTTCTCAGTTTAACACTAACCACGGTGGGTGTGGCTTGTGGATACTGTTTATCTAATTCAGGGTCAACAGTAACCTTAATCCTCTTAATTAACTCAAGCACCCTGGGATCCCTTATTCTAGATGGCTCATAGTGACTTAACCATAAGTCACCATTAATTAAAGCGGTTGCTACTGCCCACATTAAACTATGGTCAGCGGTCTCCTTAGTCTTAGGATTCCACTTCTCAGGGTCCTTAACAATAATGTCGTAAGCCGCCTTAAACGTCCTAATGCTAATGGATTCAACATCACTTGGATCAATTGCACCTAATTCGCTGCGAATCCTAAGTGAAGCCTCAACTGCTGACTGGGCATGATACTCCACTGGGTAAGGCTTAATGTAGGTTCTCAATATGGCTGATGGCTTAGTAAGGTTCTCAAGATCCTTCATGGGCCCGTAATCAAACTCACCACCCAGGAGCTGCCTAATGAACCCCATTTCCCCCTCAAAGGGTTTATCAGGTCCAGTTAAGCCATGGGAGGCCACCACCACGGAGAATACAGCGTTCCTAGCCTGATTAGCGGTGGCGGCTGCCTTCCAGTGAGATAATTCACCAACCCTATTCTGCCTTGTGGATAAGTGGGAGGTTGCATGTATGGCAATGGCGTTAATGAATGCCTCCCTATTAACCCTCATTAATTTACCAGCAACCAGTAAGTGCCCTATGCCAGTGTAGTTAACGTGATCCCACCCATGAGCCCTAAGTGAGGCTGCATCACATAATCTAACCCCAGCCTCATAACCAATGGCTAAGGCTGTAATAACCTCCTTCCCACTTGACCCAAGGTACTGTGAAACAGCTAAGGCTGTACCAATCATGTCTGATGGATGCAGCGGCTCCTTGGATAGGTAAGTGTCGTTAAAGTCAAGGTACCTAACCATAAGCGTATTTATGAAGGCAGCCCAATCAACGGTGGTTAATTGACTTGAACCAATTATGGGTACATTACCCCTAAAACCCAATGCAGCTAACCTAGCGTACTTAACAGGCTCAGCTGAGTATGAGGCTAATGCAACCCCAAGGCTATCAAGTATCCTCCTCTTAACCTCCTTAACAACATTAGTGGGTAAATCATCGAAGCCTATGCTCATTGCGTAATCCACGAAAACCTCTGATAAATCCTTAGGCATAACTTAATAATAATGCCTGGTTTATAACAATTAAACATTGAAGCCTTAATTAACCATACATTAAGCATCCTGTCCTCAGCGGGATGCGGTTACTCAAGGGGCCTTAATTCCATATCATCCTCATAGGATATTACGCAAATGAATTCAGCGTCATCGTCACCAATGTTCTCTAATGAATGGGGTTCATATGGTCCCGTGAAGAAGAATGAACCAGGTCCAAGGTCGTAGAGGACACCATTACCCTTAACCCTAAGCTTACCCTTAAGTATAATTACAGCCTCCGTGTACTTATGATTATGAAGAGGCATGTAGCCACCTGGCTTAACCACAAACCTCCTCACAGCATATTTCACTGAACCATGATCCTTAGTTACAAGCCACTGAATGTAGAATCCCCTAGTCCCCTTAAGTAGGCTTGATACGTCCTGTTGAGGTACATTAGCCCAGTTACCTACATGCATGCAAGGGCCTCTAAGTAAACTTATTAAGTGTAAGCCCATGATGAATCCTCAACACGATGCGCATTGGTTATTTAATGATGTGATTCTATTGTTTAATTACTTCACCTTAACATAGCTACTAGGGTACCCTTCTCAACACCCAATACCCTGGCAACAGGCCCGCATTTAGGAACCAGTAGGAATGCTGTGGGTTTACCTAAATTAACCTCGGATAAGTACTCGAAGTGAGCCATACCCTTAGCCACCACTAGGTCACTGGCCTTTAGCCTGCTTAGGAATTCACTACTAACCTTATCTAAATGTATACTTGAACCCGCATATCCTGTTGATATTAATTCATCCAGGTGATTACCTAGTTCAGCGTATTCAGCGTCACTTATTGTTAAGTCATTTTGAAAACCTGGCTCAGCCTTAGCCACACCGGTAACTGTATTACCCATGCCTCTGATTAAATCTATGAGAACAGTGTCAAACACTGCTTCACCAGCATTATCAAAAAGCCACAGTACCCTTAAGCCACCCTTACTCAGCATATTGTATAATTCACTGGTATGGTCTATGGAGAAGGGCATACTCATGATTGAGTTTAACGATAATTCACTGGGTGGTTTATGGGAAGCCACCCCCATGTCCAGTAGGTTACCTGCTATTGAAACCCTGGTGGCTGCCTTAAATAAATTGAATCCGCTTAAATCATGTAATGCTGATTTAATTAAGGCTAACTGAGCCTTGGCATTATCAATGCTCCTACGTTTAGCAACCTTATAATACTCAATAACCTCAGGGTACCTTGAAACTAATTCAGCAAATATACTTGAGGCAATCCTAGTTAATTCATCATCTCTCCTGAAGGCCTTGGCGGACTCCTCTAACACCAGTGATGATGCATCAATAACCTTCTCATCATTAATTTGAGCCGAGGCAACCTCATTAAGCCTAACACTCACTATGCAGAGTGGGCATTCCCTATGCGGCTTCATTATTACTCAACTACGTGGAGTGAAGTCTATTTAAACACCTTTTCAGGAAAATTAACCCCATGATTCATAACGTAAGTAATAACCATACATCATCTTATTTAATTAATAATCCTGATGCTTAATTACTCAATTAACTGGTTATGAGGTATTGCATTGTTTCCTGCATTATTTTTGCACTACATAATCATAAGGATTTAGGTTAAATTACCTGTTTCTGCACTATTGTGTTATTATAACCCGGCATGGTTCCCGTGAATATGGCTTTATTCGTTAGGCAGAGTTCCGGTCTTGTTAAGAGGGCCTCACTGTGGGATGCTGCAATGCTTAACGTCGCTAACATGGGTGCTGGCTTAGCCGTATTCATAGGTATTAGCCCCTTTGTGATACCTGGTGCAGTATTATGGTTATCAAGTATACTGACATTCATACTAACCCTCCCACTGGTGATACTTTACACCTACTTCATAGCTAGGATACCTAGGACTGGTGGGGATTACGTGTGGATCACCAGGAAGCTTCACGGAGGTTTAGGCTCAATCATGGGTATTGCCCTAGCCTTCAACATGCCTCCATTCTTCGCACTCTCAGCCTTCTTCTCCGTTACCACTGTGAATAATGTGCTATTGGTTATAGGGTACTCTCATGGTCAACAAGACTTAATTAAATTAGCAAACATAGTATTCAGTACCAGTAATGCATGGTTTAACTACACCATAGCCTTAATCGCATTCATAATTATACTGTTAATTAATATAATTAGGCCTAGCGCCGGTTTCAAGTTAACCACAGCCTTAGGGGCATTAGCCTTAACAGGCACTGCAGCAGCAATGATTGTTCTAGGCTTCTCAATACCAACCTTCCACCAGAGTATTGGGCAATTCCTAAGGTACTTCAATCTAACTAACCAGAGCGCATACACAGGCCCCTCCTTTAGCTTACCTGCAACATTATACATGATACCGTACTTCGCCTCATACGCCTACATATGGCTCTACGCCGGGCCAGCCGTGGCCGCTGAGATAAGGGATAGACGGGGGCTATTGTATAATGAAATCCTAGGAAGCGTAATAACGGTAATCTTCATTACCCTACCCTTCCTATTAATGGATTTAGCTGCGGGTTACAGTTTCAACATGACCTATTACCCAACCAGCATATACAACTTCTGGAATATTGCAATATACTTAGCTCGCAATGAGGCATTACAATGGTTCATTGGCCTAGGTCTAATTGCCTGGGAGTTCTTCATAATGGCCTTTGGCGTAATAGTCTTCGCACGCTACGTGTTCGCCTTCTCCTTCGATAGGTTATTCCCAGAAATCTTCTCAAGGCTTAATAAGTGGGGTTCACCAATGTACGCCCACTTACTTGACTTAGCCGCCACAGCGGTCTTCCTGGCCTTCCCGATAATAAGCCCGAATGGGTATGAGGCACTATACAGTTATACACCATTAGCCATAATTTACTTAATACTCGTATCAGTGGCTGGCATTAAGGCTGCTAGAGAGGAGGGGAATAAGGGGATGCTGGTTTCATCAGTACTCTCACTAATACCTCTATCGCTCCTAGGTTATGAGGCATTCACGAACCCGTACTTTGGTGTTATTGAATCATTAAAGCCGCTGCAACCATATTACCCAGGATTAGCCTACGTGCTTGGCCTCATAGGATTAGGCGCAGTAGTCTATACTGCATCTAAGTACATTAACATGAAGAGGGGGATAGATATAACCCTAGTGTATAAGGAAATACCACCTGAGTAAAATTAAGGAAACCTAACTTTAATTTTTTAACTTAATTCAAGGTTTTACCTCATTCCCCACTAATGGTTAAGCCTTTAAGTAAGAGATAATCATAATTGTAGTGGAGAATTAAGAATAGGCTAATACTTACAGCAGTTAGGTTGAAGCTATGAATAAGAGGTAGGATTAATAGTTTTATAGTTTTAATATAATAATCAAGGCTGTGTTACGCAATATAGTTTACTAAATTACCAAAACCCTTACTGGACTTGGTGAGTGATCTTAGCGTTAATTAGCATGGCTATAATTGTGTTAACCTGAGTCCCCGTTGGGCCTGTTATAATGGTGTCATTTAATGCCTTAAATAGAGTGTACGTATCGTTTCTACTTAAGGCATCATCTATGCTTAAACCAATACTCATCGCCCTTGATTCAGTGGTGTAGTCGGCGTATGCACCTGCGGCATCGGTATTACCATCAATACCATCCGTGGCTAAGGCCAGTAAAGCCACTGAACCATGCCCACTCACTGACTTAGCGAAGGCTGCTGCAAGCTCCATTGTTCTACCACCCCTACCATTACCCCTAACGGTAACGGTAGGTTCACCACCAGCCAACACTACACCCCTCTTAAGCAGTAAGCCTCTCCTTAAGGAGTCAAGGGTGATTGAGGCTAATGCCTTCCCAACCTCACGGGCTTCACCCTCAAGCCTGGATGTTAATATGATTGACTTAACGCCAAGTTCACTGAGCCTTAACCTTAGGCTCTTAAGTACATTAAGGTTAGTTAATATTACCTTATTCATAGCCTTAAGCCTCTTTGGGGTTTCTGGAATACTACCCCTTACCCCATTTTCAAGTAAAACCTTAACCTTATCCGGTAAACTACCCCAAATACCCCTTGCCTTAAGAATGCTTACGGCGTCACTGAAGCTTGACTTATCTGGGACCGTTGGGCCGCTTGCTATTAGTGATGGATCATCACCAGGTACATCACTAACATATAATCCAACAACCCTAACACCCCTCTTAATGAAGTATTGGGCTAATTGACCACCCTTAATCATTGATACGTGCTTACGTACAGTGTTAATCTCACTGATGCTCATTCCCGAATTAAGCATTAACCTATTTAACTCAACTAAATCATCAATGGTTAATGGTGGCCTAGGTAATTCAACTAATGCGCTTCCACCACCGCTAATGAGGATTAAGGCTAAGTCACCTCTACTTAAGGTTCTGGATAATTCAATAATCTCCTCAGCGGCCTTAATGCTTAAATCACTTGGTAATGGGTGTGTTGATTCAATAACCTCAACATTACTCGACTTAGGCTTTACCCAATCCCTAGGTATTACTGCTAATGCCCTGGTTGCATTCACTGAGGATAATGCACCATCAATAAGCCTTGGGGCGGCTTTACCAATAGCAACCACAGCAATATCCCTCACGTTAAATTCCCTACCGCAAACATTAATACTACTACCTACCTGTCTAACACAATTCCTAACCACTGGTGCCGGATCTGAGGCAGTAAGAGCTTGATTAACTAACCTAAGTGCAAGATCCCTAAGTTCACTGGAATCGTTAGCCTGCATGCATTAAGTGGTTAATGTATTCCTTTAAATTATTGTACCATAACTATCATAGCAACCACATGCCCTTAATGTCATTAATGAACACGCGGTAATAACCCAGCATGCAGGGGTGAGGATTCTTAAAGTCCATAAATTTCATAGGGATGAATAGAAGCATTAATTAACCTCAATTTAATGCTACCTATGTGAGAATACTTGCAACTTCAGATGTTCATTCACCAAAGCATTTAAGCGAGTTCAAGAATAGTTTAGTTAATGTTAGTAACGTTGACTTAGCCCTATTGGCTGGAGATATGGTTGATGGGGGTAGGATTGAGTACTACAGTGTAATAATCAACTTATTGAGGAATAGGGCTGGTGCTATTATAGCTGTACCGGGTAATGAGGAGTATGATGATAAGTTAAGGGCATTGAAGGGGATGAGTGGCTTAACCCTGCTGAATGATGAGGCACTCATCATTAATGGTGTTAAAATCATTGGATCAAGGGGCATATTAGATAAGCCAACTAAATGGCAGGAGAGGAACATTAAGGGTATTGATGAATTATATAGGAGGAGACTGGGGTGGTTGATTAATGAGCTTAAGAACTCCAATGAAGTCATCCTACTAACCCACTATGCACCAGTCTACGCAACACTGGAGGGTGAGAATGAGTATAATTACCCACTCCTAGGTACTAGAAAACTTGAGGAAGTATTATCAAGCAGTAGGGTACTTGCCATACATGGTCATGCTCATCGTTCAAAAACCAGGTGTGTTAAAATGGGTGACTCAGTAATAATTAATGCAGCCTTCGAGAACGTTGCCTCCCCATTCATAATAGATTATAGTGATGGTGGAATTAACGTAATTGAACCAAGGGAATACAGTAGGTGTAAGGAAGTTAGCGCACATAATAAAACCAGTACCCTTAAATCCACTGGTCTTGATGAGTGGCTTAAGTAGGTTAAATTTAATTTGAGGTGAGTGGGGAGTGAGTATTAATGCACATTACCATGATTTACTCAGGAACCTAATTAATTGCAACTACTGCGAAAGGTTAGTAAGGTATAGGGTAACCGTGCCACCGTTACCTAGGTTTAGTAATGATGAATACTGGAGGAAACCAGTACCACCTTGGGGAGACTTGAGTAACCCAAGAATCATGATAGTGGGGTTAGCACCAGCCGCCCATGGTGGCAATAGGACGGGTAGAATGTTCACCGGTGATGCGAGCGCCCAATTCCTTTTCAAGGCTCTTCACGCATGTGGATTATCAAATAACCCATATAGCCTTAGTAGGATTGACGGCACTAAGGTTAACTGTGTTTACATTACGTCAGTCGTTAAGTGTGCACCACCGGATAATAAACCAACTCCAGGTGAGGTTAAGGCTTGTGTAGGCAGGTGGTTTATTAATGAAATAAATATGGTTAAGCCTAGGGCGATAGTGGTGCTTGGTGAAGTTGCATGGAGGGGAGTGGCCATGGCTCTTGGGCTACGTGGAGGCTTTAAGCATGGGGGTGTAGTTAAGATTAACGATACTGCAGTATACATGAGTTATCACCCAAGTCCAAGGAATACTAATACTGGTAGGTTAAGATTAAGTGACCTAGTTAACATACTATGTGCAGCCGCTAAATACGCTGGTTGCCCTACTCCTCAACTTCAAGGAAACCCTCAGGCGTAACGTTAATCTTATACGTCTTTAAAGGAACCTTAACCTGCATGTATTCGCAGGGAACCTCAGGCCTAACTACAGGTTTCTCAATTAATTCACCAGTCCTAACATCATACTTAGCTAAGTGGGCTGGGCATGTGGCTACGTAGCCGTTAACATCAGTGAGTAAGGCACAACCCATGTGAGCGCATACAGCATCCATGCCGTATAACTTATCCCCATACTTAACTATTAGGATGGGTTTATTATTAACCCAGGCTATTATTGAGTTTCTTCTCTCAAACACCTTAACAAGTATATTCACCCTCATTCCCATGGCTCTAAGTAAGGTTAACTAGCTTAAAAGGATTACCCTTAAGGTAAAGTGAAAATAAATGATTTTAATTTAAATTATGGCATTAGCTAAATGTTCACTGAACGTATCCCCAGGCGTTTATCCTCAGCTTCAGCACGTATCTTAGGGTTAGCATGCTTCCAATCATTACCATTACTAGGAATAATGCACTGGATACAGCCATTTGAATATCCCCACTTAAAATATGCCCACTGGCGCATCCATTCGCCATCCTTGCACCGAATAGTACTAGGTATGCTCCGAAGAATGAACCAAGGAACCTCTTCCACGTTGATTCACCAAACCTATGAGCCCAAACCCTCGGTATCTGGTTCCTGAAACCCATGAATCTCCTTGATATGAATAATGATGACACTAAACCACCTATGAATGTGCTTAAGTCGGTTATTGGTTCCCAGCCGATTTCACTGAAGGGTTTATTCACAGGTATACCGTTAACAATATGCATTCCACCGAATAATTGGAAGTATGGGTTTGATGCAGCCCAATACGGGTTAACTAAGTACGATAACTGGGCACCAATCCATGAGTACGTTGTTGATTCACCAAATATCTGATGCAATATTATCACCGCCACAGCCTCGATGGTGAAGGCGGCGCCAAGTACCATTATGAACCTAGCATTCCTCACACTACTCTCATTAATTAACTCAACAAGGAACCTATTCTGATTGGGGTACTTGACTAAGTCATCATTCATCATATCGCTAAACCTAATCACAGTCTCCTTACCAACACCAGCTAGGTGGAATCCACAGGCATGCTTAATGGGCTGCTTAGGGTACCTTGGTAGGAATAGGAACACTAGAAGTAGTAATACACCGAATACTATTGAGCCAGCGAACATCCCAACTTTATCACTGAAGGGTATACCGAATAAGTTAGGCCAGGTAATTGGGCCGAAGTTCAATGTATCCCATAATGGCCCCCTAGCCCAACCAAATATCATTGACCAAGTGAAGGCACCCAGTAAACCACCAGCCACAGCATATAATGCATCCCTCCTACCCTGCCCAAGGGCTATCCATATGGTGCCTGGGAAGTAGCCTGCTAACCCAACCCCCACACCAAAGAGTAGGCCACCTAGGATTATACCACCTATGAATAGGTCCTTAATGCCGAAGTTGGGATGAGTAAACAGGTTAAGACCATATAGTAGTATTGCCCCTAAACCTATTGCGAAACCAAAGCAAGCAACTAAGAATCTATCCTGTAATGCCATAACTCTGAATAATGTGTCAGGATCAGAGAAGTTCCATAATTCAAGTGGAATAGCAAGTGGTAATGCCGCCACAATACCAAGTAATAGCGGTGCCTTAGTCTCATGAAGAACCACCTGCATGTACACTCCCCCAAGCAGTAGCCCAAGGGCTAACGCCAGCAGAATCCAACTGGCTATCCATACAGTTCTCCTATCCTTCTCGTAAAGGGTCTCCAGTTGCACTCAGACCACCAAATAGGGTACCAAACTAGTCAAATTAATTGACTTAGTAGTCATAAATATGACAATTATTATCAATATTAATATGATCGTCTAAATACTGACGTATCGTATGCGGTTCAAGTGAATTTAATTAATTCTGAGGCATTATTCCATATTTAACAGCCTCATTGAATAATTCATGCAGAACTGTTAAGTAATCTTCATCTCCATTCTCAATATTATCCATGTGTTCCTCAACCATTCTAGTCCTATCCTCACTTATAAGGCACTTGAAGTTAACGTTACACTGCTTCAGTAAACTCTCGAATTCCGTATTCTCCTGAACCTTATTGCGTCTAGTGCTTAAGTAGAGTTTAGCCACATCCTTATCATTCGATAGGCAAATGTATGCTGCTACACCGCGTTTAGTTGGGATTAATACCTTTGTTGAACCAAGGGCCTTAACATAACCCCTCCTCTTAAGAGTCTCTATTATCTTGGCGTAAGTGGATGGTCTACCTATCCTTCTCCTCTTCATTTCAGCAACAATATCACCTTCCCTATACGGGTATGTTGTGTGAACTGTCTTAACAATAACCTCATCCTCCTCAGTCACAGGTAACTCCATTGATGACTCTGGGAATTGAGTAACCCTAATAGTCGGATATATGGCTAAGAAGCCATTCCTAATCACGCTTGTTACGAATTCATCAACCCTACTTGAAAGCATGTCGCCATTGCGCATTAACTTAACCTCCACCTTCACCTTCTTAACTAAGCCACTCTGCATTTGGCTTGCCATGAATCTCCTGAATATTAAATCGTAGAGTGCAATGTGCCTATTAGTTAACTTTAATTTAAGCACGCCACTATCAATTAGGCTTCTAAGCTCCTCGGAGTCAATGGGTCTAGTTGGCCTAATACACTCATGGGCACCCTCCTCGCCCATACCCCATTCCCTAGCCGTGAAGACACCTTCACCGAACCTGTTGGTTAAGTATTCCTTAGCCACACTAATACCCACCGCTGAAACCCTTGTGCTATCAGTCCTATGGTATGTTATTAAACCCATTTCAAACAACTCCTGTGCAAGCCTCATAACCTCCTCTGTACCGGCTCTAAGTCTAGCAGTAGCCTCAGTGAGCATTGAGTCTGTGGTGAAGGGTGGTGGCGGGTTAACCTCCTCCTCTGATTCACTGAGCTTAGTTATTATTATTCTAAGCCCCTTCTTATCCTTAGCCACATCCCTTAAGTCATGCCTAACCCTGGCTGTTTCATCACCATTAGTAACCTTATCAAAGGAAACCTCAAGAACCTTACCATCACTAATCCTCTTCCTAACAATTAACCTAATCACCCTATTCCTCCTATACTCAATATACCTCTCAATAATCCACTTAAGCACAGGTGTCTGAACCCTACCGGCTGACATGTTTCTATCATTAAACGCCCTCTGTAGGTATGAGCTTAAACCAAAGCCAATCCACCTATCCTCAATACGCCTAACCAATTGAGCCTTAACCATATTACCGTTTACCCCCCTTGGATTAGCTAACGCATTCAATATAGCCCTCTTAGTCACTTCATGGAACTCTATCCTCCTAATATCCTGCACGAAGGGCCTAAGCATGTTGAATACGTCCCAGGCTATCTTCTCACCCTCTGAGTCGGGATCAGTACCCACTAGGACTAGGTCAACCTCAGTGGCCAGGTCCCTAAGCATCTCAATAACCCCACTACTATCCACTAGTGGCGTACCATCGAAGGGGCACTTACTCACATCATCAGTGAATGATCTACCACAGGTTGGGCAACGCTTTATTGTTGAGTATATTGGGATGAAGTTACCATCTATTTTCAACACTGAGTAATAATTCCTGGTTACACTTGATATGAACTTAGTCACGTAATCCACATCACTACTAACTGACTGCGCATACTGCTCGGTGGCTAACTCAACCACATGACCCTTAGTGGCTATTATATTTAATAGTAGATTACCTGAAGTGACCTCATACACTATTAAACTACCGAGCACCCTTGTGCTTGGTTTACCGAAGAAGTTCGCTATTGTCCTAGCCTTAGTAGGTGATTCAACAATCACTAGAACTGACTTAAGTGGATCAACTTGACTTATGCTCTGCGGTACATTACCAGTCATTATTTGCCTTATTAATTCCCTCTCCTCATTAATGGTTTTAAGTAAGGCATCAACATTAAACTCCTCATAATTTATGAACTGGAAGTCCACCAGCCTATACCTTAAGTCCCTGCTTAAACTATTGAAGACAGCCTCATTATCAACAATAAGCACTGAGAGACCGTGGGTAATGCCGCCTAGGTACATTCTAGATGTCCTACCGCTACCCTGTATGTAGGCTGGTGAGTCTGGTAGAATAACATAGATATCGTCACCCATGCGTTGAATATTAACAATTGACTTACTCATGGCTTCCCTCACATCATCCCTATTCAGCAAGTCCTGGGCAAGCTTAATGGCGTTACTAATGACTTCTGAGGCATATTTATCGAAGCCCTGAAGACTCTCACCTCTCTCAATAGCTTCAATAATCTTATTAATCCTGTCCTGGCTTAAATTCATTATGTTCCTTAAGCTTGAAACAGTCTTATCAATCCTAGTCTTGTATTCACTTGGTGCAATAACCCTAAGTGAGGAGAGGAGCATTATGTAACGGCCTGGGTTAAACTCCTTAAGCGATAACCTGAACCTTATCTTAGGTACACCGGCGAACACCACGTACCTTATCCTATGGGGTAGGTCAATGCCCCTAACTAACGCTGATCTAGATGTGGCTAACCCTATTAGCACCGGTATTGAACCATCCTCAAAGCCCTCAATCAACTTCCTCTTAGGCTTTAGGTAAAGCCCAGCGTTAATACCATTATCATTAAGGAACTTACTCAACTCCTCGGCGAATTCCCTGCCTAAGTCAGTGGGTACGTATATTATTCCACCATCACCAAGCCTCCTAATTAAATCCAGGATAATTACCTTAAGGTCACCCTTAGGCTTAATGTATAGGTCAACCACATTCCTAAGCCCCTCAGCCCTACCACCAACATCGAATCCCAGTATCTCCCTGAATAATGCAGCCCTAGCCGTCCTCCTGGTTCTGGTTAACATGCCGCTTACTATTAATGAACCAATCCTCCTACCCTCAAGGATCCTCCTTAATTCACTCACCTTACCCTCCCTCTCCTTAAAGTCACTTATCTTCGCAATCTCAAGCGCCTTATCAATGGCTTCCCTCGGCACACCGAGTAACTGAAGTAGTCTCTCAATATTCCTGCTTGAAGCCTTCATGACGCTGTCAACGTCATCAACGAAAACAAGGTCAAACCTGTACTTGCTTAGAATCTCCATGCCCTTTGGTAGGAAGGCGTTAGTTACGATAAGTATATTGAAGTCGCCTGCCTTAATGGCATTAAGCACCTCACTCTTATCCTTCTCGCTGAGTAGGCCATTATAGGTTATTACCTTAATGTTAACGGCTGCGGAATCCCTGTAGGTTAAAGCCCTCTTATACACTTGGTAAGCCAGTGTTGAAGTTGGGAATACCATGAGAACCCTACCCCCCTTACTGGCTACGTATATTGAGGCAACTAAACCGAAGGTGGTCTTACCGCTACCCGTGGGTGCAATTATGGCGAAGCTCTTACCCTTGATAAGTCTCTTAGCCCAAAACCTCTGAGCACCCCACATTGAGGTTCCAGTGGCTTTTCTGAATAATTCACTGAATTCATCATACTTCATTAAGTAGTTGAAGATATCCCTAAGCCTAACTAATCTACCTTCTCTATTAAGTTCACTTAACACTACTCTTAATGATGCTGCCCTTAATCTTGAACCTTCAGGTAGGCAAACATGGCATGGTAAACCATCCCTAAGCCTATCCGAGGTAACTGGGCCACCGCAGTTGGGGCACATGCCGTGGTAAAGCACCAGTGGTTCCCCACTGCCGCCATCACCCTTATTATCACGCATCCCAATTCAATCTTAAGGTAATGCTGGGGATTTAAAAAGCGTTCCCTGAAAAACAACGCACCATGACCCGCATGGAAGGCCGCCTTTAGGAAGGGGCTGGGGCTTTCATTGCTTAGGCTTAGGTAAGTTAATAAGCCTTACTGTCCCTGTGGCATGAGTATACTTGGGTTGATTCCGTAAACGACACTACCCTCCTTAAATTAAGTCCTCCTTCCTGAGTATTTCACTGAACTTACTCATGAAGGCCTGCAGAGTCATATCCTTAGCCTTACTTACTGATGCCGATGAGTAGTGGCTCCAAGCCTTACCGTCAGTGATTAGTTTCGCCACTGCGTTAATGGCTTCATCAACATCACTGTACCCTAGCCCCCTCACACCATTCTCAATTAAGTCACTCCAAGTACCCCCTGACTTATGGACAACTGTAGGTAATCCCCTTGCCATAGCCTCAGCCACCGCTATGCCCCAGTGTTCATTTATTGTTGCGTGGAGGAAAACCTTACCTGAATCCATTAATTCATTTATCAACCTCCTAGGTGCATTAGGCACCAGGTATAGGTCAGCGTCCTTACTAATATCACTTGAAACCCTTAAACCAGCCTTACCCGCCAAATCCATGACCCTACTCATGTACGTTAACTGCGTTCTAGTGGTGGCTCCACCAAATATGATTATTCTAGTGGCCTTAACCTCTTTAAGGAGCCTTGGGGCAAGCTCAGTGACAACCCAGTGGTACCTCTTCTCCTCACTGAACCTACCAAGCATAATGACCCAATTATCCCTTTCATCAAATGCCTTAGGTTCCTCAACTATCTCAGTATTAGGGGCTATGGGTGGGTTAAGTACAGTGGGTTCCTCACCGTAAACCATCTTAGCCACTCCAGCGGTCCACTTGGAGTTCGTTAAAACCACGTCAGCATCATTGAACGGGTTCTCCCTAATGTAGTGCGGAAGCAGCCTTGTGAATAATCCCCAGTAAAGATTCATTGGGAACCTACCATACCTCTCAGTGACGTATGGATCCTCACCGTAAGCTAACCCAGTTCCCTTAAATTTAGGGTTAATTATTACCTCGAAGGGGAAGTGAATGTACTCGATTATGCTTAATCCCCTCCCCCTATAGTTAATTAATGGTTTATAGGTCTCCTCATCAGTGAACATTAGTAGGGCACGGTACTTATTAATCGCCTTAACCGCAGGGTACCATACGAATAACCTTGTCCATAGGCCAAAGGCCTTAATATTACCGAGGGGTAGTGTCACCACAGGGTACTTGGATATGTCGATACCATACCAGTCAATGTACTTGCTTGGATTAAACTTAAATGTACCGGTTAACACTGGGTTAAATCCCAGTTTATCAAGCGAGAAGGCAGCTGAGGCACAGACTAATTGACCACCTCCTGGTGATCCCCAGTAACGATGAGTCACAAGCACGTTGTTACCCATTAACTACTATTCGGTGAAGGGGGTTATTTACATTTGCGTAATTGATTCACCTTAAATAATGAGCGATTTAATTATTAAGCCTCATTTTTAGATTAATGAAGTGAATCCTGAGTAACCCTACTGATTACTCATGATGCACCTCAGTTAACTATAAATTATTAAATTATGGGTAATGCTTAAAAATATAGATTGTATAGGCTGTTTAGATTGGTATGGAATTCGGGACCCACGTGGAATACCTGGAATGGTAAAAGAGGCTAAGGTGAACCTGGTTAATAGGGTTAAGGAGATAAGTAATAAGGCCCGTTCAATATTGGTTGGGTTAAGCCTAATAGATCCACATATTCACTTGGGCTCATCCCTATCAAGCATAGATATTATAGCTACACTATACTTAATGACTAATGTACGTGATAATGATCCATTAAGGAGGGATTACGTAATATTATCAAAGGGTCACGCAGCCCCAGCATTATACGTGGTGTTATCGGAATTAGGCCTAGTTAATAGGGAGGAGTTAATGATGATTAATGAACCCTGGAGCCCACTGCAGGGTCACCCTGAGGTTAAGTTACCAACAGTACCAGTATCCACAGGTAGTCTAGCGCAGGGGTTAAGTACAGCCGTGGGTATTGCAAGGGGGTTAATGGCTAGGGAGGCCTCAGGTAAGGTTTTCGTAATAGTGGGTGATGGTGAATTAGATGAGGGGCAGGCCTGGGAGGCGTTAATGGATATTGCTGAATCTAAGTTAAGCAACTTATTCATAATAATTGACTACAATGGTGTTCAATTAGATGGACCAGTGAGGGGTATTAAATCAACGTTAACTGAGGCACTTAAGTCACTGGGATTCACCGTACTGGAGTGTGATGGACATGACCCAGAGGCCTTGATTGATACTCTGATTCAAGCACATAAGGTAAATGGACCCAAGGTTATAGTAGCCAGAACCATTAGGGGGAAGGGGGTTTCCGACATTGAGGGAACCAGTAAACAGAGGATACTGGATGATGGTGGGGAACCTGGCTTCGGATCAATGAGGGATGCTGTCGGCAGGGCTCTCCTTGAGGCGGGTGAAAGGTACAATGACTTATACGTGGTTACAGCTGATGTAGGTGGGTCAACAAGGGCTATTTGGTTTAAGGAGAAGTTCCCCAACAGGTACATTGACGTTGGTATAGCTGAACAACACATGATTGGTGTAGCCAGTGGATTAGCCTTAACAGGCCTTAGACCTGTGGCCATTGGGTTCGCAATGTTCATAATGAGGGCTTGGGAACAGGTTAGGAATACGGTATCTAGGATGAATCTTAACGTTAAGATTATTGGAACCCACTCCGGCTTAAGCGATTACGCTGATGGGGCTTCCCACCAAACCTTCGAGGACATATCACTAATGAGGACTCTACCAAACATGACCATTGTAGTACCCGCCGACCCCAATGAGGCTGGTAAAGCTGTGTTAGCGTTAATGGAGCATCAGGGACCAGCCTACGTCAGGATTGGTAGGGATTACGGACCCAGGGTAACTAATGGTGATGAATTCAAGCTAGGTAAGGCCTCAGTGCTTAGGGATGGGGATGATTTAGCAATTATTGGTGCTGGACCAGTCCTATGGGATGCTTTAATGGCTGCTGAGGAATTAGGTAAAATGGGGGTATCGGTAATGGTCATTAACCTAAGCACGATTAAACCCATTGACGTTGACACTGTGGTTAAGGCAGCTAAGAGAACTGGGGCGGTATTGACTATTGAGGAGCATTCAACACATGGTGGGGTTGGTTCAGCGGTAGCTGAGGTGCTTTCCCAAAATTACCCTGTGCCAATTAGGATGATTGGGATTAATGGGTTTGGTAGGTCAGGTAGATCAACCAGGCAGTTAATGGAGTACATTGGTTTAACACATAGGAGGATTGTTAATGAGGCTCTCACGCTAATTAAGGGTGAGTAATAATGCTGTGGCAGTTGAGGAAGAGTATTGATGAGGTTGATGATGAAATAATTAAGTTACTCGCCAGGAGGCTAACCATAGCCGAAACCATAGGTGATGTTAAGAGGAAGCTTAATCTACCACCCGTGGATCATGAGAGGGAGAGTGAAGTTATTGATAGATGGGTCAGTGGCTTAGTTGAGGCTGGTTTAGATGAATTAACAGCCAGAAGCATTGCTGAGCTAGTGATAAAGGCATCCACCAAGAGGCAGATTAGGAATTGGTTTAACGTTAAAGTCACTATAGTGGGTTCAGGGAGATTAGGTAAGACGCTTAAGAGGGCTTTAAGCCAAGTCACTCCAACAACCTTAATTAGCATGAGGGATGAATTACCTGACTCAGACATAGTAATACTTGCCACAAGACCCACTGAGGACTCCATTAACTACATTAAGAGGAATAGTGAGAGCATAAGGGGTAGGGTGCTCATGGATTCCTTCTCGGTTAAGTCAAGGTTATTCAACATCATTGAGGATGAGTCAAGGGAAGTAGGCTTCAAGTACCTGAGCATACACCCATTGTTCGGTAGCCTAACGGATACTTGGGGTGAAGTAGTAGTCCTAATACCATCATTAACAAGTAGGGATTCACTACCAATGGCTACTCAGATATTTGAGGCAGCAGGCTTAAGAACAGTGGTGTTAAGTGATCCTGATACTCATGATAAGGTAATGGCTTACATACAGGTTGCCCACCATTTAATGCTACTAGCCCTCTATACCATGCTTAAGGATGCTGGTAAAGTAGGTGGGATTGATGCAAACCTACTTATGACCCACAGCTTGAGGTTAACCATGAAGGCTATTGAAAGAACCCTGGAGCAGCTTGATGTTGTTGAGGAGATTCAGGAAATGAATCCATACGCCAGTGAAGTTAGGGATAAGATTACCAAGTACATTAACATTGTTAATTCAGCAGCAGCTGAAGGTAAATTAAGTGAGTTAATTGGAGGTGACTTAAAGTGATAATAAGGGTAACGCCAGGTAAGATTAATGAAGTTGCATCAGCTCTAGATAAGGCTAAGGTAAGGTTCAGGGAGGTTAAGCTGCTTGGTGAGGAGTTAATAGTGACTTGGCCTGAAGACCCTGTTGATGAGGGAGCCATTAGAGTGATTGACCCTGGGGCAGTACTAGTTAACGTTAAGGCCAAGTACCAGTTAGCCAGTAAGCAATGGAGGCAGAGGAGCATTGTGGATGTTTCAGGGGTTAAGATAGGGGGTGATGATTTAGTGGTTGCAGCTGGGCCATGTGCAGTGGAGAGTTATGAGCAGGTTAAGGAGACTGCCGAGGCAGTTAAGGGGGCTGGAGCAAGACTACTGAGGGGTGGGGCGTTTAAACCTAGGACAAGTCCCTACAGTTTCCAGGGACTTGGAGTAGATGGCTTAAAGATACTGAGGCGAGTCTCAGATGAGGTTGGTTTACCCGTAGTCTCTGAGGTTATGGATACTAGGATGGTTGAGGTGGTGGCCAGTTACGTTGACATGATTCAGATAGGGGCTAGGAATGCCCAGAATTTTGACCTACTTAAAGAGGCTGGTAAGACTGGGAAACCAATACTACTCAAGAGGGGTATGGGAAACACGGTTGAGGAGTGGCTTCAGGCAGCGGAATACATCATGCTTGAGGGTAATGGTAACGTAGTGCTTTGTGAAAGAGGGATAAGGACCTTTGAGAACGCCACGAGATTCACGCTGGACTTAGGTGCAGTGGTGGCGGCTAAGAAATTAACCCACTTACCAATATGCGTGGATCCATCACACCCAGCCGGTAAGAGGGAGTACGTTATTCCACTGGCCTTAGCCGCAGTGGCAGCTGGGGCAGATATGATTATTGTTGAGGTTCACCCAAGGCCGTGGGAGGCTTTATCAGACTCCGAGCAGCAATTAACCTTCGATATGTTTAATGAATTAATGAGTAAGGCTAAGGCAGTAGCCCAGGCAATAGGTAGGGGTATATGAGGAGCTTCACTTATAGGAGTAGGTGTAGTGGTGAGGTAAGGGTTCTGGTTAATTACCCGCATGCCGATGAGTTAAGTAAACTCCTTGATAAGTACACTAGCTGCATGATAATTACACCATCCTCCGTAAGCAGTTTAGTGAATTTCAGTAAATGCCCAAGGATTATTATTAAGGATGGGGAAGAGGGTAAGGGCATTGAAACAGTCTTAAACATTATTAAGCAATCAATGGATAATTCCCTGGATAGGAGCGGGGTTATGATTGGGATTGGGGGTGGAAGCACACTTGATGTAACTGGGTTTGCTGCAGCAGTGTACATGAGGGGTGTGGATTACGTTAATGTACCCACCACTACATTAGCCATGGTTGATGCAGCCCTGGGGGGAAAAACAGGGGTTAATGCCGCTGGTTTAAAGAATATTATTGGTGTAGTGAAGCAGCCCAGTGAAATCATAGTGGATTTAGCCTTCATTAAATCCCTACCAGCCTCAAATTACCTGGATGGTTTCGCTGAGGTTCTTAAGTATGGGGTAACTATGGATAAGGGGTTATTCGATAAGTTAAGCAGTAATGTTGATAAGGTGATGAATAGGGATGAGGGATTACTGGAGGATTTAATCTACGGTTCACTGGTTAATAAGGCTCATGTGGTTGAGGCTGATGAGTACGATACCCTAGGTATAAGAATAGTGCTTAACTATGGGCATACTATTGGACACGCATTAGAGTCAGCGTCAGGATTCAGCATCAGTCACGGTAAAGCAGTGGGGTTAGGCATGATTTGTGAATCAACCATTGGGGTTAAATTAGGTTACACGAACCCAGATATACCCGGTTACTTAACTGAATCACTAAGTGAACTTAACTTGATTCAAAGCATTAAGGTTAACGCTGATTCCGCATTAAGAGCCATTACCGGTGATAAGAAGAGAAACGGTGGCTTCCTTAACTTACCCATTGTTACTGAATTAGGTGATTGGGTTAAGGTTAGGGTTAAGGTTGATGAGTACCTTAGGCTGGTGAAGGAGTCATGCATGTATTTGGCTTAATAGGTTATCCACTGAACTATACCCTATCACCTCAGATTCATAACTACGTCTTCAAGAGACTAAGAATTGATGCAGCGTATGTACCATTAAGGGTAGCGTCGAAGAGATTACTACACTTCATTGAGTTCTCAAGGGATGCCTTAAGCGGATTCAACGTAACTATACCGCATAAGGTTGCAGTGGCTAAACTAATTGATGAACTTAATGATGATGCAGACACTATTAAGAGCGTGAACACTGTTGTTAACAGTAACCAGAAATTAATAGGCTATAATACCGACTATGTGGCTGTTGAGGAATCTTTAATTGAAAGAGGATATAAGGGTGAGGAAGCATTACTAATTGGTGCTGGGGGAGCTGCTAGGGCTGTGGTTCTGGCTTTATCGAAAACTGGGTGCAGGGCAATTAAAGTACTTAATAGAAGTAGGGAGAGGGCAGTGGAGTTATGTGGATTAGCCAATGGATTAGGCTTAGACTGCAGTGTGGTGGATATTGGTGGGAATTATGGTAAACCCCACGTTATTATTAACGCCACCCCACTGAGCAGTGAGGAGTATTGGTTACTTAACCTAGGTGAGCTGGGGACTATGCTGCTCCTTGAC
Organism: Caldivirga maquilingensis IC-167; assembly: GCF_000018305.1. Lineage (NCBI taxonomy): Archaea > Thermoproteati > Thermoproteota > Thermoprotei > Thermoproteales > Thermoproteaceae > Caldivirga > Caldivirga maquilingensis. The sequence continues at coordinate 840,802 of NC_009954.1, read as the reverse complement.
ATGGCTTATAAACCCAATACTGAAACAGACTTAATCAAGAGGGCTAGGGAGCTAGGTATTCAAGTTATTGATGGTGTTGAAATACTGGTTAGGCAAGCCCTGGCTGCTGATAAACTATGGCTAGGTGACTTTAATGAACCAAGTGCTAGTGAAGTAATTAAGTATATTAAGGGTATTAATCCCTCCTGAGAAGCTTATTAATAATCCTCACCTTAACCGGTAATGATGCCCACTGGCAGGGCGTTATTAATAGCATCGGATAGGAGTGGATCAGGAAAGACCACGGTTACATCAATAATAGCAGCAGCATTATCAAGTAAACTTAAGGTTAGGGCGTTTAAGGTTGGGCCAGATTACATTGATCCAGGTTACCATAAAGTAGCCACTGAATTACCCTCAATTAACCTTGATTTATGGTTAATGGGTGAGGAGAAGCTTAAAGAAACCTTCTGCAGATACATGAGGGGGGTTGATTTAGGGTTGATTGAGGGTGTAATGGGATTATATGATGGTGTTGAGGTTGGGTCGAGTACATTTCATGTTGCTAAATTACTCTCATTACCAGTTATCCTAGTAATAGACTGCTCCAACATATCCTATACAGCCGGGGCAATTGTTAAGGGTTTAAGGGATTATGGACCTGTTAACGTGGTTGGGGTCATCTTCAATAATGTGGCTTCAAGCAACCACTATAACGCATGTAAATCCTCACTACCCAAGGATGTAGTGAGCTTGGGTTACATACCATATGATGCAGGGTTAATCATTAATGAGAGGCATTTAGGCCTTGTGACCGTGGAGGATTACGGTAATAAGGTTAAAGGGATTATTAAACGCGGCGTTGAGTTAATTAATGGGAAAATTAACCTTGATTTAATATATGATTTAGCTGAACCAGTTAACTGTGAACATGTTAATGAACAGGAGGATTACGGTAATAAACTTGGGGTTGCTGCAGTAGCCTACGATAACGCCTTCCTATTCTACTATAGGGCATCCCTTGATTTACTCTCAAGTATATTTGACTTAAGGTTCTTTAGTCCAATAAATAATGAAGTAGTTAATAATGCATCATTCATATACATTGGTGGTGGATACCCTGAACTGCATTTAAGGGAACTTGAGGCAGCTAGGGATACTGCCTCATGGTTAAGGAAGGCTGCATATGATGGTGTACCTATTTTAGCTGAGTGCGGTGGTTTAATGTACTTATCAAAGTACATTAGGGATGATAGGGAGTACAGTATGGTTGGCTTATTTGACATTGGTATTGCCGCTAAGGATAGATTAACAATTGGATATACTGAACTTGAGAGCATTGTAGATAATCCACTAGTGCCCGCTGGTCTAAGGATTAGGGGTCATGAGTTCCATGTTTCACGCGCAGAATACTCTAATGAAAGGTACGTGTTTAGGAATATTAGGGGTAGAGGAATAATGAATAGTTACGATGGGGTCTTGTTAAATAATGCACTAGGCCTATACACCCACACGTACTTACCATCAATACCAGGCGTGAGGGATAGGATAATTAATATTGGGAAGCACTTGAGGTAATTCGCCTCCTCACCCCTTGACGTACAACCAGCAGGCTACAACATGACCATTCTCAAGGGTTACTAATGGCGGCTCCTCCCTACGGCAAATATCCATAGCAAATGGGCACCTTGGATGGAATCTACAGCCTGAGGGTGGGTTAATTAGGCTTGGTACCTCACCTGGAATGAATGATAACTTCTTATCCTCCCTAAGCGTTGGGACACTTGACATTAGGCCTTGGGTATATGGGTGTTTTGGTTCACTGTAGATTACGTCAGCTGACCCAAACTCAGCAACCTTGCCTGCGTAAAGGACAAGAACCTTATCGGCTAATTCACTGGCTAGCGCTAAATCATGGGTAATGAATATGTATGATAACTTAAACTTACTTCTAAGCCTCTTAAGCAGGTTCATTATATTGGCTTGAGTCATTACGTCAAGTGCTGACGTTGGTTCATCTAGTACAACTAATTTAGGTCTTGATTGAATAGCCATTGCAATAATCACTCTCTGCTTCATACCACCAGATAACTGGTGAGGGTACTTGGTTAAAACATCTTTACTTAAACCAACACTCTCCAAGGCATCCCCAGCAATCTTAATGGCATCTATTCTTGGAATACCCCTAAGTAGCAGTGGTTCAATCATTTGATCAACCACCCTAAGCACGGGGTTAAGTGAATTCATTGATCCCTGAGGCACCATGGCTATCTTAACCCACCTGTAACTCCTCCTAAACTCCTCCTCACTTAGCCCAAGTATATTAACACCCTCAAAGATCACTTCACCACCAATTACCCTAGCGTTCTCTTCCCATGACCTGGTAATCACCTTAGCCAATGTTGATTTACCGCTACCTGTTTCACCAACTATGGCTATGGTTTCACCCTCATCAAGGCTAAAGCTAACATTATCAAGAGCCTTAACAATACCCCTTGTGGTTATGTAGTTTAACCTAACGTTCTTAACATTAAGCAGCACCATCTTAATCACCTCCTTAACCTCGGGTTAGCAATTGGTTCTATGGCTAAGGCAGTAACTATGAATGTCACAGCAACTAGCGTTATTAATAAGCCAGGTGGAATAACCCACCACCACATACCGGTCTCTAAAGCTCCATACTCCTCGGCGTAATACAATATGGTGCCCCATGTTGGGTAATTCACGCCAGCTAGGTTGAGGAAGTTTAATGATGATAATGTTAATATTGCCCCAGGCACGTTGACGACAAGTAGGTAAAGCATATATGGGGTTATTTGAGGTAAAACATGGTTCCTAAGTATCCATAGGTTACCGGCCCCAGAGGCTTTAGCCAAATCTATGTATGACGCGGTCTTTATCTGCATTGAAATAGCCCTAATAATCCTGGCACTACCTCCCCACGCTAATACGGCTAGGTACAGCATGGCATCCCATATGTTTAAATGAAGTAGTATTGATAGAACAACTAGTATAACGAAGGATGGTAATAGTATCACTAAGTCAGTTACCCTTGTTAAAATCTCATCAACAATACCACCTATGAAGCCAGCGGTTAAACCAATGCCCACCGCTATTACTGTAACCAAGAGTGCATAAACCACGCCTATTTCTAGGCTAACTGGGAAGCCTGCCAATAAGCCTAACCATAAATCATGACCAACAGTGTCAGTACCCATTAAGCCGTATGCAGAACCCTCTAGAACAACCTCCACTGGTTTTGAATCACCTAAACTTGGTAATGAACCTGTTATCGGCATCAGTGTTACAGTTATCTCATACCTACCATATAGTGGTTCAACGGTACCCTTATTAACATGCATGAATATGAATGGGAATGCTGATGAAGCCGTTGGAATATTTAAAGCATAACCATACTTAGTGGCGTAGAATTGCACCACCTGACCCTCAACTTGATATAATGTACCCACCTCAGTGACTGTTGCACCTAATTGGATTGGGCCGATGCTTATTGTTGATCCATCAGGCCTATTAATGGTTATGTAAGCAAGCATACTGATGCCGCTTAATGGTGGATTTAAAACAATAAATAAGTCACTCCAGGGTGATTTATATTCATTATTCACAGTGAAGCTTATGGTTAATGATGAGGATGATGACTTAACAATATTACTACTCACTACTTCAGGTGAGTACTCGTTTCCAGTGAATAAGTTAACCCATGATGGGGGTGCATCCTTGGGGTATATTTGCCAGTATGTTGACGTATTCCATAATGTACCGAAGTTATGCGGTATCACTATTACCGCATATATGGTTACCCCAATTAGAAACATGAATAAGGCTAAGGATACTTTACCAAGGGTAGATGACAAGTAGATGCGGGTAAACTCACCCAGCGTCATTCCAAGTATCCTAACCTCAGATGACTTAGCCATATTAACCACCAACCCCCTCCCTTATCCTTGGGTCAAGCACATAGTATAGTATTTCAAGTATAAAGACGAGTATTATGTACAGTAGCGTGGACATGTATGTGACGGCCAGTATAACAGGCATATCCGGTGACGGTACACCAACAATAGCTATATTCAATACGTACCCCAATCCCCACCAGTGGAAAACAGCCTCAGTTAGTAGGAATCCACCGAAGAGTACGAATGGTATAGTTATGAATATGCTGGTTAGTATCTGGGGCATCGCCGGCCTCATTATATACCTACTAACCACCTGTCCCTGTGGGAGGCCCTTGATTCTTGCAAAGAATACGTAATCCTCCTTAGCAATATTAAGCACAATAGACCTGGCGAAATAGGCCCAACCCCCAACATTCACTATTAGAACAGTAGCCATGGGTAACACCATGTGGTAAAGTAGGTTAAGCAGTATTTGTGGTGTAATAAGTGCCTTTAATGGATTGTAGAGCCATACGTTGTAGTATTGGCTACTAACTATGCCGCCGTAGGGGAAGACTACTGGGGAGTGCATTAGCCTTAAGTCAACGGCGAAGACCAGTATCATGAGTATTGCAACCCACCATTGGGGAATACCATTATCAACAGCCCCATAATAGGTTACGGCCCTATCATACTTAGTGCCGTACTTTAATGCAGCTCTTAAGCCAAGCCATATGCCAATTAACGCACTAAGCATTATACCTAAGGTATCTAATATAACGGTGCCAGGTAATGCGGACATTATTATTGAAACAACTCTACCTGAGGGGACACCATATGAGCTTGGGAAGTATGAGAAACCCCAGTTAAATGACATTATGTTGTAGAGTATGAAGAACACCCTCACCACTAATGGTTGATTCAACCCATAAGCAGCCTCCAATTGATTTATTATCTTTTGCCTAAGTTGATCAGCCTGGGCTGGAGTCATTGGATGATGGAGCATTAATTGGGTTACCTGCTCACTCGCCTGCCTCTCAATATTGCTTTTAAGTATTTGTGATGCTGGACCGGATAAGACCGCTGAAATTATTATTAGCACCACAAGTAATATAAGCACAAGGTTAATTAGCCTTATTGATAACGCCCTAAGCAAACTCATATCTATTGCACTTATACCGATCAGTTAATAAATTTTATTGCCATTAAGCTTCGTAAAATAATGAATAAAACATGAAAAATAAGATTTAAGATTTAAAATAAATGCGCCTCCTTCGATTACTATGAACTAACCACTATGGTTGCCTGGTACTGTGCAGGTATTGCAACTACGCTAGTGTAGTAGAGTATCCATAGTGAGTAGGCTCCGGGGGTTAACATTGAAGTTACGCTGGACGGTATTGTGAACGTTATTGTACCAGCAGTACCACTTACTGTACCATTAAATTCACCTGAGTACACTACATTACCACTTGGTGAAACCAAGTACACGTAGGCCTCAGGTACACCGGCTGGGTCATATGTTGATATTGTGAATGTGGCTGATTGACCAATGGTTATGTTACTTGGTGTAACCAATATGACCTTAGGCACTAGGTTACCGCCAGGTGGTATTTGGGTTAGGCCGAGCTTAACGTAAATCTGGTTGAACCAGTAGGTATAGTTGTATGGGTAACCACTCCACTTCACCAATGTTGCTGATTGCGGTGATACTGTGACAATGTTCTTAAGTATGTATGGGCCATTGCTTATGAATAAGTTACCGTAGGTATTGTAGAAGTTTAAGGCATCATTATAATCCTGAGTAGCCGTGGCCGTGGGATTGGAGCCTAGGAAGTTGTAACCATTGATGATAGCCCATGATCCATTATCCCAAATATAACCAGTCTCAGTCCAATTCTTTATCACAGCGGCTAAGTACGCATTAACGCTTGGGCTCCTTAAATCAAGTTGCGGCAAGTGAAGTGACTCGGATTCACCAGTGGAGAAGGCGTATTTACCTTGGGCAAAGGCGTACAACTGTACAGCCTGAACAACCCATGGATTAGCGAACGTTGGGAAGCCTGGCGCATAGAATGATGCCACAAATGCCGGTATTGGGAACCAGTAATTACCATAAACAACCACTGTGCCGTTGGGGAAGAATTGTAAGCCGGCTATTGCAGGAACCAGAGCCGATAATGCTGAACCAATATCAGATGCTGATGCCTGGTTAGGGCCTAGGTCCGGTGCACCAGTGGTTGTTGTAGCGTATAGGTCGAACCAAGTGTAGTAGTAGAATATTATATCAGCCATGCTTATTGGTTGACCATCCTGCCAATACTGACCAATCCAAGTACCATTGAAGTATAGGTAAACAATATCCTTAGCATAGTGCCCTGGACCCACTGGAACCCACTTCTTAAGTGTTGCATTCCAAATAACTGCATTAGAGGGAACTGGGTATATTGCTGAGCCATTGGGGCTTAATTCAACATACCAATTACCCCTTAAGGGCATTGGTAAGCCATTGAATGGATTAGAGGAGGCGAATGGATCACCAACCCAGCCCTGCAGTACATCAACATCATATACCCAAACCTGTACGTACCAATTATACGTGTTCCAGGCCTGTGCAGTAACATGAAGCATACCAACCTTTAGAGTATCTGGATGCAATGTTGAGTAAGCGAATTTAGCACCAAGAGGCCACTCAAGGCCGAATACACTGGGCATGTAGTTCTGCACTGTTGACAGCACTGGATATGGGAACTGGTTAGCCACCTGCCAAACCCTAACCGCCTGCTGGAAGCAGTCGAATAATGTAATCTTTGAAATGTTCTCAAACTGAGCCATTGACGTGAAGTTACCTATTGCAACCTGGTATGTTAATGAATCTATTGTTGAATTAGTGTACTGGTAATACCCCGAAACACCCCAGCCCGGCATGTTGGTTGTCCAGGAGGCGCAGAACGATGCACCGGCGCCGGTATCCCATGGCTCAGGCGTAATAACCCAACCCTCCGTGTAGACCTGCCACTGCATTGACGCTGGGTTACTGCCGTAGACTGCTGGTATTGCTGTGGAGGCTGGTCCAAAGATAATATTGGTTGTGAAGCCTAGGCTCTGCAGTTCATTGGCGAAGGCAGTGCCCATGGCATCCCTGTATGGGTCATCATTCCTAATGAATAATGTTATTGTAACTGGCTTGGGTGTTGTGGAATTAGGTGGTATGTAGTACCATTTACCATTAATGTAGAGTATTCTACCGTGCCAAACCGGGTCAGTTGCATTAATCTGTTTAAATAGGTTGAATATGGATTGGTTAACGTAGGTTGGATCAAAGTGAATATTATACTTCACTATCTGCGGGAATATCAACATGTAACTGTACATTGCGAAAACCCCAGGCCAAGTAAGCATTGGTGATGCTAAACCATGGAACACTTGGCTAACTGCATATGACCTATCAACAAGGTAGTTCATTAGGAATCTGAATTGGTAGTAGGCGAATGGGTTGAACGTAGTATTGCTTGGGTATGGGTTAAACAATAAATCGTCGGCACCAGTTAATGCTGGTGAAACAAGAAGCACACCCGGTGTTGTTGATAATTGTGAAAACACGTTCGGTGGTATTACGAATGGGTTTAGGTAAAGGTCTATCTCATCAGTCTCAAGGTACTGTGGGACTTCACTTGGAGGAACCTCAAGGATCTGCACCGTCTGCGGCATTGGTGGCGGTGGTGTTGTTGTGGTGGTTACTGTTGTAGCTGTTGTTGCAGTTACAGTGGTAGCCGTTGATGTTGTTACTGTGGTGGCTGTGGTTGCTGTTGTGGTTACTGTTGTTGCTGTTGATGTTGTTACTGTTGTAGCGGTTGTTGTGGTTACGGCTGTTGTGGTGGTTACTGTTGTGGCTGATGTTGAAACCACAGTAGTCGTAACAACCTTAGGATGAGTCGCATAATAATACCCCACATAACCAGCCACAGCAACAACCACAACAACCACAACCACAGCAGCCAAAACACTCCTAGACACTCCCATGGATTTAACTGGACTCATGGGATTATCCGCTAACTAGGTATTTATAAGTTTTATCACAAGTTATTTTACGGTAATTCATTACTAGTATCATGATAAATCATAGTAATTTACCTTATGGTGAAATAAATTTATTCTAGTATATTAAATTAAAGTCAGCTCCTTAAATCACCTACTTTAGCTTCTATTAATTCAATGTACCCCATTATAATTAATGCTATTGAGATTAGGAATGAAAACAACATCAGTATCCAAGCTGGATAATAGTATAATGGCCTCTTTACGGCGTAGAGGTTTATGAATAAATAGGAGCTACTGCAATTAATCTCAATACCCCTAATATCGAGGAACACTAACCTTGTTGAATTCAAACGCGTTATGGTGAAATTATATTCCTGTGGTACGGTTATGTTGGTTTGAGGTATGTTCTGGTAAGTAATCATAGTTAATGATGCGTTAATAAGCCCTGTGTTGTTTAGAATCAAATAAACATTACCAGTAATATTCATTGTTAATGAGCTTGAGCAATTATGATTAAGTGTTATTGGGATTAAGCTGTATTGGCCTAGGAGAAGCATTAAGGCTAGGAAGACTGTTACTAACCCTAAGGTAAACCCTATTTTCAAATACTTATTCAACATACTCACTAGCCTCTTTAGTGGCAGTGGAGGTTAATTGTTTTTCTGCAGTCGGTTAAGATAATTTTAGAGGCTTCTTAATTGGTAAACATCAATAACATTAACTCCATTCTTGCTTAAAACAAGCACTGTGGGTATTCTAATAATACCGTTCTTTACACCGTATTTAATTAATAATTCCTTGGCGTCATTATTATTAATCATGGTTACTTCACAGGGTATACCCTTTCTAAGCAATCGCCTACAATGATACTTGATGAAACCGAGGTGAACATCCCATGATGCCGTAATTACAATAACCTCCATTAACAATACTTACTAAGTTACTTTAAAAACAATACGCATGGAACAAACACTGTGAGCTTCCTTACCAATGATACCGATAGGGTTAAAAGCGCGGCGCTTTAGTATTTAGCGTACTTCCCTGGAGACCTGCATGGGCAGGCCTGTGAAGGGGGATGGGTCACCCGGTCATCACGTTGGATAATACTTAAGTTAATGTAGTTTATTTTATGCGAAAAGTTTATAAATGAGTAAAATTTTAATTAGGTGGAAAGGAGATAACATGAGCACCACACAGGGGGGTTCTAACCAACAGGATGAAACCAGGAGGGAATTAATAATACAGAAGTTTAAATTATTTAGGAGGGAGGGCAATAACCTGGAGTTTGTTGATCAGAGCGGTCAGAAGTTAAGGTGCCCAATATGCGGTAACACCGTGTTTATTGAGGATGCTGAGCGAGGACAGATAGTGTGCGCCTCCTGCGGTTACGTACTCATGGAGCATATTCTTGACACTGGGCCTGAGTGGAGGGCATTCACCCCGGAGGAGAAGGAGGATAGGGCTAGGACTGGTGGGCCATTGGAGAGGGTTACCAGTGAGGAGCTTGTAACTAGGATTGAAACAACCTTAAAGTCCCCTGATTTGAAGAAGAAGCTTGAGATTCTTAAGTATAAGAAATGGCAGCAGAGGATTAGGGTTCAGACTAGTTACGAGAGGAACCTTGTTCAAGCCACTCATGAGTTAAATAGGATTGCCCACCAGTTAGGTGTCCCTAAGTCCTGCATGGATGAGGCCCTAGCCGTATATAAGCAGGTCCTTAAGAGCGGCTTAGTTAAGGGTAGGAGCGTTGAGGCTATTATAGCTGCCTGCCTACACATGGCCTGTAGAATGCAGGGGATGCCTAGGAGTCTTGATGAGATTTCACAGTACACTAGGGCGCCTAGGAAGGAGATTGCGAGGTGCTTTAGGTTAATTGCAAGGGAGCTTAGGATTAGGTTACCGTTAAGTGACCCAAGGCAGTATGTACCTAAGATAGTTGAGCAACTTAAACTCCCAGGGGATATTGCTAAGGAGGCCATTAGGGTTCTTGAGGAGGCTAAGGATAAGGGCTTAACCGCTGGTAAGGACCCAGCCGGCTTAGCTGCAGCGGCCGTCTACATTGCGTCATTACTTAAGGGTGAGGTTAGGACTCAGAAGGAGATTGCCCAAGCAGCCCAAGTCACTGAGGTTACTGTTAGGAATAGGTATAAGGAGCTTGCTAAGGAGTTAAACATAAAGATACCGATTAAGTAACTTACTCATGAAAATACCTGGTGTTGAGTATAAGACCCTATGCAGATACTGTAGCCTGAGTAATGAATTACTGATAGCGGAGGAGAGCGGCTACGGTATCTATGCTTATGATGAACCCTTCAATAATGGGCACATAGTCATAGTGCCTAGGAGGCATGTATCCTTAAGTGAATTAAGTGTTGAGGAATTGTATAAGGCTCTTAGGCTTGTTAAGAGGGCTGAGGCTACTTTAAGGAGTGTGTATCATCCGCAGGGCCTTAACATTGGATTAGTCGCTTATCCACATGTTGCCTTCCATATAGTTCCTAGGTGGGGTGGTGATGTCAGCTTCATTAAGGTTTTCTTTAACGCTAAACCAATTCCAGAAACACCCATTCAGTACGCTGAACGCTTGAGAAGGGCTTGGAGAAGTTAACCCACAGGGTACTTAGGCACCACTTCATAAATAACCATAACCCTCTCGTAGTCGCTTGATAAGTTATCAAGGTTACTTAATTGCCTAATTTCAATAAGCTCATTAATCCTCCTTATTTCAAAAACCTTAAGCAGGAGACTCTTATTAACATTCTTAACCTCATCATTTGGGTTAACTCTAATTAACCTGATGCTAATATTACCCCTCTTAAAGGCCAGTGTCTCATTGGACCCACTCATAAGTAGTTGAATACCTAGTGTCAATGGTGAGACAGAGGATAGTGGCTTAATGGGGCCAATTCCTGACTCCTTAATCAATTTAATGTACTGCTCCAGTAATTCCCAGTCCAATAATTGATCATAAACTATTGCAATACTTCCACCTGAAGATACTACTTTACCTATCAGTAAAACTAATTGTTCCGGCTTAGTACCCTCCAGTGGCAGTGAGGCGCAGGTGCACTTAGTGTACTCTAGGAATGACTGCGGTACGTGGGATGTGTAGTAGACTATTGCTGATGCCCTAATTGCTCTATAAACCCTAAAACTCATCATTGATGGTAACCCTACGCCAACATCAACTAGGTATAGGCCGCTTTCAACCTGCTCCTCCACTATGGTTATATTGCTTGGGATTAACTTGTATAAGTATCTTCTCCCCCTTGATACATCAAGTATCACCTCAATAATACCCTTAGCCTTCAACTCACTTAACGCACCCCTCACCGCCCTTTGACTGAGACCAGTGTTTTCAACAATGTCGTTGAAGGTTACGTACTCCTTACCGTTAATCATGTTCTCAAACTGAAGGTAACTAGTTATTATTCTAGCTGATGGCGATAACTCCATGAACTTATGAGGTAAGTCAATCCTCCTGCCTTCACTAGTCACACGTAGGCTTAGGGTAGGGTTCCTATAAGCCTTTTACCACAGTTTAATGGCGGGTAACAGGTTAAGCTGCATTAGGGTTTAATTCACAGGGGAATTCTTTAAAGAAAGGATAGGGTGAGGATTGAGGAATGAAGATAAGTTACGTGGGAAATGATGCGGGCTGGATAAATTACGATAAGGCAATTGAAGTAGCCGACTTAATCAGTAATATAAGGCCAACGCAGGATAATTACGTTAACCCAGACTACTACCCCCCAATTGAGTTAGACTTGGAGATACAGGCCATGTACTTCATGGCAATGGTGGCTATAGACCATAGGCTCAACATACCTGGGCATCCTTTTGAAGCCACTATTGACGGTAAGAGGTACGTTGGCTCAGACTTACTTTGGAGACTTGGGGCTGAGAAGCTTAGGGATGATGCATCATTCTTCACCCCCGGTAGATTAGCTAAGTTAAAGCCCAGTGATGTTAAGGATTGGCTAGGTGATGTATGGGATTATGGCGTTAGAGCATTTCTACTTTCAGATTTAGGCGTTAAGGTAGCTTCACTATTTAATAATTCCGCATTAAATGCATTAAGATCCACTGGTGGGAGGTTACTCGGCCCAGGTGGCTTAATTGAATTAATGAGGAACTTCACCGCCTATACCGATCCCGTGGAGAAGAAGACGTACTTATTGGCTAAGTTCATTCACGGTAGGGGTATAATTAAGTTCACTGATGTTAATAATGCTCAAGTGGCTGTTGATAATCACTTAACGAGGATTGCTATCAGGCTTGGCTTAGTTGAATTAAGTCAAAGATTCATCAACATGATTAACAATAATATATCCTTCACCCCTAATGATGATGTTAACCTAAGGAGCCTAATTAGGGATTCATGGAAAATAGTATCAATGAATTCACATGTTGACGCCTTCTCCCTAGATGATTACCTATGGAACCTGGGTAGATCAACCTGTATTCGTGATAAGCCTAACTGCGGTAAATGTCAATTAAGGAGTGCGTGCAATGCCTATAGAAGCGGAATATTCACTAACGAGCATCAATTTTACTCAACCTTCTGGTACTAGGTGCCATTATTCTTAGTTCTTATTAATTAACGCCTTAAGTAATGTCACTACTCTCCTTAAGTCATCTAACGTTACATCACCCATAACCCCTATTCTTATACTCCTCTCCCTTATACGCCACATGCCACCGCTTATTACGTACCCATTCTGCCTAAGGTAATCAGTAACCTTAGCTGGATTAATGGGACTATAGAATGCTGTTACTGTTCTACTCCTATCATTGGGGTTAATGGGAACTGGCTTAAAGCCTATGTTACTGAGTTCATCGTAGAGTAGCCTTATTCTCTCATCATGCATCGCCACATACTTCTCTAAACCGACTTCATCAAGTATATACCTTAATGATTCCCTAAGCGCGTAAAGAACATTAATTGGGGGCGTGTAGGGTGTTTCCAGCCTTGCACTGTACTTAAGGTAATTACCGAGATCCATTGAAGGCGGCTTAGGGTAATTTGTGATTAAGCCGGCGTCCTTAAAGGCCACTATTGAACCTCCCGGTGGGGCTAGCAGCGCCTTATGGGTTGCTGTGGCTACTGCATCAGCATCATTATTGAGTGGCTCGGCTGGAACACCTGAAACACTATCAATAAGCAGTACTCCACCATTATCGTGAATTAACTTAGCTATGTCACTAATGCACCTGTTCGCAACCCCCATGCTTGTCTCATTATGAACCATGGCTACTGCCTTAACCTTAACGTTCAATTCATCAATATGATCACATATTGACTCACCTGGTTCAGTGTAAATCCTCTTAACCACAGCACCCCTTGACTCCACTGATTGAGCAAGCCTCTCCCCGAATTCACCATTAATGGGAACCAGCACTTCATCACCTGGCTTAATGAAGTTATAGATCATTACATCAACGGCAAATGTACCGGTGCCAGGCAGTATACTTACAGTATAGCCCCTGAATACTCTACTCAACTGGTTAACTACATCACCGTACAGTTCACTGAATTCCTTACCCCTATGAAACATTGGTTGCTTAGCATAAGCCTCAATAATCCTTTGCGGTAGTTGAACTGGGCCAGGGGTTAAGTACTTAACCATGGTTCCTCACCCTCTCCAAGGCCTCCTGAATATTAAAGACTAATTCATCAACAATCCTTCCCTGGGCATCAATGGTTTCCGCACCTATATGCGGTGTTACCACTACCTTTGGGTGCTGAATAAGCTTGATTTCCCAGTCCTCCCTAGGTGGTTCATGTTCAAGTACATCAAGGCCAACACCCCATAGTCTATCTAAGTGATTGAGAAGAGCCTTAGTGTCTATAACTTCACCTCTACTTGTATTAACTATGATGGCGTTATCCTTAATTAACTTAAGTCTATCATCATTAAGCATGTGGTATGTTTCCTTATTTAACGCAACATGAAGTGTAACCACGTCACTACGTGAAAGGAGCTCAGTAAGGCTAACTACACTTGCACCAAGCTCCTCCGCGTACCTTGATATATCCACTACATCAGTGGCAAGTATTCTCATACCCAATGCCTTAGCGTAATTAGCAACTGCCCTACCTATTCTACCGAAGCCAACTACACCAAGTGTCTTACCCCTAAGCTCGATTCCATGGTAAAGACCCTTACTCCACTTACCGTTCTTAACATCAATTAAGTGAAGGTGAAGGTTCCTCGATATAATTAGCATTAATGATAATGTTAATTCAGCGGCTGAGTAAGTAGCTGCATTAGGTGAGTTAACTATAGTTAACCCCCTCTTAAGCGCGTAATCAACATCAATATTATCTAATCCAACACCAGCCCTGGCAATAATCTTTAATGATGCACCCCTATCTATAACCTCCCTTGTAACCTTAGTTCTACTCCTAACCACTAATATATCATAGTTCTCAACAATCTTGAGGAGTTCCTCATGTTGTATACCAGGTTTATAATCAACTGCCACGCCCATTTCACTTAACTTATTTATGAGGCGTTCATCAATCTTGTCCGTTATCAATGCCCTATATTGGATTCCGGATTCCCGACCCATTCCTGCCTATCCATATGGGGGTTGCTTAACTATATTTTTAAGCGTTACCCAGTCTTAAATGAGTCTTACTGGTAAGTAATCTATATACAATTCATTAATAGTTTACTTAGCCTCATTACTTTACTAATAATATCCAATAATAATTCATACTATGTACTATGAAAGGTGAATTAATGCTTATGAATTATTAATGAAGCGCAAGTATCATAAGGCATGGAACATTAATGAGATGAGGGGGTTATTGAGCTTACAAAACTAAGGTACTCCCTATTGCGTGTTATGGTTATGTAGGCCTCCGTTAGGTTTCTTGATGATGGTACTATATCACTCAAGTACCTTATAACCCACTTAACAATATCCCTAAACCTATCATCGTAATTACCCCTATATATGTAGAATAATTCGGTTGGAGTTGGTTTAAGCTCACTAACCACTACAACATCATCAGCTATATTCCTCACCTTAAGATGATTAACATACCCTATTGAAACTACAATTGAGTTGGGTGGGTAGGTTCTAGGCTTATCAAGGGTTTCAACAGCCTGTCTATGTAACTTAACCCAATCATCAATCTTAATCCCGGTTAAAGCTGACTTAGCCGTTAAGGTAACCATATCCACCGCAATCTTACTTATCCTCCTCTGATCATTTAGACTTGGACCGCTTGAAATCAAGTTCACCCACGGGTACTCCTTGTACAGCATCATTATTAAATCTATTAATGGTGAATGAGTAACCAACCAAGCATTACCTAAACTCCCTCTTAGGAATTCAACTGCAGCTCCTTTACCTGATGATAACGTTAATTTAATCACTATTGTTAATAATTCCTTAGGTATTGGAATAGCTACATTCTCAAACCCACCCTTAACCAGTAATGCTGAAACAACCCTACTCACTGAGGCTACATGCGCCTCTGTTGAAGGCGAGGAAACCGCCAGAAGCATTAAATTAACCGTAACCAGTGCCCTTAATTAACCTATGTTCATGAACTAATGAAACACCAAGACTGTGTAAGACTGGTATTGAATGAAACCTAACGGGCAAACTCCACGGCGGATATAGAAAAATATGCTGAGTTCCTAAACACTGCTGCAAAGAGGGTTATCTGCCTCTTCATAGAGGTTAGTCTTTACGCCTCCTTAACTCCCATTAAGTTTATAAAGCCTAATCCCATCAACTTAAGTATGGGAGGTAAGAAGAAGCCTACTATTTCACAATTAGCTAAAAAGGAGAGCAAGGAAAAGGAGCAGACTGAGAAGAAGGGTAAGGGGAAGGGTAAGGCTGCTGAGGAGCCTGTTAAGAAGATTGTAGCCACAGTACCCGCTGAATTATATGACCAGATAGCTAAGGATGTTCAGAAGATGGAATACGTAACAACATACCTAATATCCTCGAAGTATGGGCTTAAAATGGGGGCTGCATCAAGGGTGCTTAATGATTTAGTGAAGAGGGGTGAATTAGTATTGGTGTCAAGGAGCCATAGAATGAATGTTTATACTCCTGTTGATAGGGCTAAGAAACTTGGTTTAATTAATCAGTAACTAAAAATACATATGGGTTTAATTTATCAAAATACCATTAATGCTTTTATGGAACCTTGTACTTACCTTCAGCAACCTTCTGAACCCTACCCTCCTTAGCTAACCTAGTTAACTGCGCCTTCACTACATTAAGCCTTTGTTCACCAATAGCCTTAGCCACATCCTCAACAGTTAACTCCTTACCCTTATTTTGAGTTAAGTAGTCTAATATCTTCTTCTTTATTCCATCCGACATATTGCATTTAAACCTAGGTTAGTTACTTTTATAGATTTCTGCAATACGCATGGTGTGTATTCAGCAATTCTGGTTTAATTCGCATGGTTTATGGGTATATTTAATCATTAAAATTCAAGTTTATTCCTCTTGCGGTTAATCTCTTTTTATAATACAGACTAGAAAAATTTAATGCATAATCATTGATATTCCCATATGTTAATAATAATTCATGTTGCAGAAAGAGGATAATATTTACATATTATCAATTTAATGCCCTTAAAATTATCTTGAATTAAAAACCAGGTTAAGTACCCTAACACATACCCTTAAAAGACAATGCAGCCGTGGGAAACCGCTTTATCCTGGTTTAGTAATGGGAAAAGTAATTAAATTGGGTTAATGTTAACTAAACTAAGATGATTAGCGTCATTAGGAGGTTTGGTGGAATTGAAGTCTCATGCTGCGGCCATAGTATACTCGTAGATCCTACACGTAGATTCATAGATAACTATGATGCGGTACTGATAACTCACGGTCATAGTGACCATTATACAAGCCACATATCTAAGGCTAGAAGGATAATAATGAGCGGTGAAACCTTAAAGATACTCAGGGAGTTCAGGGGGTTAAGGCTTGGAGCCGGTGTAACTGTTGCGTATCCTAATAGGCCAATAGTCTTTGACGACTTCAGTGTGGTTCCATTAAATGCAGGTCACGTAATGGGTAGCTTAATGTACTTAATTGAATTCAAGTTTGGTTCAGTATTACTAACCGGTGACATGAATATTGAAGACAGCATCATACTCAAGGGGGCTGAACCCTACCCCGACGTAGACATATTAGTCATTGAGAGCACCTATGGGGATCCAAGTTTCCACTTTGAGCCACGTGACAATGTATATGATAATATAATTGACTTAGCGGAAAGAACAGTGAGGAAGGGACTCAGGTTGGTGCTTTCAGGTTTTGCACTTGGTAAGGGGCAGGAATTATATAAGCTGCTCATTAGTAATGGATTCAATGCGGCAATGGATAAGAACGTGTATTCACTCAATAGAATACTATTGAATGTGGGGGCAATATCCAGTAATGGTGACATCATAGTTGCTGACATGCCTCCCAGGATTCAACCAAGTAATGATTCAGTAATAGCATTAGTAACAGGTGGTGCTCCTGGAAGGTGGATTAGGAGGCATGTTCACATTCAGTTAAGTAGTCATAGTGACTTCAATGGATTAGTTGACTTTGCGGTTAACTCGAGAGCGAAGAGAATATACACTATTTACGGTCATAGCGAAAAACTAGCTAGGCATCTGAGGCTTGAGTATGGTTTAAACTCATACCCCATACCTAATAATACGTTAATTTAACTATACATTATACGCTTCACTGCAACTACCGTCAATCTCATAGATGTAGACTGGAGTGAACCTAGCAGTCAATGAATCTCAATAACCTGTAATTGGTAATAGACTTTGAGCAGCGGCACCACACTCATGATGAGTACATGATGATCAGCATAAGCCGTTAACCGGAAATAGTCTATTTATTTGCTACGCAATATGGCTAATTACTAATGTAACTTGCAGAGTAATTAATATTACGTTGCTACCGTAGTAATGAAGCTTAGTATTAATGGAGGTTACGTTAATCGAAATCCTCCCCCATTTCCAGTAAGTTATCTAGGAGCTGCTTACGGTAATCCTCATCAACCTCCTCCTCCGAGCTACTCTTATTCTCAACTATAGGTACCTTAACGCGCTTATCCTCCTCAACAACACTTCTCTCAACGAAAGACTTCCTATCCTTCTTATTAACCTTCTCCTCATACCCACATTTAGGGCACTTTAAGTATGTTGCATTCCCTTTCTTCACTGGAACCATTGCTGTTCCGCACTTAGGGCAAAACTTCATAATGAAGAAACTGGCTTCTAGTTAATAAATGCTTCGCTAATCATAGACGCCGTGTTTTTAATCTAAGCTAGGGTTTATTACCTTACTCTGCGTAAAGTCTACTCAACATTTTATAAAGTATCATTAAGCTGCAATCTCATTTCAATAATATACACATATATGTAAAGATAAATGCATGAACTTCATCGTACAGTAATTTTTATAAATTGAACTGTCAGATATTGGGCAACAGATATGGCTAATAATATTAAGCGTTTACCGAATCATATTGGGATCATTCCAGATGGTAATAGAAGGTGGGCTATGGCTCATGGCATGGATATATATACGGCTTACTTAATCGGGTCGGATAAGGTTGAGGAGGTTTTAGAATGGGCGCTTGATAATAATGTGCAGGCAGTCACCGTATATATTCTATCCTATGAGAATTTCATGAATAGGAGCGAGATGGAGAAGAGGATTCTATACGAGTTACTCATTAGGAAGCTTAAGAAGGCTAGGGAGGATCCTAGGATACATGGTAATAAAGTTAAGGTTACCTTAATAGGTAGGTGGAGGAACCTACCGCCATACGTCGTTGATGAGGCTATTAAGACCATGAACGCCACCGAGATGTATAATTCCCACTTCCTCAACCTAGCGGTGGTTTATGGTGGTTACCAATCCATCGTGGACTTAGTTAATACAGCCATCACTAAGATTGGCAGGTTAATTAATGATGATGAATTAATTAAACTACTACCAACCAGCTTCCTACCTAACCCATTCATAGACCTAGTTATCAGAACCGGAGGCGAGAGGAGGCTAAGTAACTTCTTTCCGCTGGAATCCATTTACGCCGAATTATACTTCCTTGATAAATATTGGCCTGACTTCAGTAGAGAGGACTTCCAAGAGGCCCTAAGGTATTATGCAAGCGTTGAGAGGAAATTCGGTAAATGAAATTGCTAACTCGGATTAACATAACGGTATATACACTGTCCTCTATAGAATCCCCCAATTAATGATGCATTCTTCATCCTGGAGATAAGTATAGTGGCTATAATCCAATTAACCCTTCTCAAACCCTGTAGTGATTAAAGGCCTTACCCATAAAATTCTTAGTCCCCATGCAAACGTGTTAGTATTAATTCAGCTTACTTAAGTAATCCACAATCACTGAACCAAAGCTCACAATTTCCTGGATTAATTCTAAGGCTTTAATAAATTAATACTTAAGGCTATATTACCCTTCTCTTCTCAAGTATCTTATCGATTAATGTTAGGGATTCACCATCCTTCTCAATGACCTGTTTAGCTGGTGGTAATTCTAGGTAATTGCTTATTCTTGATGCTAATCTATCGGTGTACGTTGGCACGAGTTCATTCTGGTAAAATACCCCTATGGGTATCTTCTCATCCATGGGTTCCCTAGCCTTCTCAATAGCCTTAACAAGCTTCTCTTCAGCTTCTTTCTCATCATGCACCACTGGGTCCCATTTCTCATTGTCTAGCTTGTATACTCTTTTGTCGTACCATTCCTTTGTGTTTATGTCGTTGTATGTTGGGCATGGTTGTAGGACGTCTACTAGTGCTGTTCCCTTATGCCTAATAGCCTCCTTTATCACGTCCTTTAAGTGTCTTGTATCGTATGCGTATGCCCTAGCTACGAAGGTGTATCCACTGGCTAGGGCTAGGATTATTGGGTTGACTGCATCCTTAATATTAGGCTTAGGTAATGCCTTAGTCTTAACATTCCTAGGTAATGTTGGTGAAGCCTGACCCTTAGTTAAACCATAGACACCATTATTATGAAGAATAATGGTTAAATCAACATTATACCTACCAGCACTAACAAAATGACCAACACCAATACCAAGCAAATCACCATCACCACCATTAACAACAACCTCCAAACTTGGATTAGCCAACTTAATGCCTATCGCATATGGTATTGATCTACCGTGAAGAGTGTGAACACCCTCAATATTCATGAAGTGCGGTATTTTACCTGAACACCCAATACCTGAAACCACCACCACTTGCCTTGGATTCAACCCAAGTTCAGCCAAAGCCTGGGTCTCAGCAGCCAAAATACCGAAATTACCACAACCAGGACACCAATCAACCCACACCTTACTCCTATACTGCTGCGGATTCAGGGTTATTTTTACTGTTGACATCTTGCGTCAATACTCGTTGTAAGCTAGTCTTAATAACGCTTACTCGCTACACTAGGGTGCTTAGGTTAATTAGCAATAGATTAATACTACTTAATTACTTTACTTAATTTAATTAAGGTATTCTCACTAATGATACCAGTGAAGATTTTTTCATAATCCGAATCCACCATGAGCAATTCCCCTCCCTTAATTAACCCAATTAACCTAACCATGGTGACCCAGCCTGAGAATGGACTGTGCTTAGCCTTACTCATGAATAAGTCTGGGTCTATTACTGTGCTTGACTTAGTGTCAATGAGTAATTGCGCATCATTACTTACATCAAGCACCTTAAGTGGGTTAATCGAATACGCATTAATAACCTTACCTAAGTCTACCAATCCCCTCCTCCATAGGTCAAGTAGAAGAAGGCCCGTTGTCTCTAAGCCTGGGAATCCTGGGGATGTGTCATCGTAGTTGTTATGGAACTTCTCGCTGATGGTGTGCGGTGCGTGGTCGCTTGCAATAATGCTTATTGAACCATCAATTAACCTCCTCAGTAATTCAAATCTAATTGACTTACTCCTTAAAGGTGGATTAACCTTGCAGTAGAATGGGTCATTAACGTTCTCAATGCATGAATCCTCATCCAGCAGTAGGTGATGCATGGTAGCATCAATCGTAATCCTATTACTTAACCTTGCTAAGTCAATTACCCTTGGGTCTGTTACGTGGGTTAAATGAATCCTTGCACCATGGATTAAGGCAAGTTGAGTCACCCTTAAGGCACATGAGAATTCTGCATCAAGGGGCCTATTGACACTATGTATTCTTGAGTCATTACCCTTAAGGTTCCTGAATAATGAGGGGTCCTCACAGTGAATAATAACAGTCATATTGTTAACCGCGGCGGCCTTAATTATCTCCTCAATTAACCCGTAATCCTCAGGATACACCTTAATGCTCTTAATACCAAGGCTTACGTAATCCTTCAGTAGACTGAGGTCAGTTGGGACGCCGCCATGTAGCTTATAGGTTATTTTAAGGCTTGAAGCCTCCCTAATTCTCTTAAGGGCTAAGTCGGGGTTACGTATTGGAGGCTTAGTGTTGGGCATATCTCCCACGGTAGCCACGCCACCGGCTAGGGCTGCTCTTGAACCTGAGTTTAAGTCCTCCTTATGGCTCTCACCCCAGTCCCTAAGGTGAACATGCATATCGGCGAAGGCTGGGATTGCGATCACATTATCAGGTAGCTCAATAATCGTTGAGCCACGTATCTTTAGCTTAATCCTAGTTAATTCACCATTATTAAAATACCTCACCGAAATCATGGTTAATCAATGGTTACGGGGCTACGCTAAGTTTTAACAGTGACTACGCTTAAGGTTTAAATAGGGTTTACCTAAACGTGTAAAGTATGGGTGGCAGACAGAAGACTAGCCTATTCCTAACCACAGAGGAGGAGCAGAGGAGGATTGAGTCGAAACAGAGGGCTGCAAGTAGTGCCAATAAGCAGGGTTCATGAGTCAATTACCTTAATTTAAAAGCATACTTAAAGCCCTCTAAGAACCTGAGGGTCTGGTTTGCATATTCTTCACTTCCCTGAATCCTAACGTGAAACTACTTTAATCCCTTAATCTAGGCTTAAATCATGAAACCTGTACTACTTGATAAGGGTAAGCCTAAGCCAAGTGAGATTAGGGGGAGGTTTAGGGAGAGACTGGGTAAGGATGGTATAATAGTGGCTCCTGGTGTTTTCATTCCAGCTGCAGCAATGTTAGCTGAGGAATTGGGGTTTGAGGCTGTTTACTTCAGTGGCGCCGCGTACTCCAATATGCTTGGTTTACCTGATCTAGGCGTCTTCACGCTTAGTGAATTATCATACTACCTGAGGTTCTTTACAAATGCAGTAAGCATACCCCTTATCGTTGATATTGACACAGGCTTTGGGGAGGCATTAAATGTTGCAAGGACCATTAGGGAGCTTGAGGATGTTGGCGTATCCGCAGTTCATATTGAGGATCAGGAAATGCCTAAGAAGTGCGGGCACTTAGCAGGTAAGAGGGTTATACCCATTGATGAAATGGTTAAGAAGATTAAGGCTGCAGTTGAGGCTAGGAGGGATGATAACTTCATTATAATAGCTAGGACTGATGCTAGGGATGTTGAGGGCTTTGATTCAGCAGTGGAGAGGGCTAAGGTTTACCTTGAAGCTGGCGCTGATGCAATATTCCCTGAGGCACTCCACAGTAAGGAGGAGTTCATGGAGTTCGCCAGGAGGGTTAAGGCACCACTGCTTGCTAATATGACTGAGTTTGGAAAGACACCGTACATTACTGCGAAGGAGTTTGAGGAAATGGGTTATAAGATAGTTATATTCCCTGTAACAACATTCAGGTACGCTATGGGTGCTATTAAAAGGGCGTTAATTACCCTTAAGAATGAGGGTAGTCAATTAAGCTTAATTAACGATATGATGAGTAGGGAGGATGTTTACCAACTCATTGGATACCATGATTATGAGGAGTGGGATAAGAATTTAGCTGAGGAGGCTAGTAAACTATTAAGTGGTAGAATTAAGCTGAGGTAGAGTTAGGATTACGCAACTAGGCGTAATGAATTAGTACTTAAATGAGGCTCATGAGTAATTATGATCCTACCTTGACCTAGGGAGATAAGTTATATGATAAATTATATTATATTATTTAAATAAGTTATAACATCATAGGTTAATGCATTAATATAATGTAGGTACTATGAAAATGTAAGCTAAGCGGTATTTCACATGCGCTGAAGTATCATAGTATTAATGCTTAAAAGTCAAGTAGTGCACTGTGGATACTATGGGTAAGAAAATCCTAGTGCTGGGTGGTGGCGTTGGTGGTGTGGTAGCTGCTAAGAAACTTGCAGAAAGGCTAAGGAATCGTGTCGATGCTGAAATAACATTAATAAGTGACACTGACTATTACCTACTACCACCGTTACTGGTTAACATTGCGTTAGGTGATATGGATCCGGCGCAGGCTCAATTACCATTATCAATGCTTAGTAAAAGAGGCGTCAAGAGTGTTAAAGCCGCTGTAACTAAGATTGACCCTGATAATAGGGTTGTTGAGACTGATAAAGGCAAGTTTAACTATGATTATTTACTGGCGAGCCTTGGTACAGAGTTTGATTTTAAATCATATAACTTAGGGGTTGGTTACCATAACTACACCCTCGATGGTGCGCTTAAGCTAAGGGAGGCATTAAGGAACTTTAAGGGGGGAAGTGTAGTAGTGTTTACCCCTGAGCCATTATATAGGTGTGGTGTTTACCCGTTTGAAATCATTGCTCAATTAGATACAATATTTAGGAAGAGGGGGATTAGGGATAAGGTTGATTTAACGCTTATACACCCATTTGAGAAGCCTATACAGCCACTTGGCCCTGAGGCTGTTAAGATAACTGAGGATGTATTTGCTCAAAAGGGCATTAAATACATTGGTAATGCCAAGCCTGTTGAGGTTGATGATAAGGGTAAGGTTGTCGTAACCACTTCAGATAAGGTTAAGTACGATTTACTCATAGTTGTTCCACCAGCTAGATTACCTAAGCCCTTCGATGGAACACCGCTAGTGGTTGATACTCCAAGCGGTAAATGGACCGCAATAAACGTGTACACTGGTAGGAGTATTAAGTATGATGATGTCTACCTACCTGGGGAGCATTCCATGCCCGCAATAGGCTTACCCACAGCTGGAGTACCAGTGCATTTCACCGCATTGGCAAGCACCGCATCAATAGCAGGTGAATTACTTGGTGAACCGGTGGATCCAGCTCAAATAAACGCAATGGCCTGCGCCATGGATTACGGTGACTTAGGCATGATGTTCAACTGCGACATTAAGCTTGACCTTAAGAATAATAAAGCCCTCTGGGTAGGCAACTGCTACAGTATATTGACATCACCATTAGGTAAGCTTATAAAGGATCTATTCTACAAGACATGGCTACAGACAACAATGTAAGGTGAATGACCATGACAACCCAAGAACAGGTTCAAGTAAGCCCTGATGAAAAACTCGCCGAGGCATTAAGTATACTTGCTGAGAACGCTGATGAGTTGAAGGGCTTAGTCGAATTAATAGTGGAGTTAAAACGCAGCGGCGTCTTAGATTCACTAATGCAGATAATTAACAGGTTTGAGGAGCTTATACAGTATTTATTCCAGGATCCAGCTGTGTTTAGGCTCCTAGCCATTGCACTGGACGGTAGCTTAGGCTTAATGAATAAGTTAGATGCCAACGACGTTATTAGGCTTAAGGAGTTAATGCAGAGCCTAGGTGGATGCATGAGCAAGAATGTTAATGCGGTCTCTAATGCTAAGCCCGTTAAGGGATTAATGGGACTTTGGAGAGCATTAGGTGATGAGGATGTTCAAAGGGGATTAGGAGTAGCGCTTGAGTTAGTTAAGATACTTGGTAAATGCTCAAGCGGTAAACAGTAACCATAACTAGGTAAATTAAAAGCATTTTTATTCCAGCTAATCTGTACATAACTTATATACCTTTACTTAAACACCATGCTAAGAGCATGATTGTGACACGTTAAGCGCGGAATGTTTAAAAAGGTATGCGTCTAAATATTATTGACAGTTATGAGCGTGGAATTCAGAATGCCCCTTATAGGGGAGAAATTCCCTGAAATAGAGGTAGCTACTACGCATGGAAAAATAAAACTACCAGACTACTATAAGGGTAAGTGGTTCGTACTCTTTAGTCATCCTGGTGACTTCACACCAGTATGCACCACTGAGTTCGTTAGCTTCGCTAAGAGGTATGAGGACTTTAGGAAAATTAACACTGAGTTAATAGGCTTATCCGTGGACACTGACATAAGCCACATTGAGTGGGTTACTTGGATTGAGAAGACCCTGGGTGTTAAGATACCGTTCCCAATAATAGCCGACCCAATGGGTAATGTATCCAGGAGACTCGGCATGATTCACGCCGAATCAAGTACAAGCACAGTTAGGGCGGTTTTCATTGTTGATGATAAGGCCACTGTTAGGCTAATAATGTATTATCCACTGGAACTTGGTAGGAATATTCCAGAGATTTTAAGAGCTGTGAAGACTCTACAATTAATTGATAAGTATGGTACAGTCGCCCCAGCCAACTGGCCATATAATGAGATAATTGGTGAAAATATGCTGAATCCACCACCACACCACGTTGAGGAAGCACCCAAGAGACTCCAGCAGTATAAGGGTTATGCATGGTGGCTAACCTATAGGGAAATACCGAAGGAGGAAGTTGAGGATACTAAGAGAACCATTAAGATAAGGATTGAGTAATGCCGTGAAGCTCCCTTAAAAACATTTTAAACACATAATTCATTTTCATCACTGTTTCTTCCCGCATATTTATCATTAATTCTTAATGTTAAAGCCCTAAGAAAGATACCTCAACATAATGAAGCCTTGGATTCATTAAGTACTATTTTTGAATAAAATATAAAAATAAGTCAAAAAATAAAACACTACGTGGACTACTTACTCGATTTCGGAAAAATGAGCTTTAAGTACATTGAGTTTGATTATGTCCACGAAACTGATTGGACAGCTAAAGCCACATTTGATGGTTACGAGTATAATGTAGTGGAGTCCTATGTTGATGGATTAAAGAACCATGTCTACGAGTTTGCAGTACTTAAGGTTAAGGATAAGCTAAGTCTAAGGAAATTATTCAACATACTTAGCAATGACCCAAGCGTTGATGAATTAGTTAAATTTAAACCAATGAATAAGGGTTACCCAAAGAGAATTGGGATCGTTATTAAATCTAGGTTAAGTAACTCAACTAGGTATAAGGCTAGGTTATTTGATGGCATTGAGGTTAAGGATTATATAACAAATGGTGTTGAGAATTGGGGATTCCTATTCCCAGTTAATGTTAACTTAGATCTACTTTTCAATGGTCTTAAGATTAATGGAAAAATAATTAATGTACGCTCAAGGAACGTTAACATAAATGACGTATTAAGTTTAGTCATCTCCAATAAGATAACCTCAGTATTAACTAAGGCTGAATTAGACACGTTATATAAGGTTTACAAGTTAGGCTTCTTCAATGAACCAAGGGAAGCCAGCCTAAGAACATTAGCTAAGGAACTTGACCTATCAACAAGCACCATTAGTCACCAACTAAGGAGCAGCATAAGAAAAATACTTAACGCAATATTCAGTAATAATGAATATATTTAATTGTTTCATTAATTAGGAAAGCTATAGATCTAAGAAATTAAAAATTTAATTTTTAACTAGATTTAAGATTAATGATACCTCATCTTCTTCTTAATGCTATTATTGCTGCTATTGCTGCGATAACCACTACTATGATTACTATTCCTGCTATTAATGCTGTGCTTACCACTGGTTTAGTCACGGTTACTGTTGATACTGCCGTGGTTGTTGCTGTACTAGTCACAGTGCTAACAGCAGTAGTGGTTACTGTGCTAGTGACTGTTGCCACAGAAGTAACAGTTGTAGTTGAAGTGGCAGTACTAGTAGTCGTTGAAGTAGTCACCGGTGTGTAAGGCACATGGAAGTACGATGCAACACAAGCCTGCAACTGCTGAATATTAATGCCGAATTGTGGTGTTAGGCCAAGGAATTCAGCATACTGAGAATACTTAGTCCACAATGAACCATTAATAATAGCTTGGGCAATGGGCGGTATAACGCCTGGTGGTGCCACTCCACCGAAGAAGAATGGGTCAGGTAACCATGTTGAATACATACCGAGTATTGACTGCTGTGCCGATGGGTAAACCACTAGGTCAGCTATTATGCCCGGTAAGCATGCGTAGGCCCAAGTGAAGTCAAAGTAACTTGGATTATATTGAATAGGCTCAAGCTTGGCACCCCAGACAAACTGTGGATCATAGTACTCCCACCATGCAACCCAAGCCTCAATGGCTTTCTCATAATCAACACTACCAGGAGCTGCAGCCGCTATCACTATTTGAACGTTGCTTAGGTTAATGTATCCGAATGTTGAGTTAACGCACCAAACAAGGGTATTATTTATTGGTGGTGGTAGGTTTGTTGATAATGGTTGACAATACCAACCAACAAGCTGATGATCAATAACCTTAGGCCAAGCGAAGGGCCAGGCAAGCGAAGTGTTGAAGACATTCCCAACGTAATCATACCACACTGAGGAATGCGGCCAATTGGTCCATGCAGTAATATAGCTAACAACCTTAGGGGCGAAGTATTGAAGTGCCTGGAATTGACCATTTTTCATATATACACTGACTAATGTACCGTGCTCAACGGATACTGGGGTAACCTTGATGCCAAAGGCCGTTAATTCCTCTGCAGCATACGTAGCTGGAACCACTTGGTTTGTGAAGCCTGCTGGCATTAGTAGTTGCAATTGCAATGGTGTCCCATTAGGTGTATACCATTGTCCATTCTTCTCGTAGAAGCCTAGGCTTTGAAGTATTTCAGCAGCCTTAGTCCAATTGTACTGATACGTGAATAGCATGTTAGTTATTGATGATGGGAAGGTCACCAATGTGTATGGCGCAGCTGGAATATTGTAATTGGCTGGTAGGAGTGATTGCAATCCCCATGATGCCGCTATGGCCGTGGTATTAAGCACGTAATATAATACTCTCCTAACCGCGGGAATATTCCATGGGTATTGATTCGGATTAATGGTTATGCCGTATATATCGTATGAATATATTGTGAATACTTTTATACCATGGCTTTCAAGCTCAGCATTCTGCTGTGGAGACAGGAAGACGTATATGAATTGCGCGGTGCCAGACAAAATATCGGTCATGGATTGGGTATTACCACCCACAAATAGTGAGGTCACGGTTGGGTAATATGTAAATGAATTTAACGGGTAAATCTCAAGCCAACTATTGAATAAATTCTGAGGCTCTAGGGTTATTATTATGAAGTTTGATCCAACCTTAGATACGTAGTATGGGTTAAGGGCCCAATATGGTGCAACGAACTTAGTAATATTACTATGCGCAAAGGCAAGGGCTTCAGATTGGCTTGTAATATTCTTTAATGCCTCCACTGCCCACTTCCAAACAGGCCATGGTGTGAACATGTGGTATGTGAGTAAGTATATCCAATCTGTTGGGCTCCATTCCTGGAATAGGAATTGTATTGTGTAATTGTTAATTACCCTAATATCCTCATCAGCGTACTGGAACTGCATGAATGGGTAGAATGCACCAAAGCCCTTAACGTAAATATAGAACTCTGCGTAAACATCCCATGCAGTGAAGGGTATTGTTGCCGTACCATTAAACCAGTATAAGCCAGGCCTAAGGTAAACAGTTAAAATACCACTACCATTGGGGAGAACTTGAATAGTCCAATTATATGCTAGGGCTGGGTAGAATTGACCAGTAACTGGGTTATAATAGGCTAAGGGGGAGTATGTATCATAGGCGCCTTGGTCTTGGGCTATTGGGTGTGAGACAAATAAATTCCAGTCGCTTGGGGAATTTGGTACATATAAGAGGGTTGATGATACGGCTTGGGTTACATTAAAACTGACCGCTGAAGTCACTGTAGTGGCTGCCGATAACACTACCGCTATCGATAGTATTGATAGTAGTATTCCGAGTACCCTAACAGTGGCCATGCCTAATACAGGGTGTACATGTTTTTAAACATGTATTCTAACATTGTATACTAGTAATCATTTATAGTAGTTAATTATTCCTAAACCAGTAAACCCAAGTGCATTAAAAGTGAAAAACTATATAGGATATGTATATGATTCACATTAATCAACTATACTGTATGCGATTACCTACATTTTACATTAGCCTAAGTGTACTATAGGTAATACTTTATTAATAAGACTAGGCCACAGTATGATTTAAAACAGACTAACCACTAATCCAATGATGATTAAGTGGAATGATTTAAGGCTTACGGTACTTCACGATGATGCAGCATGGGAGTTAATTCTTGGCGACTCACTGTTGCTTAGGGCTTCACCACTGGTTAATGGTAAGTTACTTAGCCCCAAAGGGTATGAGTCGCATGAGAACGTTGACTCATTGGGTAAGTATATAGTATATTCAATTAGAGCAGAGCCTGGGGATTTAACATTCTCGGTTAAGGCTTACTTAAACGACCCAATTATAGTATCAAGCATATTATTCAATTCAAGTGTGAACAGGAGTGTTGGTAGGGAGGCTGATGTTGATACAGCTTCATTTAATGCCCATGTATTACTAGATAGGGGGTTTGGTTATACGCCGTATAACTGGATTAGGCCTGTTTTCATAAGGGCTGGTGATTTCAAGGAACCCACGGTATTGGGTTCCTTTGGAATGTTTATTAACTCCAGTGGACTTAACACAATGCTGGTATCGGCCCTTGAGCCAAGGGCCCCTCAGCTCCTTAAATTAAATCCAGGTTCCGTTGGGTTTAAGGCTATCTTGGGCTTGAGCGGAACCATTAGGGAAATACCCAGTGGATTCAACCTCTCCTCAGTGGTGGTGTATGGCAAGTCACCTAATGAGGCATTATCAAGGTGGGGACGTTGGATTAGAGGATTTTACGGTAGAACTAAGACATCCATTGAAGTTAACCGGAATTACCTGGATTCACTTCAATACTGGACAGATACAGGTGGGATGTACTGGTATAGGACATTACCTGGCATGAATTATACTCAAACAATGCTTGAGATTAAGAGATACATGGATGAGAAAGGGATTGGCGTTAAGTATTACCAAGTTGACTCATGGTGGTACCCTAAGAGTACTGAGGATGGTGGAGCATTGGAGTATAAGGAGGTTCCTGAATTGGGAAGCGACTTGGATGCGTTATCTAAGGTACTTGGACCAATAGTAAGCTTACACATAAGGTATTTATCCAAGAATTCACCGTATGCTCAAAAATACTCCTCAAGGCTTGTTAAGGATGCAGCATGCCTACTGCAACCTGAGGAGTTCTTCGATGACCTATTCAAGGCGCTTAAGAGTAAGGGCATTATGTCTGTTAAGCATGATTGGTTAACAACGTTAAGGCAGAGGTGCAGTGAAGTGTACATGAGTGAGGTTGGTGCCCTTGAGAGGTATATTGATGCATTATTCAATGCCGCGGGGAAGCATGATTTACTTATTGAATTATGCATGCCTGATATGTACCACTACTTCATAGGCTTTAAGCATAATAATGCATTAATGATTAGAACAAGCCCGGATTACGGGTCATCACTACCTAAGCATCTGCTACTCTATTATAATGCATATGATTCGCAATTAGCGATTCAACTGGGTTACGCACCCTTCTTCGACGTCATGGTGACAACGGATCATCACGCTTACGCTGACCTACTGGCCAGGATATTATTCTTCTCCGCAATGGGTATTGGTGACGCCATTGATAAGGACCCATACTGGAGGAGGGGTGTTAATGTTAATTTACTTAGGAGGTTCTTGACCCCGCAATGGATTGTGCTTAGGCCTGATGAGCCAGCTAAACTAGCTGATGAAATGTTCCTAAATGATCCATATACTGAACCAGTACCATTAATCGCCTTAACCACTGTGAGGGATATTACTGTGATCACTTTATTTAACGTACATAGGGATCTTGACCAAGTATGCTACACACTGGAATCTGGTAAATTGGGTTTACCTAAGGACTCGGTCTTACTGAGGGTGAACACTATGACTACTCATGATGGTAAAGCGGAGGGATGTGTAAGGAAGGCTGAGCCCCACTTAATCCTTGCATTCAATGATTCAAGTAAACCAAGGGTAATTGGGTTAACCAAGTACGCATTGATGCCAGCCTCAGTAATCAGGATTAATGAGGAGTACTCAAGGCCACTTTATAAAGCCACCTTAACACTAGTTGAACCTGGTGAAATCCTCATTTACTCACCCAGTAAGCCAATTAGTGTTAAGGTTAATGGAACTCCAGTTAATTATGATTATAATGAGTCAAGTAAACTACTACTAGTTAACATACAGTACACTGAAGCAACCCTGGAGTTAACCCTCCCCTCATAAAGAGGCTTCACACAATATTTATTAGCCTAATACTGGGAACATGAGTGATGATGAGGTGCGTGAGGAAGGATTAAGTGACTACTTCCAGGCTGCTGATTAATTATAAATTCTTAAAACCAACATTGATCTTCTCTTTTAATACTAGAAGGAGATTATTTAATCCTGAACTGAATTTTCATTTTAAGAATTAAGACCTAATTTTTAACTGTATAATTGAAATCAAAATACAAATACTGTACCTCCCTCAACCTCTGCTAGGAATGTTTCAGCGCCAGCTATTGCATCAACAATGTCTAATAAATCCTCCTTCTTAATATTATACATTTGAGCGGCTAGGGGGCATGCATATATTTTTAGATTATCACCATACTCCTTCTTAAGCTCAGCCAGCATCTCATGCCAATTCTTAAAGGAACCTGACTTAATGGCGCCATTAACATTCTTTAAGAATACCTCAACATAACTCCTATACTGTTCAGGAAATATTGACCAATCATCAGGCTTCTCACTGCTCCAAATCTTACCAGCCACATCCTTCCTAAAGGCAACTAAACCCTCATTAACCAGGTGGAGGACCACCTTCCTGCCTGAGGCTAAAGCGGCGGCTGCGTAGACTACTACGCAGCATATTCTATTAGCGGCACCGCTTTGGACAACCATACCCACTGTTTTACTACTCATAATTCAGGCTCCTAACTCCTTGGCTTATATAGGATCATTAATTGGTTATTTTCTACATTAGGGGGCATATTATGCATTAAGTGAAATAGCATATTAAATTAACTAACCCCACCTTAACCATGGAGGAGGATAATGAGATTACGGTTGATGTTAAGGGAAAGGTATGCCCAATTCCAGTGCTTGAAACCGCTAAGGCTGCTAGATTAGCTAAGCCTGGTCAGGTTATTAAGGTTATAGCCACTGATCCAGCTGCTAAGCAGGATTTAATTAATTGGGCTAGGGTAACCAATAATGAATTATTAAATCTAGATGAGAGTGACGGCGTTATTACCGTTAGGATAAGGATTAAGGGTAAGCAGTAGTTAAATTACAATGTATTATACCTTAAAATACGCTGGGTATTGATAATGCTTGAGCCTTAGCCTTCTTAGCGGTACCAGTGACCCTAATGGTTACTGCATAATCTATGCTTACCATCGCTGCCCTGAACCATGCAATGCAATTACTGGGTACTTTAATAACGATTCTATTAGCGTGGAGAAGTATTGGAAGTGCGTAGCATTTACTTGAATCCCAGTTAATTCCAGCAATCCCCCTAGCCTTGATCACTAAATCCCTATAGACTTGAGGTAAAGTATCCCTACTCTTCGCCTCAATTATAATGTACCTGGGCATGTTTACCTCCTCTTAATCACAGTTAACCCAAGATTACTAAGCTCCTTCTCCGACATCACCCTTGATTCAGCATCCAGCGACTTCCAGTGTATTATACCTATCCTCGGTCTAACGGTGTTGCGTTCAACAGCCATCTTAATAATTGTGGGTGTGGGTTTAATGTACTTAGGTACCATGTGGCCTACATCATATTCACCATTAATTATGTGGTTAACCAGTGTTGTGTAGTGTAGGTCACCTATTGATACTGCGGCATCCTTACCATCATTAATATACTTATCAGTGTTGTTAAGGAGGTCAAAAACCAGTGACGCCAGGAATTCCTGAGCCTTAGGATCCCTCCACTCATTGCTTGTGGAGCCGATTTCTACGAAAACTACTGGTTTATCAACAAAGGGACCGTGATGAGTAGCCTCCAGGGTAACTGAGTAGCCGTTTAACTCCCCAATCCTCCTATACGCTTCCCTAAACAGGTTAGTGAGTACCCTTGGTTCACTAATGGCTACTTGACCCGGTTTACCACCTAACTCAACGTCATTAGTCCAGTTGCCCGGGGTGTGGAATGTTATAAGTGGTTTAGGATTCTTCATCTCATGCCTACTTAGGAATAATAATAAATCTATGTCATTAACCCTAGCCCATTCATCAGCCTCATCAACGTACACTATATCCTTATCTGAGACTAAGGCTAGGGCTAGGTCTGATGAATACTCATTAGTGTTAATCTCCTTGAACTTAACCATGCCTTTAAGCATGCTCCAAATACCTATGGAGGCTTCATCAACCCTAGATACTATTAACCCAATCTTCATCGCATTAAGCTTAGGCTTAGGTTATTAAACCATTCCCTAAATCATTAATTACATGGGAACATGCCTTAATTCCCATAAACACTTAAGAATCACTCAGCTAATTCTCTAATTAACTCATCGTAGTTCTTGGCCTCAGAGACACTGTAGGTTCTGGTTATTCTACCGTCGCTTATCCTTGAGACCCTGTGACAGTACCTAATTAGCTCAAGGTTGTGAGTAACCATTATTATAGTCATTCCTAACTCATGGTTAAGCCTCCTGAAGATCTCCATTACATTAACAGCTGACTTGCTATCAAGGTTACCTGTTGGTTCATCAGCAAGGAGTAGCCTTGGTCGAGTTACAATAGCCCTTGCAATAGCGACCCTCTGCTGTTCACCACCACTTAATTGACTTGGCTTCCTGTAGGCCTTATCCCTCATACCCACAGCCTCAAGCGCCTCAAGAGCCAGCTTCCTCCTCTCCCTTAAACCAACTCCCCTGGCTATTAATGGTAATTCAACGTTCTCAACAACATTCATGCGTGGTATTAGGTAGAATAATTGAAAGACGAAGCCAACGTACTTATTCCTGTATTCATCTAGTTCACTATCACCGAGATTATGAAGCTCATAAGACCCCACCCTCAAATAACCTTTACTAACCCTATCAAGACCACCTATTAGGCTTAGTAATGTGGTTTTACCACTACCACTGGGTCCGATTACGCAGTGGAATTCACCCTCATTGATTGTTAAATCAACTTCCCTTAAGGCTGGGTAATCGCCGTAGTACTTCCAAACATCCCTACACTCAATGAACGCCATGGTTAATTCGCATACTTCTAGGGTATTTAAACTAGTACATATAACTGGTGAGTATGGTTTATAAGGTTTATAGATTGCCGATATCGTATGAACCCGTTATCGAAAACCTCAGTAAGTGAAGTAAAGTTAACTACAATAATGGTGGCGGTAAGCCTACTAGCCCTAGTGGGTTTCCTTAAGGTAACCTACGCTCAAAACACCCCACCACCCTTCGTTATATTAAATGAACAAGCCACGCCATCACTAACACCCGTTGGCGTCTCTAAGTTAACGTTAACCGTAGAGTACACTGGTGGCTACTACTTATATGATGTCTACTTCCAATTACAACCAACCCTCTCATGCGGTAATTACACTGTTTCACCAGGCTCAATATTCATTGATTGGATTAGTCCCCAACAGGAATTAACCTTAACTTACCTTATAAATGGTTCATTACCCATTAATTGTCAGGCAAACCTTAACGTTAACTGGGGTGGAGAATCCAAGTACTCTCAATTAACATCATCATACGTTAATGCTGGTGGTTCAGGTTCAACAAGCATAACATTACCTATAGTGATATACGGTGAACCGAATATTGACATTAACGTTAATCAAGGCTACTTAATATATGGTTCAATCAACCCAATCACATTAACTGTAACAAATAATGGAAGCGGACCAATATACAATATGGCTATTTCAATTCAGGCCAATGGAGCCTACCTAAGCCCCAGTGGAGTATCAACTGTAATTAATTACCTTAATCCCGGTGAATCACTACCATTAATGATTAACGTAGTACCCACTTCAACTGCCTCAGTGACATTAACCATAACCTACAGTGGCATAACTCAAAGCGGTGATTCAGTATCAGGCTCCTCAACAATAAGTATGAGTACCTTATCAGTGTCAGCAAGCCAAGTTACCGTATATCCACTTAACTCCACGCTTAGTCCAGGGCCTGGGATTCTTGAGATAGGTGTACGTAATCTAAACCCGGTAACACTGTATAATGTGACTATTCAACTGGTTTCAACACAGGGATTGATACTAAGGGGTAATAGTACAATAATGGTATCAAGCATACCCAGTGGCGGTTACTTAACCCTCACTGTACCGGTGGTTGTACCATTATCCGCCACAACCGCCTCAATAAGTTACGTATTATCATTCCAGTTACCTAACGGTTACGTAAGCAGTGGAGAAGGTTCACTCACCTTAAGCATCTATGGTGTGGCTAACCCATTATCAGTACTACTCCTTAACTCAACAATAAGCCCTGGATTAGGGGAATTAACGCTTCGTGTACTTAACTCAGCCTCAGTGACATTATACAATGTTAGCCTAGTGTTTAACTCCGCAGGTGGGTTAAGTTTAGGTGGCAGTGAGTATAATATACCTGAACTACCCCCAGGTGGTTCATACTATATTTCAGTACCCGTAATGACCCCATCAACAACAGGCACGGCAACCATTAGCTACACACTCTACTACTACCTAACACCAAGCACATATGGTGGAAGCATAACTGGGTCATTACCAGTCAACGTAATTAGCCCCCAGTCAATATTAACTGTTTACCCACTTAACTCAACCATAGGTATTGGTAATGAGACAATACCCATCGTTATCAGGAATAATTTAGGATCAAGCCTAAGTAACGTCACCTTCACAATAACCTCAGCACAGGGGGCGTATCCACTAGTGACTAGTTTTAACATTGGTGAAATACAACCGTATAGTGCACGCATGGTTACTGTACCGTTAATGGTACCTTTATCAGCGGGCTCAGTGGTGATTAACTATGTTTTAACATACGGCGTAGGCAAGTACGTAAGTAACGTTAATGGTGAATTAAACCTAGGGGTGTCAAGTGCACCCAGTGTCATAGCCGTGGTTTATCCACTTAACTCAACCCTCAATGCTGGTTTAGGTAAGTTAATACTAGGTATACGTAATAATGAACCAGTACCACTCTACAATTTAACGCTAATCTTCAATTCAGTGAACGGCATGTCTATTACTAATACTGAGTATCATATTAATGAAGTTGGGGCCGGGGGAACCTACTACTTAACGGTACCTGCAGCCATACCATCATCATCAAGCTCAGTCTCACTAAGCTACACCCTAATGTACAGTTACGCTGGTGGTGAGGGTAATGTTGAGGGCCAAATAACCATGAGTGTTGCTGGGTTACCGCAAATCCTAATAACTGGTTACACCATTGCACCAACAGTAGCCACGGTGGGTACTGATGTATCAATATCATTAACACTAGTTAACTCAGGTCCAGTAACTGCAAATAACCTGAACGTAACAATGCTAACCAGTCCCGGATTAGAAGCCATTAGTGGTAGGAGTATTTACCTCGGTTCACTTGGATCCCAGTCACTAAGTAATGTTGCCTTCACAGTGCTACCAGTTAGGCCGCTTAACGGTTCAATAATCTTCATAATCACATTCACTGATCAGTATGGGCAGCTTCACAGGATTTACTACAGTGTGCCGATTAGGGTGTTTGGGAATTCAACCAGGTTCGCTGGCTTCCCAGGTAGCAATAGTAGTGGTAGGTTCTTCACAAGGGTCTTCACAACCACGGCTAGTAGAGTAAGTGGTAGTAGGTATGGGTTAGTAACCTACATCACAATTGCGGTGGTGGTGATTATTGTAGTTGCCGTGGTTGTACTTGCCTTAAGGAGGAGGGGTGGTGGTAGTGAGGGTCATTGATTACCTTAACTTAGCCTGGAGGGCATTATGGGAGAGGAGAGGTAGGACTATTGGGGCTATTGCGGGCATAGTTATAGCAATAATAGCCCTAGGCCTAGCTGTTGGTGCCGGTCAGGGTTTTAAGTCACTAACCACTGGCTTCTTTGAGAGCGTGTTTGGGGTTAACACTATTGTTCTATTCCCAAGTGGCTCGGCGCAATTAACCTTAACCGACCTAGCCACAGTATCATCACTACCACACGTTAGTAGTGTGGAGCCTTTGCTTGAGGCCTCAGGTAGCATAAATGTTAATGGTCATCCTCAACGTGTTCAATTAGTCGGAGTCACGGTGGATGAGTTAATGCAAATGTATGGTGTCACATCCCTTAGTGACGCATTAATCAGCGGTAACCCAATTCTACAAACTGGCGTTGTTCTGGTGGGTTATGATGTTGCGTTCACTAACACTGGCCAGGAGATAATTTACCCGGGTCAGTTACTAACCATAACTGTTAATGGTAAGACTGTGACGGCAATAGTGGGTGGGGTTTTGAAACCTGGTAGTGTTGGTTTAATTGGGGTTAATCCTAATACGGCAATATTCATGGATTCATCATCATTCCTCAGTGAAATTGACCCATCAGGCGTCTTAAGTGGATTAACTATCCATGTTGATAAACCCAGTAATGTTAATTCAGTATCAAGTATGCTTCAGTCGCTTTACCCTCAGGACCAGGTACTTAACCTATCCACGGTGCTTTCAAGCGTTAATCAATTCTTCACAACACTTGAACTCTTCCTAGCCTTCATATCGGGCATAAGCTTCGTGATAATTGGAATATGGATATTTGATACCACTACAATAAATGTTATCCAGAGGACTAGGGAGTTCGGGATAATGCGTGCAGTTGGGTTCAGTAGGAGATCAATACCACTCCTATTAATAACCGAGGCAGTAATAGTTGGTGTAATAGGTTCAATAATAGGTGTCTCACTTTTAGTTGCCTTAACACACCTAATACACACATCATCACTATTCGGCGCCAGCCCAGGGGTGGGATTCAGGGGAGGCTTCAGGGGTGCTGCGGCATCAAGTGCCTTATCTGCATCATCCTCATCATCAGTAGGCATAAGCCTACCAATACCCATAACCCTCACTGCACCATACATAGTGCTTCTATTCATTGTTCCATTAGCCACAAACATCATTGCTGCATTAGTACCAGCCATAAGGGCTACTAGAATACCACCAGCTCAAACACTAAGATATGAGTAAGTTAAAGTAAAAGGTACTTCCCATAACCTAAACCTGAATCTTTCCCTAAATTTCATTACTTAGTACCGTAATAAAGCTTATAAAATCCATGCCTATAATGTTAACTAAGCCCCGGTAGCTCAGCACGGTAGAGCGGCGGGCTGCAGACCCGTAGGCCCCGGGTTCAAATCCCGGCCGGGGCTCCAGGGATACTTATTATTAACATTTCCATTCAATCCCCCGCGTTACATATCAATGTTTTACCTGTTACAAGAGAATTCATACACAATGCAGTTACTACCTATATGGCTTGACTAGGATTATTCATGACTAGGTTAAGGTAATTAACTTATATATGTAGAATGATGCTTCAACTAGTAGGATTAACATTGCAGGGAACTTAATCTGCATGATTAGTCAAGTAAGTATATTGTTGCTGAGAATTTACTCCACCATGCATTAACCTTCCTCACTACTTGAGGAATCGACTAGATTACTTGATGATGTTTCTGAGGTTATGCTAGCCTTAATCCATGGTTAAGTTAATGTGCGCATCCATTTAAGTTAACTCTGTTGAGATCATTCATAATATGTCATAAAAATCCAGGACTCATAAAGAATGATTAAACTAAAGGAGAAGAGTTAAGATCAAGGGTAAGGAGCCTTGAATTCTACTTTAGGGTGATTCATAGTTAACTCACTAAATAATGGTTTCCTTATAATTCACCAGTATTGCGGCGTCTCAGAATACCTCACTGTGCCTTCTGAATCATCTGTAAATCTCCACCTTCCACTACCGGCAGCTAGTATAATTATGCCAAGCTCCTCGGAGAGCTTATCATTAATAATAACCTCCTCCTCAACATGCGATACCACCGCATCGCAGGTCACAGCCCTGGATTCCCTATCAGCTGTGATCACAGTGATCTCTATGGAATTCGGAATCACGTATTCCCTAATGGGTCCGCCGGCGGTTCCAAGTTCAACAATGTAGGCATTACCTATGGGTGGCCATAATTTAAGTACCTTAGCTAGATTTATGGGTATTAATACCTGTGGCCTCTCAGTCTCAAAGCCTGTGTTAACTAATGCTGAGGTTGATACCTCAATGGAGCCACTACTCCTTAACCTGACCCTCACTCTCACGGCCACTTTTAATCACCCAAATGTGCCCGACCCTACGCCTAATAACATATATATGCCCAATTCTACCCTTAATTCTACTCACATTAATTTAACGCTAAGCTCCTCCTTTAATTTTTTCAGGATTCATTAACTCACCTTAGCTTTATTCATTAACCTTAGTGACTGTTCACAGTATCACATTAACTCGACCCATGGGGAGCAGTACCCAGTCCCTAGTTAACGCTAGCTTGTAGGCTAGTACCTTAACCCCATGTTCAATGGCGTACTTCAATGCGTTACTGAACCTGGGGTCGAGGCTTACGTTTGGTGTGAATAATAGTGCATTGGATCTTAGTACTAGGAATATTACGTAGGCTTCATAACCCTCCTCAATGGCTTTAGCCAACTTAATCATATGTCTTGCACCACGTAATGTGGGTGCATCCGGGAACTTGGCTACACCATCCTCCTCCAGCGTAACCCCCTTAACCTCAACCATAGTGTAACCACCCTTAGGTGACTTAAGCATTAAATCAAACCTACCCCCACTAAACCTGGGTTCTCTTCTTAAGACCTCGTAACCCTTTAAAATGAGGCCATTCTCTATGAGCCAGGCGGCTACATTATTGTGTATGGCTGAATTAATTAAAACCAATTCATTACCCAAATCCACTGCGGTAAGGTAGAACCTAGTCTTACCTGAGTCTTTATGGTATGCGTAGAACTTGATGCCGGGTTTAAGTAATTCCTTTAAACGCCCTGGATCATGAATATGAACCAGGGACTCAACTCCATTGATTAGACCAATGCCCAGGAACCTATTAATCCTCTTAATGAAGACGCCTTCAACATCAGGCTTATTAATGGTGAAGCCTAGTATAGGTAACCACCCTTAAGCCTATTAACCCAATCTTAAATATACCCTTCTCTACCCATTTCCTTAATCACCCTTAGATTCTAAAACACCTAGTGCTAAGTTTAACTTAATGTCCTCCCCTATTAGGGAGACCCCGTTGATTCGGACTACACAGTTGAGAGGCAACGGGGTCATTGAGTCTTAAGTACTTCATTCAAGGCGTTGACAATTGCCTCAACATCATCACCGCTTATCATGTAGGGTGGTAGGAACCTAACCACATTAACTCCAGCGGTTAAGGCTAGGATGCCGTGCCTCATTAATGCTTCAACATAGGGTTCAGCCCTAGTCCTCAACTCCACGCCAATCATCAACCCCATACCCTTAACCCTAATCACAAGCCTTGAATTCAATTCACTAAGCCTCTTAGCCAATAGGGAACCAGTCTCCTTAACTATACTTGGTACATTAACCCTTGTGAAAACCCTTGTGGCTGCGGCTGCAGCAGCCATTACCACTGGATTACCTGCGAAGGTTGAGCCATGCTCCCCAGGGCTGAAAACATCCCCAAACTCCCCCTTAGCAACCACTAGGCCTATGGGTAATCCACCTGCAATTGCCTTACCTGCGGTGAATAAGTCTGGTTCAACACCGTAGTGTTGGAAGGCCCATGCTTCACCAGTTCTCCCAAAGCCGCATTGAATCTCATCAAATATGAGTAATGCATTAACCCTACTTGCGGCCTCCCTTAACGCCTTTAGGAAATTAACCGTGGCTGTGTTTAAACCACCCTCACCCTGGACTGGTTCAACTATTACGCAGCATACATCATCGTCAATGAGCTTATCAACCTCATTAACGTTATTAAATGTACCGAACCTCACATGTGGGTAAAGGGGCTGGAACGCCTTCCTGTAGTTTTCATTCCAAGTCACGGAAAGGCTACCCATGGTTCTT
Source organism: Caldivirga maquilingensis IC-167 (assembly GCF_000018305.1). NCBI lineage: Archaea > Thermoproteati > Thermoproteota > Thermoprotei > Thermoproteales > Thermoproteaceae > Caldivirga > Caldivirga maquilingensis. Next base: position 799,578 of record NC_009954.1, on the reverse strand, counting down.
CCATGGAATGAATTAGTGAAGGCAACTATGGTCTTCCTCCTAGTCACCTTCTTCCCTATCTTAATAGCTGTTTCAACAGCCTCAGTACCGGTGTTTTGCAGGAATACTGTATCGAAGCCGTGGGGAATTATTTTAGAGAATTCACTTACAAACTCATCCCTGGCCTCATTACCCATGTTGAGTGGTACCGTGGTTATCTTATCCAATTGAGCCTTCACTGCATTAATTATTTCAGGGTTTGAGTGACCCATGAAGGCTACGCCATGGCCTGTATTAGCGTCAATATACCTATTACCCCCTGAATCCCATACGTATTGCATACTGCCCTTAATGATGCTTAGTGGGTAAACCTTATAGTACCTGGCTAACCTAACCATGTTAATCACCCATTAGTTCAGCCTCAGCCTTATTAACACTTACCTCCAATTCCTTAACCTTAGCCTCAATGCTGCTTAATTCAATTAACCTAGCCTTAGCTGACTCAGTGATAATACTTGGATTAGGTCCGCCTAAAACCTCCTTACCCCTGATAGCCTCAGTGGGGTTGATTCCCGGATTCTTACCCTCCTTAATCATTACAGCCACCTCCCTATGAGCATTCCTGAAGGGTATTCCTCTACTAATTGACATTAATTCAACGTACTCAGCGGCTGTGACAGGGTATTTAACCAGGTCCTCCTTAACCCTCCCCTCATTCACCTTGATTCCCCTTAGTAAATCAGTGATCATTCCCACACCATCAATGGCTATCCTCATGATTAACCAAGCGTGCCTAGTCTCCTCCTGTAGGTCAAGCTGGTAACCAGCCTCAACAGGTCTTTCAATCGAGTACATTGATACTAAATGCCCCACAGCCTCCCCTATCCTAGCCCTAAAAACCTCAAGTGTGGCTGGGTTACGTTTATGAGGCATAATACTGCTTGTGGCTAAGTGACTTGGCTCAAGTGTTATGTAGTTTAACTGAGGCATAAGCCACATTTCAATATTATTAATGAACCTACCTAACTCAACTAGGTAAGATACAGTAATTGATGCTGAAGCAAGCATGAAGTACCTTGAACCCGTTGCGTACACAGTATTCTCAACGATACCATTGAATGCAAGCTCCTCAGCCTCCCTAACCCTATTCAACTTAACCATGGTGCCTGCTAATGGGCCTGAACCTAAGGGGGACTTATTCACTACTTCATAAATTGAGAGGAGGCTAGTTAGGAAGTCTCTGCTTAATTCATCTAGGTAAAGCATGTAGTGGCCTAGGGTTGTGACCTGAGCAGGTTGCCTATGGGTGGTGCCTATTATTACGGTGTCTGCGGTTTCAATAGCCTTATTCAACACCACCCTCCTTAATTCAATAATACTTGAGGCTAATTCAATTATAAGTTTCCTAAGCCTTAATCTAAGCGCCGTCGCTACGTGATCATTCCTCGACCTACCTAATCCAATCCACCCACCAGCGTCACCAAGTCTATGAATTAACACGGCCTCAATATACTCGTGAACATCCTCATACTCATCACTGGGCTTATATGGCTCCTTGGCTAGAGACCTCAACGCCTTAATTATTGCCTCAGCCTCATTACTGGGTAATACACCAACCTTGTTTAACTCATTGACGTGAGTTATCAATGCAAGTATGGTTTCCCTATATATTTCAGCATCATCCAATAGGGATGAGGTGTACTTAATCTTGCTTAATTCCCCCTTCCCCAGTAGTCCCTCACGATACACCACTACCCCACCTTACCCTATATGCGGTTAATGAGTGCAACGTCCACATGCTTATGAAGCCCCTCGCCTCCTCGTCACTTGGGTACCAGCCCTTCACGTAATCCGCAATCTCCTTACTGTAACTGGCGTATGGGCTTGACCTACCTGTTATCATTAAGCCACCGCGTACAGTGACCTTAACAACACCAGTCACCCACTTATTCATGGCTTTAGCAGCCTCCTCAAGTTCAATACGCAGTGGTTCATGCCAAAGCCCCTGGTATATTAGGTCGGTCCAAGTCTGGTCCATGAGCCTCTTAAACCTATACTCAATTGGAGTGTATATTAACTTCTCAAGATCCCTATGAGCCTCTATTAGGGTTAACGCGGCTGGAGCCTCATAAACCTCCCTTGACTTAAAACCGACAACCCTATTCTCAACATGATCAACCCTACCGTATCCATGACTACCCACAAGCCTATTTAAGGCTAGTATAAGCTCGGAAAGCTTCATCTTCTCACCATTTACAGCAACTGGTACACCATTCTTGAACTCAATCTCCAGTTTAAGAGACTCATTAACCTTACTTGGATTAATAGTCCACTTAAAGGCATCCTCAGGTGGCTCAACCATTGAATCATCTAATTCAGGACCCTCAATACTCCTAGTCCATAAATTATCATCAATACTAAACCTACTGTGAACCTCAGGGATAGGTATATTATTCCTCCTAGCGTACTCAACCTCGGTTTTCCTATCCATTCCCCATATCCTAGCCGGCGCAATTACGGTTAAGTCAGGGGCCATGGCCTTTATAGCCTCCTCAAACCTAACCTGGTCATTACCCTTAGAGGTTGAGCCATGGGCAATGGCATCGCAGCCTTCCCTTCTGGCAACCTCAATAACCTTCTCAGCTATTAATGGCCTAGCTAATGCTGTTCCAAGAGGGTACTTGTCCTCATATAGGGCATTCAACATTATTGCCGAGGCTATGGGACCATTGGCGAAGTCATCCCTAGCATCAATGGTGTAGTGCTTAAGTACGCCGAGTTTATAGGCCCTATTTTCTATTTCACTGAAGTCATCTTCCTGACCCACATTAACCGTCACCGTCACGACCTCTGCATTAAACCTACTCTTCAACCAGTGGATAGCCACGGTGGTGTCTAAACCACCTGAGTAGGCTAGGGCTATCCTACTTGGTTTCCTCGTCCCAGGTTATCCATAAGCCTACGTAAAGGGGTTATTAATAAGCGTTACGCATGATTAGTGTAGGATTAAGGTTTATTCCACGCATTGCATCAAGAATGATTTTAAACCTTAAAATTAAGGGTATTTAATTCACGCACCGTTAGTACATGTGCACAGTACCCTGCTCCAGTATTCTCTTGAAGGCGTAGTTGGTTAACCATATACCTATTATTATGTATATTACTGACAGTATGGATAGTATCACTAAGTCATTAATCATACTGCCTAACCCCTCCCCAGATAACATTGCCTTCCTTAAACCATCAAGGGCCCATGTTAAGGATAAGGCGTAGCTCATGTCCTTAAGCCAGGTGGGTAGTATTGATACTGGGAAGACCACGTTACCAAGAATATTAGTGGCCACTGAGGTGAATAATGCCACTGGATTACCCTGCTTAACTATAAGGACCACTGCACCTGATATTAGGTTTAAGCCTATTATCGACACCATGTATAGTAGTAGAACCACGAATGTTGAGAGGGGATTAATAATGTACTTTATTCCTAAGCCATAGCCTATTGCCAATACTGTGACTGTGCTTATTGAGTTTATTACGAATCCCCATACCGTGGAGTAGAACATGAGTGACATAGGCCTAAGGGGTGCGGCCATCTGGTACTCTAGGGTGCCTATTAATTCCTCATTCCTAATCCTACCAGCTAATGTGGCTACGGCTGATGAGAAGTAGCCTTGGAAGGCAATGCCAACGGTTGCAAACGCTGTATAACTGTAGTTTGATGCTATTGCCGCTGACATTTTACTTGCCCCGAAGGTTAAGCCTATGAAGTAGTAGAGGAAAACCGGTATTGTCCAGCTTATGAAGTTTAAGGCTACTTGAGTCTTATAGCTTACCCAAACCTTAAACCCCCTTATTACTACGAAGGAGTATAGTTTAGCTGCTAAACCCATGGTCCACCACCCCTCCTATTCATTCTTTCCTCAATCCTCGCATTCCTCTCTGCGAAGGCAACTTCAACGTTGAGATCAATTACCCTGAGGTTACCATCCATTGAGGCTAATTTCTTAATTAAGTCATTAAACTTATCAATACTGGCATAAATAACGTAACTGCCATCACCAAGATCAGTAATCCTGAATCCGTCTAATGATGGTAAAGCACCCTTAACAAGCACCTTAACAATCTTAAGGGTTGGTAAAGTACTCACTATGTTTCTATTCAGGTAAACAACCCTATCAGCAAGCTCAATTTCCTGCGGGTCATGACTAGCCATTATTATCGTCTTCCTACCCTTAAGCCTCCTTATGTGGTCAAGTATTATTCTTTTACCATCAACATCAATACCGCTGGTTGGTTCATCAAGAAGCAGTATGTCTGGGTCATGCATCATTGCCCTAGCCAACTCAAGCCTCCTCATCATGCCTGTACTATATGTTGCAACCCAATCATTAGCCCTCTCAGCCAAGCCGAATTCCCTAAGTAACTCAAGACCCCTTCTCCTAGCCTCCTTAATGGATAAACCATATAGTGTTCCAAAAAACACTAAATTATCTAATGCACTAATCCTCCAGTAAACACCCCTATCCATGGGTGTCATGAAGCCCACGTGGCGCTTAGCCTCAGCTCTATGAGCCTCAATACCGTAAACAAGCACCTTGCCTGAATCAGGCAGTAGAACACCTGCGGCCATTCTAAGTAACGTGGTCTTACCTGCACCATTAGGACCAACTAGCGCTATTACTTCACCATCATTGACGACAAGATTAATATTTTCAACAGCAACTATCTTATTAAAACGCTTAGTAACATTAGCGAACTCTACAGCGGGCATAAACCCGATATCGGGCTGAGCGTATAAATCTTTCCCCAATCAGCAATTATAATGAGATAACAATAAGGCATATAGTGGCAAGTATATTCAATATATATTTATTATACTATATTTGACAATATTGATATAGACAATGTACGTAATACTTAAAAATGTAGAACAAGAGTATACTGGCATGAGTAAAGATGAAGGGGTGGATAAGGCAGGGGAAAATAAACTTAATGTACCCAATGAAGCTGAGCAAACTGATAAAATGCTTAGACGTGCTTTAAATCAATGGGATATAGCGTTCCTGGTAATAGGCGCAATGATTGGTAGTGGTTGGTTATTTGCATCCGCTGGGGCATCATCATACACCGGCCCTGCGGCAATACTATCATGGTTAATAGCGGGTTTCCTAATGATCTTCATAGCCTTCACCTACACGGAGATAAGCGGCATGCTTCCTAAATCAGGTGGTATCGTGAGGTATCCTCAGTATACTCACGGTGGCTTCGCATCATTCATGCTTGCCTGGGCCTACTTCCTAAGCGCAGTGACAGTAGCCCCAGTGAGGCTATAGCGGCGGTAACGTACATGTCTACGTGGTTACCTCAATTAACCGTCAGCGGCATGTTGACTCCACTTGGTGTATTGGTTGCAGCGGTATTGGCAACCTTCTTCTTCCTACTGAATTGGTTTGGTGTCCACGTAATGGGTAAGACTAATACCGCTGTTGGTTGGTGGAAGCTGGTCATCCCATCATTAACCTTCATCCTACTCATGGCACTGGCAATGCACTCAGTTAACTACACTAAATTAGCAGGAGGCTTCATGCCCTATGGCTCAGCCGCAATGTTTCTGGCTATTCCAACCACGGGAATAGCATATGCCTACTTAGGATTTAGGCAGGGGATTGATTATAGTGGTGAGGCGAGGAGACCAACTGACGTAGTTATGGGTACTATAATAGGCTTCGTAGTGGTAATGATCATTTACGTGCTACTTCAAATATCATTCATAGGTGGATTAAACTTTAACAACTTATACTTAGTTGATATAAATACTCAAACTAGCCAAGTGGTTAAAGTCCTTGGACACCCCACAGCAGGAACATGGAATTGGGGTTACATAAGCAGTACAGGCGTACCGGTGAGCAGTAATATCGCTGAGTTCGCGGCTTATAAATCGGGTAGTAATTATGTTCCGTTGGCCAGTGGGCCATTTTACGGTGTACTTGTGTCAAGTGGTGTTGCTATTCTAGCGGCCTTCGCGGTAATACTACTTATTGATGCCGTTATTTCACCATCAGGTACAGGCTGGATTTACATAGGTACCACTGCTAGGACGATTTACGGCATGGCTGCGGATGGACACTTACCTAACACGTTCCTTAAGCTTAATAAGTATAAGGTGCCTTTATGGCCGACTTTAACCGCGTGGATACTTGGAATGCTCTTCCTACTACCATTCCCAACATGGTTCGCAATATCATCCTTCATAACCACCACAACAGTGTTCACGTACATAATCGGTGGACCAGCATTAATGACACTTAGGAGACTGGCGCCTAATGCACCCAGGCCCATTAAGCTTCCTCTAGCGTCAGTTATTGGGGCGGTAGCAACCATTGCGGCATTCCTAATAGTCTATTGGTCAAGCTTCTACTACCTCTGGTTCGCATTCGCCTTAATTATGGCTGGGTTACCCTTATTCTTCATGTACACTATGGTTAATAAGCATGGGGCAAGCAGGATGATCAGCATTATTGCCAGTATTATATACTGGGCAGTATTAATAGCATCAACCTACTTCCTAATCTACCTACCCTTCGCTAAACCCACCGGCTGGCCATCATCAAGCCCCGTCACTATGCTTAAGCTTCAATTCACACACATAGTAGACTTCTTAGGCTACGTCGCGGTAACGTTAGTAACCTTAGTGGCGTTAATTTACTGGGTTGCCTCAACGGCAAAGAGTAAAGACCTCCGTAGTCACATTAATGCAGGTTGGTGGATAATAGCTGTACTGTACTCAGCATTAGTATTATCATTCTTAGGCAGCTTCAGCGTATTCCAAACCCCGATAATACCATTCCCATGGGATACTGTGGCCGCTGCAGTGGTTGCACTTGCACTATACATGTATGGTACCCGTAGTGGTTTACTAACTGATGATTTAATTGCCGTGTTTAAGGAAATGGGGGTAAATATTAATGAGTAAGTAGCTTTACTTAATTGCATCAGTTTCATTAAAATAATCATTAATTTAATAACACATGCCCCTACTTAACTCCTATTAATTAACCTGCCTCCCTGGGTGTTAAACCAAGGGCTATGGTTCTTATCTTCTCCATGCATGTTATTGAATCCCTAATTAACATACCTAGCACTAATTCATTAACCTGCAATTTAGTGGCTAGGGAGGAATTCTCAGCATAGAATCTAGCTAATACGTATTCATTACTCATCTCTATTAATTTATTAATTATAATCCAGCCATCCTCCGTGGATTCAATAACTTGATTAATACCCAGTACCTTAGCCACCTCTGAGAGTAACTTTAGACAGATTTCATGAACCTTAACAGGGTTTGATAAATTGCTGGCTAATTCAGTCCTGAAGCCGTCCTTAATGTATTCTATGCTCATTTATTCTGAACCACCGTTATGTTCTCGTCTATGAATATGTTATCTTCATTAAATCCCTCCTCAAGAAGCAGTTTCCTAATCTTATACCTATGGTCACCTTGAATCTCAATCCTATTATCCTTAACAGTACCTCCTGCGGCTAACTTACGTTTAAGTTGCTTAGCCACTTCCTCTAGGTTTATACTCTTAGCATCATTACTATCAACCTCAATTATAGTAACGTAATGCGCCCTCCTCTTTTCAACCCTTATCCTAATTAGGGCCTGCTCCTTAGCTATTGACTCACTAACAACATTATCACTCCCACTTATTGACGAGAGCAGTTGATCAATCACGTTATCCTGGTTGGGCTTATTATCCACCTCTCCCATGACCTACATTAATAAGACCAGCTTCCCCTATTTAAAGTTTCCCACAGGCAGATACCGTTAGGAAACTTAAGGAATAGAATCATTAATCCTACCGGAGTAATATTCACCATTACCGGAAAACACCAGGCAAATCCCTCATATTTGGAGTTTCCCATACTGGTACACCGAGTACTCATCCTTAAACTAACACTACTTAAACCCCTCCTAGACGCAGTGACTCAGAAAGGTTACCGCATTATTAAGGTGGCATTATACCGCTCACAGGGTTAGCATTAGACCTACATGAGTTTCAATGCAATGGTTTTACTGAATCAACCTTTAATTAACAGTGGTTGCTATATAATAATAAGAATAAGGCCACATATGTTTTTCCTGAAATCACCGAATCATCCATGCCTTACTGAAACTTCGTCTTAATTATGTCGATCCTCTCCTATGCATCATATTAATATTACGTTAAGTAATTATGAATATGGGAACTATGATTAAGTATAAGCCTAGACTTAAATGGTGCTGTACCTAGGCCTTACCATGTATTCACCACTGAAGGTGATCTATCTCATAGTGAAACTACTGCCAAAGATGCTTGGAAGGTGATGGTTAACTTCTTTAAGAAGCGCTTGGGAGATGATTTAGATGAGCGGTAAGGGGAATACCAATATATAGCTTATTGCTTCTTAATGTGTAAAGCTCCTTGAGGAAACTGAAAAATAAAGGAACTGCAGTAATCTTAAAAAGGAGGTTAAATAATTGCGGAATGCAGGGGCCGTAGTCTAGCCTGGTTAGGACACGTGGGTTTAACCACGCCTAAGGCACGGCTCGGGCCCGTGTGATCCCGGGTTCAAATCCCGGCGGCCCCACCAATCACAATACTGCGCCTTGATTATTCCTGCTTTATCTTTCTGCATTTTCTAAGTGATGCCTAACTCATGCTCGGTATACCTCATTTTCCTAATCAATGTATAGATTGAGTAAGCGCATAAAATTTATAAATTGGTTATTGGTTACCAATTCATGAGTAATTTAAGGGAGATTGATTATGGGCCATTAGGGAGGAGTAGGTTCTTCGCCATAACATCAACGGCACTGGGCATGTTCCTATGGGGTTTCATACTGGCATTAGCCCCATTAACAACGCAATGGCCCTTCGTACCAAGTAGTTTTGATGAGTACGTACTCTTAGCGGCGCCAGTATCATTAATGGTTGGTAATTTAATCATCGGGAAATTATCTGACGCCTTGGGTAGGAAGATGGGTTTCATAATGACCATGGTTATTTACGGTGTTGGTGCATTACTAATAATATTATCCAGTAACGTTTACGAATTAATAGCCGGCATAGCTCTAGCTGAATTTGGTCTTGGTGGTGAGGAGCCTGCAACGTTAGCCTATATGGCTGAAATGATGCCCATTAGGTTGAGGGAGAGGATCATCATAGGTGTTACTAATGTGGCTAATATTGGTGCCGCGGTGGCGGCTGCATTGTCCCTTGTTGCTTCATCAATGTACCTTCAGAAGCTGTTCTTTGGTGTAACAATACTAGTCACCATAATTATAATATTAGCCACTAGGCTGCTGATACCTGAATCATATAGGTGGAGTAACGTGAAGTCGTCATGTAGGGTGATTGGGTTAAGTGAGATGAAGGGATTTAGGATTAGGTTAATATTCTTAACACTCATAGCCTTAACAATAGTGTTAACATATGCATTACTGGCTCTCGTAATGGGTCCTTACCTCTTTCCGAAATTAACCTCATGGATCGTGCTACTGTATAATGTTGGTGAATCAGTGGGTGGCTTAATAGGCATGGCCTTAGCTGATATAATGGGTATGAGGAAGTTCACCCTAATGGCCTACCTAGGTGGTTTCATCACAATGCTACTGGTTATACCTCAATTAGCCTTTGCACCGCAAAACCTACCACTATTCCTTCTAATACTATCTGTTAACGGCGTATTTGGTGAACTGGGGTGGGCCGCTAGGGTTGTACTGGAGCCTGAGTTATTTCCAACAGGCAGTAGATCCATGGGTGTTGCCTTGGTTAGGGCAATAGCCTACGTCGCCTACATAGCATCAATCTTCATAACAGCTGGTTTCACAATATGGCAATACGCATGGTATAATGTCGCACTATGGAGCCTTGGGCTATTAGGTGCATTGATTTGGTTTACCCATGGTGTTGAAACCAGGCTTAAGACCCTGGAGGAGGTTAATCCGCAGTGAATTGAAGCAACACTATCACTGATTATTAAACATGGATTTTAATAATGCCTTAGCCTTCCTTAATGTTCTACCATAATGGTGACTGCACCGTTAGTATTAACCATGGTTATCATAACTCACTAATGCATTCATAAGGTACCACCTCCTTCTAATGGCCATTAAAATTCCCTGAGGCATGAAAATAGCTTCCTCCCCATCCTAGGGGTTGATTTATTGGTTTACCGTCTTCTATCATTACCTTATTACCAGTGGGTGTTACCCACCCTGCTCGTCTAGTGGTGGACCTGGGCTGGGTCTCCTGTGGTCTTCAGGTGGTAAATATGATGGTAAGCTAATTCAGCGCCAAGAATCTGTAGGAATATACTGGCATTGAAATTATATAATCCAGTGGGTGATAAGGCATTAATGCTGATATAGAAAACCTCATTCCCTCCATATGCTACCAGTGCCCCGTATCGAAATAACCTTGAAACATTATTGATTGGCTCCGTGGCATTAAGTAAAAGTGTGTAATTCCATCCATTATAATACCCTGAAACAACATAATTGAAGTATGAGGAGTCTAGGAGGAATTCATAATAACGATTCTCAGCATATAATGGGGACTTAAAACTTAGGATCTCTATATTGCCAACTAATCTTATGGGTGCAGTGATGAAGGAATATTCATTAATTGCAGAATAATTATTCGATGCTTTTATCTGGATAAAAACTTTAACTTCAGAGGCATTTAAAATTCCTGCGATTGTATAGTTATCTATAATATCCTGTATTACGGGCTTCTTACCATTCACCAGTTGTTGTAAGTTATTATACTTTTGTAGTAGGGTATAGTACCCTAAGCTAGTAACCGCAAGAGCCGCCACTAACAGTATTATTCCTACGTAAAGAATTCTAACATCCATTGACGTGACCCATTACGCTATATTTTTAAATTTTCCCCAATTAAGTTTAATAGATTATTCCCATATATCATTTTTCAAAGGTGATGTAATGTTAAATGATAACGCATATAATTTATTTGATACATTGGAAGTAGGTTAAGGGGAGAGTCATATGTGCAATGAATTATGATACTGGTGTTAAGTATTGAGTCCCCCCATGAGTTGAGGAATAATTATGAGTATTACTGGTGTTTAGGGATGAAGGGTTAAAATACAAGTCCCCTTACCTTAATGATGAAGTGGGTGGTGGAGGGTGATTGATGGTGAGTTAATGGGTGTGCCACGTAGGGTAATTAGCCTTAATCCATCTGTAACAGAGTTCCTATTCCTACTTGGGGCTGGGGATAGGGTTGTGGGTGTTGATGTGTGGAGTTATAGGCCGCGTGAAGCCATGAGGGTTATGAGGATTGGTTCATTTACGTCAGCTAACATTGATTTGATTAAGAACTTAAACCCAGACTTAATAATACTATCATATCCTGTTCAAAGGCAGTTGGTTAACCAATTGAGGGCGCTGGCACCTGTATTGGCTATACCTACCCCAGTTAACTTAAACACTGCCCTAGGCTTCTTTGAGATGATTGGTGGTTTACTTGATATGGATGAGGAGGCCTTGAGGCTGGTAGGTATTTACCGTGATTTAATGAGGCGTGAGGCTAATGTTGACGGCGTTCTCGCAGTATTCTCACTGGGTGATTACGTGGTGCCGTGTGAAGCTTCTTACGTAGCCTCTGCGCTTAATAGGGTTGGGTTGAATTACGTTAAGGGGTTTAAGTGCGTAATGGTTTTAACTAATAAGGATGGTTTAATCAACCTGATTAATCAACTTAACCCCAACCTAATAATATACGAGGGTAAGACTAAGACCTATAGACCCCAGGAACTTGACTTTGCGGCTAATAGACGTGTATTATTCGTACCCAATGACACGTTAGCCCACTTTGGGCCAAGCCTACCACTGGATCTTAGGCTGGTGAGTGAAGCCGTTAATAATGGTAGATCATTCGTGGAGGGCACATCCAGTGTTAATAGACCAAGCCTAAGTGATGAATGGTATAAACCATACGTAACCTAGAGCAGCCTGGTTTGACTTCCACTGGTGGCTTGGTTAAGGTGCATTATTATTTAAATGCATTCTCCTAAAGCATTAAGCCAATCAACATCCTTCATAAGCCAGGTGAATGATGCGGTAGCACTTTACATAGTGATTTTCAATGCAGTTAAGGATTTCCTAATCACCATTAATTCCTTACGTTGATTCACTGCATTAATGTATTCCGTTAAATATTATTTACTTGATGCCTCCTCGTAAATCTCCTTCATCATGTTTCTAATTCTACCCAGGTTATGGTTCTCTATGAGTCTTTGAAGCTGTAGATTTGCCCTGGCTTCATGCTCCCTCCTATCCAGGTACCTTAATGTGTTTTCAATTAGGCAATTTAAGTCACCTAGGGGGCACACTACACCACCATTAACCTTAACGAACTCCCCCAATCCCTCAACGTCAGTGGCCACTACAATAGCCTTATTAGCTATTGCATCCATGGCCGCTAATCCATACGCCTCATGCCTGGATGGCGCTAGAGCAATCATGGATTCAGCGAACGTTTTAAGGATCCTGGATCTAGGTAAGTAGGCGTGATACTCATCAATGAATCTTGGTACACCATGAGGTATTTGACCAATGTATATTGTCTTAACTGAGGGGTCAATGGACTTAATCACGGCCATAGTCTTTAAGGCTAAGTCACCGCCCTTCCTATAGTAATCATAACCCACGAAGGCTACTGCCTTAATCTTAGTTGCCTTGACCCTGAATAATGATTCAACGTAGGGTAATGGCACCACTTTCACCTGCTCATCACTAAAACCATCCCTTAATAACCCATCCCTAGCCCACCTACTCCAAGTGATTAATACTGAATCCTTATACAATGCCCTTACCGGTGTTTTAACGGGGGCCATGTTTAAGTATCCTGTGAAGAATTGACCTGGGGATTGATCAGTCTCAAGTATTAACCTACCACTAGGCCTAATGTACCAGAAGAATGCATGAACCACACTGTCTAGTTTCCTTAAATTATCGTGAAGCACCTTAACCGCTAGCCTAAGGCCGGATAACGCATCAAGGCTCATGGATCTGGATTCAATTATCGATGATACGTCACCGGTGACCTCTATTTCAAAGTCACCGTAAGGTAGTGAAAATAACCTAAGCATGGGGCCAAGTCTCTTAACGAACCCACCAGCATTAACCGGCACTAGTACTGATACCTTGGTCACAAGCTACCTTAAGTGGAGGCTTATTTTTCTTTTTAGTCATAGTCGTGGCCTACATGGAATTGCAATGAATCCCATTCCACTGAGTAACCAGAGGGAGGATGGGCATTATCTGATTATGAGGGATTACCCTTCAAGTTAGTGGTAGTTTAAAATACGCCTAACCTGTAGAGCATGTATATACCCACTAACACTATTATGACTCCGTAAGCCACCCTAAGCGTGTTCTTAGGTGCCTTAACCGCTATACTTGTCCCGGCGTAGCCACCGGCAATACCCCCAAGCACGTATAATGCGGCAATAAGCACCAGCACCTCACCGTAAGCCCAATACTCCGCTCCACTGGCTACACCAAAGGTACCCACACTTATTAGTGATGTTCCAATAGCCCTAGTTATGCATAAGCCTGTTGAGAACATTAACGCTGGCACAATTAGGAAGCCACCCCCTATTCCAAAGTAACCGCTCACTAAGCCAACTGCGAATCCGGCGCCAGCTACCTTCATAATAGTGCCTAGCGTTAACCTTGGGCATTTGTTAAGTGATTGAATAACCCTATCTACTTCATCATCAGTACCTGCCTTAGCTGATTCCCTCCTCACGGCTACATACACCCCAAGCACTATCATGGCTATTGAGAAGTATATTAGAAGCCTAGTGCCTGGCGTGATGTGGCCTAGGTATGCTCCTATTAATGCACCCACTACACCAACACCAGCGAATATACCACCAATCCTCGGTGCAACATTGTGTTTCCTGAGGTGCATGTATGAGTTTATGTATGCGTTTAAGCCAACGGCCAATGCCGTGGTGCCTATGGCTATGTGGGCTGCATTAGGTATTGTATCAAGGCCCACTAGGTATAGGAAGAGGGGTACGGCTAATATTGAGCCTCCTCCCCCTATTAAGCCAAGTGAAAACCCCACTAGTATTCCTGATATTACTGAGAGAGCGTATTGGAGAGGTGTTATGTATATCATAAACTTACGCTTAACCGGCTTCTAATTTAAAAACTATTTTGTCAAGAATATGACATATAGTTACATTTATTTACCAGTTCAGAACAGTTTAATTATGGTTAGTGTCCAGCAGGCCGTTAGGGTAATTGTAGAGGAGAATCCCCTCTACTTAATTGCATTATCAAGCGGCATAGCCAATCTATCAGCCATAGCTAGGGAGGTTAAACCACTTGTTGAATCCATAGTTGGTAAGGAGGTTAACCTAATGACCATAGTTAAGGCGTTAGAGAGGTTAACATCAAGGAAAACCCCAGCTTCAATAAGGGATATTGGGGAAGCCTTAGAGAAGGCTGAGGTAGTCATATTTAATGGTGTTGATGAAGTTGAATTAAGCCTAGCGGATACGGTTAAGCTTTATGAATCACATGAGTTAATGGAACTGTTTAAAGGCTACTCAATACTCTTAACTGATGGGGAGAGAGTGAAATTAATTGCGCCGGTCGCTGTTCTAGGTAAGTTCACTAATCCAGTGGGTAGACTGGAGTATACATTGGTTAGAATAATGTTTGGGGAAAAGGCACCTGTGGGTTTTGTAACATTCATGGTTCAGTTAGCTAGGGCAAGTGGAATAACAATAAGGCACATGCTTAGGTACGATAATGATGTATTCATAGTTGTTGAGAGAAGTTACGCGGTGGCATTACTTAAGTTGATTGAGGACCTAAGGAACAGCGTTAAGAGGAGGCAGGTGAACCAAGGCAATGATACTAATAAATAACCCTCCTACCCTCATTAAGCAATGAGAATAAGAGACCTAAGAGGCATAAGCAGGGTGGTGCTGGCCCTGGACTTAACGGAACCTAGGAGGTATTGGGATATAATGAATGAATTAAGGGGTTTAATTAAAATAGTTAAGATTAGTTGGGTAACGTTACTTACAATAGGCCCTGATGGTTTACGTAGATTAATAAGTGATAACAAGGATGTTTACTTCCTCATGGATGCTAAACTAGCTGATGTAGGCTTCATAAACAATATAATCGCAGGTAAATTTAAGGAACTGGGTATTAATGGGATTATAGTCCATGGATTCATAGGTAAGGTTAATATGCCTAATGTAAGCGACCTAGATATACTGGTATTGGTTTCCATGACCAGTGGGGGTGAATTATATGACGCCAACTTTGAGGAGGTAATCAGTATTATCAAGGAGATTAACGCCGCAGGGGTTATTATTGGCGGGAATAAGCCCAATTTAATAAGGAGAGCTAGATCATACTTAGGTAATGAATATGTGATACTTAGCCCAGGCATTGGTGCACAGGGGGTTAAGCCCGGTTGCGCGATAGCTAATGGGGCTGACTTTGAAATAGTGGGGAGGGCTATATATGAGTCAAGTAACCCTAAGGATTCATTCATTAAAATTGAGGATGAATCTAGGAAAGCAGAATGCGGTTGAATTCATTGGTTGAAAAATAAAAATGTTTTTACCTTTAACTTAATATTTTAACCAGGATTACTCAATCTTGCCTATTGCCTTTCTTAACGTCTTACCATTGGGGCACTTGAAGAGCCCTATTACAACACCCTTCCTGCCCTTTGGTTGAAGCACCCAGGCCTTAACTGGCTTCAGCCTAACCATCTGTCCATCGCACTCCACTTCATACTCCTTATTGAGGTATTGCTGTACATTTACTGCCATACCGGTCAATAGGTATACAGCGTAATGGCTAATAAACATGAAGAGCATTAATCATGGAGAAAAGAGATTAATGCTCTCTCTTTTAATCATTAAATATATCATTATTACGTGGGAAATTGCTTATATTCAACCATAGATTATTCATAAATCTCTCAATTAAATCACCAAAGCTTATTAGTAAGTGGGTACTTCTATTGCTCATTAATGATTGTTAATCCTGGAAAAGAACTGTTAAGGCTTTTCACGGTTAATAGGGAGCTTATAAGGAAGTTTACTTAAACATGAGCAGCATGTCACCGTGAAACCTACTCCTCCCTATTACTCCTTCTTTTAAATTTATTAACGTAACCTCTACCTGGATCCTCAATTTCATATAATTCCCTCCTCCTGGCTTCAAGCAGGTTATCGTTTAACCCAAGGATGGATGCGTAGGTATGCGCTTCAATAATACTTGGTATGTAATTCCTCCAGTTAATTATTCTAAGTAAGTGATGGGCAAGTATTAGCTTCTTAGGCTTAGCCATGTTCCATATTGTGATTAAGTTATTATTAGCCTCATTAAGATCCTCCTGCTTAAAGGAGTTTCCAAGAAGGTATACTGGAAAACCACCTATTACCAGGATTTCAGCCTTAAGGCTTAACGCAAACTCAACGGCCTCCCTGGAGAGGGGGCCTTGAACATCAGGTATGTAGGCGAGGGAACCGGACTCATCAATAATACCTAAGCCCACCACGTACCCGGTTTTACTGCCTGGTTTACCATGGGGTATTGGGTTAGAGATTATGAGCCTAGTACCATTAATATCAATAACCTGCCCATCGCACTTAACCCACTTACTCACTAAGCCTTGAACAGCCTTGAAGAGTCCAATGCCCCTCCTTCTTTGACTTGGGTTAACGGTTTCATAATCCTTAGCCAACACCACCTTACCTCCATAAATTAATTCATAATCCTTGGCACCGGTACCCATGTAAACACTACTGTAGGGTGGGGTGAAGTGATCCCTATGGTAATGGGATATGAATATGTAATCAACCTTATCCACCAAGTCCATTAACCTCTCCCTAAATGCCTTAAGGGCATCAAACTCCCTTGGATGCGGTGGTAAACCAAACCTAAAGGGGGCTAGGCTTGCCCCTGGGTCAATCAATATCCTTAAGCCCCTAGTCTCCACGTAAAGACTCATCGACCTAATGCCAAGACTCTCCTCACCAAGGGGTCTGATTAAAATAACCATGACTACAGTTTAAATTATGGTTACCTATTTATGTATTTTCAAGTACTCAATGAGTAATGGACCATGTGCTAAGTCTTCAACCCGATTACCCCATTGTAGAATTAACCCAGAACCTGTTTAATTAACCTGCCTCAAGGCACGGTATACTTCAGTATAATCCATTAAGCATAGGTGGGTTGAGTTAATCAGCTATACTAACGCCATCAAATGGGTACCCATCAGGTTAAGCATCATTGAAGGTAAGTTACTTGTCCTTAAGATTAATAAGGTGCTTGGAATGGGAAGGTTTATAATTCAATAAATCCCTAGTAAATGTGCCTGAGGAGCCTTGGGTGGAGCGTTTTAGGCCTGTTAGGCTTGTGGATTTGGTTGATCAGGAGGGTGTTAAGGTTGGTTTGATGGAGTTTGTTAGGCGTGGTGACTTGCCTCACCTACTCTTCTATGGTCCTCCAGGTGTTGGTAAGACTACTGCTGCCTTGGCTTTGGCTAGGGAGCTTTACGGTGATTCATGGCGTAGTAGTGTTCTTGAGCTTAATGCCAGTGATGAGAGGGGTATTGATGTTATTAGGGAGAAGGTTAAGGAATTCGCTAGAACAATACCCACCGGCCCAGTACCGTTTAAACTAGTAATCCTTGATGAGGCTGATAACATGACTAGTGATGCCCAGCAAGCCTTAAGGAGGATTATGGAGATGTACGCATCAACAACAAGATTCATACTACTAGCCAACTACATAAGCGGAATAATAGAACCAATACAATCCAGGTGCGCAATATTCAGATTCAACCCACTACCAAAGGAGGCAGTAATAGAGAGGCTTAGGCAAATAGCCAAGGAAACTGGAGTAGAGGTAACTGAGGATGGGTTAGAGGCAATATGGGAGGTGAGCCAAGGAGACATGAGAAAAGCAATAAACACACTACAAACAACAACCACAACAAACAAAAAAGTGGATGAAAACGCCGTTTATCAACTCTTCGGCGGCATTAATCCTCAGGAGGTTAGGGATTTAATATATGAGGCGTTGAATGGTGACTTTGGAAAGGCTATAATGGGTCTTAAATCAATGATAAGGGATAGAGGTGTTGACCCAATTTACATAATTAGGCTACTGCATAGGGAGGTCACTTCAACAGTCTCTAAGATTAATGCACCCGAGTACCTGAAACCGAGGATAATATACAGTATTGCTATGCGTCATCATGCAATACTAAGGGGGAGTGATGACTTAACGCAGGTTATTGGTTTACTCGCAGAAATAAGGTTAATGCTTAAGTCATCAGGCTAACTGGGTAATGCACCATTAGTGGAAATTAGCTTAATCATTATTCATAATATGAATACAGCATTATGATTGAATGATAATGATTATTGTGAAAAACTGAGTAAGGTTTATTTCCAGTGAATAACCCATCTCCTTATGGATTTCGAACTGGAGGTTTTCCTGAACGGATGCGACGTATTCATACTAGTTAAACCAAGGAGCGAGGGAGATGAGTTAGGTAAAGTAATGTCAAGTATACTGAGGTGGAGTATTACTAACGCCGATAATGTCAACATGATTAACGCCCCCTTGTCTGTTAGACTTGCCTTAGGTAATATAAGTGAAGTATACGGTGGTTCATTAAGCCTAGACAATGATGAATTCAATGGACTACTCCTAGTGGGTGAGGAAGGCAATGTAGTACTGAGTGGTAGGTTTAAGTCATGTGTAAGGGATACATCACCCATACTTGCAATAGAATTATCTAATAAATTAGTCAACTCCCTAATGAGCGTTTACGGAAACATTTCAAGCACAGTATATGTGTATAGGCTAGTGGAGAAATCCACAGTTGAAGCCAGCACAATACCTGAACAAATGACATCATCCCCCATCCCTTAAACTCCCCAATTCCTTTTATAATTTCCCTGCAAATGTATGTGAATTTTATTCTTGTTTATGATTCTTATCTTCTTTCATTGAGTTAAATATATATTCTATATATTGTCATCGGCACAGTTTCATTGTCATTCTTCATTTCTTTCAATTAGCACAACCATTAGGGGGCTTCATTGCATCATCAGCACAGGGATGTGAGAGCACAGAATGGTGGAATAGTGTGTGCTAATGATAAACAAAACAGGCAGTAGAGTAAAACTTAAAAACCCTAAAAAAGCCAATAAATCAGTAAATCCCAAAAGGGATTAGAAAGTGCTCCTTCTTATTCGCAATAAGGTAGACTGCAGCAGCCACCGAGGAGTAAATCCCAAAAGGGATTAGAAAGTGCTCCTGGATTCTCATCATGAAGTTTTCCATAGGGAATCGTAAATCCCAAAAGGGATTAGAAAGAAAAATGATTAGAAGGTGGTTAATAATCAGTTAGGTTGATTAAGGTTTTTTGTTTTGGGTTTTTGTGGGTGTTGGGGTTTATTCATTGGCTTTGCTTAGGGTTGGTGGTGTGTTGGGTGGGAGGGGTGTTGGTTTTGTTGTTGTTGGTAGTTTGATTCTTCCACTTGCCTATGGTGTTGATTGGGTTGTTCATGATGTTGACTTATTCCTAACTAATAAGAGTACTTTAACTGATGCTGAGTTCTTTGAGGGTATTGCTAGGGAGTTTGATTGGGATTACGGCTTCAATGCCTTTGGTGGAATGTATTATGAGGTTGTTGTTAATGGTGAGGTTGTTAGGGTTGATTTAATGGAGAATCTACTGGACGTCTACATACCTGAGGCAATAATTAATGACTCATTAAGCTTCAGTGTTAATGGCAGCGTCTTCAAGGGTATTAGGATTGAGGCATTAATAGTACTCAAGGCTAGGGAGGCCACTGATGAGGCTGAGGAATTCCTAGAGAGGCTAGCGGAGAAAATAATAGACCCAAGGACAGGAATAGAATTAGACAAGGCAAGAATAATAAACTACATAAACCAATACCCAGAGGAGGAGAGGGAAAGCATAAAACACAAAATACAAACAACAGGAATATACATAGAATAATCAAACTAACCCTGCTTGCCCCTTCATTAATATTATTTTAAAATTTATGAGCATTAACTCTATGTTTAACAGTGTTCCGTATTTTGAGAGAAGTTAACTAAATCATTCGGGATTATTAATAACTTTAAAAGGAAACTAATCCCCCTAAATTTATGGAGAAGGTTAGGGTTGGGGTCATCGGTGTTGGGGGTCATGGTAGGGGTAGGCATTTAATACCTTACACTAAGTTGCCTAATGTTGAAGTTGTTGCTGTTGCTGATGTTAACCCTAAGAGGGCTGAGGCTGTTGGTAATGAGTTTAAGGTTAAGTATTATACGGATTACCTTGAGATGATTGATAGGGAAAACCTTGATGCAGTCAGTATAGTAACACCCACCGGCCTCCATGCTAGGGTTGCTAAGGATGTTTTAAGCAAGGGTGTTCATGTTCTAGTGGATAAGCCGCTTGGGGCTAATTTAAATGAGGTTATTGATGTTGTTAGGACAGCTAAGGCTAAGGGTAAGATACTCATGGTTGGTTACTGGTCCAGGTTCTCTCAAGCCCTTAAGTTTGGCGCTGAGGCAATGAAACTGGGTATGGTTGGTGAACCCTACTTAGCCTACGGTTACCTAGTTAGGAGGAGGGGTATTCCAGGTGTACCGACTTTCATTGATAAGGAATTATCAGGCGGTAGGGGGGCTTTACTTGATATAGGTTGCTACATCCTGGATAACCTACTATTCCTACTGGGATTCCCTAAACCAGTTACAGTAAGTGGGGCCACGTACACTAAGTTCGGTAGGAATCCTGAGGAGGTTAAGTTTAACTGGGGTTCATGGGATCCAGGTAAGTTTGAGCTTGAGGATTACGCGGTGGGTTTTGTTAGGTTTGAGAATGGTGCATCAATGATTATTGAGGTTGGTTGGGCAGCCAATGTATCGCATGTAGGTGAGGTGGGTGTGTACAGGGTGCTTGGTGATAAGGGTGGATTAGAGGGTAAGGGTCATGAGTCAGTCACTGAAATGAGCCTACACAGTAGGACCAGTAATTTCCTCTACGATATGAAGCCAATAATAAGCAATGTTGATATGCCCCTTGAAATGGTTAAAGCCTTCATAGATTCAATTACCCAGAATAAGGAACCACCCACGACAGGTTACCAAAGCATAATAATACACTCAATAATAGATGCAGTGTATGAGTCAGCAGTAAAGGGTAGTGAAGTAAGGGTTACGTTACCTGAGGTTTAGTGAATGCATGATCTTATTTTCGGTTAAATGATTAAACCACTGAAAATATGCCTTAAAGGATTAGGATTAAGGCACTAACCTATACCTGTCCCTTGGGAATAATATCACTTCCCTAATATTCCTTACACCAGCCATAACCATCATTAGCCTGTATAATCCAAGACCCCAACCAGCGTGTGGAGGCATACCCCAGCTGTAAATCTCCAGGTGGGTTGAGAAGTTACCTGGGTTAAGGCCCCTGGCTCTCATGGCCTTCTCAAGTTCATCCTTATCATGTATCCTGGTGGATCCTGAGGTAACCTCCATGCCATCTATGACTAGGTCGAAGGACTCGCTCCTGGATTCATCACCCTCAATAGGCTTTGTGTAAAAGGCCCTAAGCATTGTTGGGAAGTGTATTATGAAGAACGGCTCCCCAATTAACCTACTTAAGGCCTCTAACCCCTCCTTAGGCACATCATCACCCCACTTAACCTTAATCCCCTCCTTATCAAGCATGCTTAACGCATCATCGTATGTAATAACCTTAAAGGGCTTAGACGGCACCCTCACCTCCCTGCCTATTTGACTCAGTAAGTCCACTGAAGCCCTATAGGACTCCACAATAACATCCTCGAGAACGCTCATAACATCCCTGTAATTCATGAATGCCGCCTCAGCGTCAACTGATATGAATTCGTTAACGTGGTATGTTGTATCATGCTTCTCAGCCCTATAGGCTGGTCCAATTTCAAAAACCCTCTCTAAACTGGCGGTTAACTCCTCCTTATACAACTGGGGGCTTTGAGCCAAGTAGGCTGTGCGTTCAAAGTACTGTACAGGGAATAATTCAGCACCACCCTCGGTGCTTGTGGCTATTATCTTTGGTGTAAACACCTCTATGAAACCATAACCGTAAAGCGTTGTGCGCATTGCCTTAACAACCTCGCTTAAGGCCTTGAAGAGTATTACATTGCTCCTGCGCTTAAGGTCAACTGTCCTATACCTTAATCTTAAGTCGAGCATAGTTTCATCAACATTACCCCAAATATCTATTGGAAGTGGATTAGCCTTATTAAGTAACCTAACTTCAATAGGCTCAACCTCCACGCCGGTCTTAGCCACCTTACTAGCCCTAACAATACCCCTAACACTTACTACATCCTCCTTGGAAAGCCTAGAGACCGTGTCCCAAGTCTCATCGCTTACTGATGAACGCTTAACCGTAACCTGAACCATGCCTTCCCTATCCCTCAGCATTATGAACTTTATCCTACCCACATCCCTAATCTCCCACACCCAACCAGATAAGGTAACCTCTTTACCATCCAGTTCAGGTTTAATTTCACTGGTCCAATGCGTCTTCCTGTAAATGGCCACGTTAAGTGGTCTTACCCGTGTATTTAAGTCTTTAAGTAATGCACCTAGCCTTAAAGGGCTTAAGAGTACTTAACGATGCCCTCAACCCCTCCCTAAAACTTAATGCATCAATGCAATCAACTTGGTTAACCATTATCATGCCTAATGCCCTCTTAGCCAGTTTAAGGAAGGAATCAATGTAATTCTCCTGAATCTTAACGAAGGCTGCGGCTGCAACTATTAGCCCCTGAATATTAATATCCCTATTTACCCTCCATGTTGGTTCAAGAACCTCATGAGCCTCCCAAAACCTCTCCTCGTTGAATAAATCCACGAAGGACTTGAATGGGTTACTAACCTCATTACCAGTGCTTAGGTTAACTACACCTAGGATTGGTCCAATAACCCTACCCACCACTGGGGGTAATTCATCTATATTATTAGCATTGGCATCAACCTCAATGTGGTTTGAAGCCACCCTAACGTTAATTATACTTAAGCCTAAACTCCTTAAGAGACCCATTAACTTAACCCTATCCTTAGGTTCGTATCCCCTTGAATTAAGTGCGTGAATCAGTATTCTCATAAGTGAATTAAGGCTAACTCCCCTATAAGCTAATCCACACCATAGTACCCTTGCTTAAGCTTAACTTAATATGCATTGGGGTATTGGGAGAGTAAGGTTTATAAGGGGTTAAGTAAAATGAATTTAATGGTAGAATTCAAGTATTTGTCGTGGGATGACGTGATGGATTTAACCATTAAGGTGTCTGAATCAATAGTGAGGGATAACTATAGACCTAACATAGTAGTGGGGGTAGCTAGGGGTGGTGTTGTTATAGCTAAAATAATTGAGGATATACTTGGAATAGGCAACATGACCTCCATAGAGGTTAAACTATATAAGGGTATTAATAATCGAGGAGAAGAGGCTAAGATAGCTCAACCACTGCCGGTTAGCGTTAAGGGCTTAAGGGTGCTGCTTGTTGATGATGTATCAGACACGGGTACTACACTATCAACAGCCTACAATTACTTGAAGGAGCAGGGTGCCGCTGAGATTAAGACCGCGACCCTTATGATTAAACCGTGGACTAGGTTTAAGCCCGATTACTATGCTGATGAAGCCACCGCCTGGATAATATTCCCCTGGGAACTTGGTGAAACAATAAGGGAATTGGGTAATAGGTTTGATGCAGCGTTAGGGGAGGCTAGGAATAATAGTATTGTGTCTAGGATAAGGAACCTAGTTCATAATACCCCAACCAACACTAAGTAATTAACCGCCCCATACTGGGTAAATGTTATTCTCAATACCCATGAGGGCCATAACCCTACCAACCACTGCATTGATTAAGTCATCTATTGTCCTTGGTTTACCATAGAATGGTGGGCTAGCAGGCATTACTATTGCCCCAGCCTGGGTGACTAATTCCATGTTTCTAATGTGAATTAAACTATAGGGGGCTTCCCTAATCAGTAATACTAACCTCCTCCTCTCCTTAAGGGCGACGTCAGCTGCCCTTGTTATTAGATTAGACGTGTAGCCGTGGGCTATAGCTGCAAGGGTCTTCATTGAACAGGGTGCTATTGCCATTGCTTGAAAGTTGAATGAACCACTGGCTATTGGGGCATCAAGCTCCCCCTCATCATAAGTCCTGTGAGCTAGCTTAACCAAGTCATCTATGCTTAACCCCAACTCATGTTGAAGAACCTTTGAAGCGGATTTAGAGACAACTAGGTGAACCTCCACATCATTAATACTTCTAAGGGATTCAAGAAGCCTAAGACCATACACCACACCCGAGGCCCCTGTTACAGCTACCACAACCCTCCTCATAGACTTACATTCAGTGACCGGTATTTAACTATACGGTTAGCTTCAACTTAAAATTCATTAACTGAACCATCCTGTTTACCCACAATCACCCTGGACACCTTAAGCCCATTAAATAAGCCAACCTCAACAACACCTGGGATACATTTAATCACCCTCTCACCCTCCCTAGGCTCTATTCCTGACCCAGGCCTGTAATCAATGATGTAATTCCCGTTATCAGTAATAACCGGCCCCCTCTTCCCTGAGGAGTACCTTAACTCCGCTGAGCCACCGTAATCCCTCTCAAGCCTAGCCTTAACCAATGGCCACGCATACGGCACAACCTCCACTGGTATCGGATGCTTACTGGGTATTTTATCCACCAGTTTAGATTCATCAACTATTACTATGAATTCACTGGCCCAGTAATCAATTATCTTCTCCCTAGTTAACGCACCCCCACCACCCTTAACCAGGTTCTTATCCTTATCAACTTCATCAGCCCCATCAATAGCCACATCAACATGATCCACCTGCCAAGGATACCTAAGTAATTCACCGAGACCAAGCTTAACAATCTCATACTCAGTCTCAGTTGAAGTGGCAATAAGCTTAACATCAGTTAACCCACCTCCCTCAATATTCTCGGCTAATTCACTCAGGAACATTAGAGCCGTGGAACCTGAACCAACACCAATCACGTACCCACTCCTAACATACTTAAGTGCAGCCTTAGCCGCCGCTAACTTCGGATCCATGCAAGGAACATTACCTTAGGTTTTTAAAGTAGAGGCCTAAATAATGATGAACATTGTGCTTTATTCATAACTCATGACTGTTAGGAAATTACTCCAAAAGGCTTTAAAATAATTCAAGCAAGGACTCACCATGAGCAATCAAATTGGGGAGATTACCTTAACTAGAAGGGTTTACTTAGGTTCATTTCTCGTTGAGTCAGTTAATAGGGGGAGGTATGTGGAGCTTCGCTTCAAAGCGGTTACCCAATAGGATATACCATTGCTGCCTTAGTTTACTTGGGATTACACTACGTTATTCCAAGTTCATCCTTCACGGAGCTTGGGTGGAGGTGGATGTTCTGGATAGGCATAATTCCTGCGTTAATAGACTTAATTGTGAGACTTTCAATGCCTGAGTCAGCAATGTGGGAGGGGGTTAGTAAGGAGAGGGGTATTAATAAGGCACCCTTCACTACAATACTCAGGAACCCAGCCTATAGACTTGGTGCCTTAACCGATGTATTAGCCATGACGGGTATAGCTTGGGTTTATGGGTTAACACTCGGCTTCTACCCGACGGTGTTATCGTACCATAATTTCACTAAGTTCCCATACTTCCTCTACGTAGTAATATTAGTATCACTACTAGGTTACTTAACCTCAGGCTTCACTAGTGATGTAATTGGGAGGAGGGTAACAATGGTGGTGTTCTCAGCTACTGCAATAGCCTTAGCCATACCATTAACGTACCTGATACTTAAGCATGCGTACGGCTTCTACGGTACAATGACCTTAGCTAGCCTACTTGCCTTCTTAACCACGGGAATATATGGTGTTATACCCGCTTACCTATCTGAGAAGTTTCAAACAGATGTGAGGAGTACTGGAGTTGGTTTCTCATTTAATGGAGGCTTCATTTTAGGTAACTGGAGTACGGTGTTCCTGCTGCTGGTTTCAGCAATAAGTAATCCAAGCTTCTACGTATACTGGGGTTTGTTTATAATAATTGGTGAAGTCATGATACTTGCATCAGCATTACTATCAAGTGAAACCAAGGGTATTGAACTACAGTGATTACTACATTTAAAAACTCACTTGATTTAAAGTAAACATGGATGAGGAGGTTAATAGGGCTATTCAGTTGGCTGAATCATACTTAAGTAACTCATACTCACCCTACTCAGGTATTAAGGTTGCTGCAGTTGCGATAACAAGTGATGGTAAAATGTTCCCAGGGGTTAATGTTGAGAACTCCTCATACGGCTTAACAATATGTGCTGAAAGGGTTGCAGTATTTAGGGCAGTCACAGAGGGTTATAGGAGGATTAAGGCTGTGGTTGTGGTTTCTAACCGTGATGAAATATACCCCTGTGGCGCCTGTCTACAGGTTATGGCTGAGTTTAATGTTGAGGAGGTTTATGTGGCTTCACGAGGCGGCATTAAGAGGTTTAAGTTGAGTGAACTCTTACCAAGGCCCTTCAGTCTAGGAGCCCAGAGGACTTAAGAACCCTAAGGACGAGGCTTGGGAACCAGGGCTCTGAGGATAAGGGGCCGTTTAATTTAATTAAGGGGCATTTAACCTTAATAGTCTCTGCAGCCCTCTTAACAATAACCCCCTTAAATAGGAATAGTAAGTAAGCCTCACTTGGACATTCCATAGAGTACACGCTGGGTTCACCTAGGAGAAACCTAACCTCAAAGCCTGCATTCCTAAGTGCTTCAACACCCCTAAGGGCCTCCGTGTCACTGGATCCGTGAATTATTATTGTTTTAGGTAAACGCCCCTTAAGCCCATTAATGAATTCCTCAATACCTAGCAATGGGTTAAGCCTATGGCCAGCGAACCTTAACGCCCTCTCATAATCCCTACCCCAGTTAAGGAAGAGTGGGAATGATTCAGGTATGATGCCTTCATGATGCTCCAAAAGAAAGATGTAACTAATGCCGATTCTTTTAAAAAATGAATCAACATCACTAACATACTCAGAATCCCTTGAACCATGAATTAAAGCCACCGGCTGCTTATTCACGCAAGGGGGTAATTGAGTTTATTTATAATACTTAAGGCATAATTCCCTAAGTTTACTTAATGCTGGTGATGCTCAGTCTTCATTTAAGGAGTTTGATTAATATTACTGGTGTCATCAGTATTGTTAACACAATGCTCAGTATGCTTAAGGATTCATTACCTACTCCTTCTCGGTAACGTAATAGTAGTATTCACCAATCTCCCTTTGAATTCTATCCATTACTGAATCCTTCTTATTGATCCTAGGCCTACCATTATGCGCATCCCTCCTGAATGTTATGTCCTGCGCCTTGAAGAAAATATTCATACCCTTCCTTAAATCAATGGGTGGATTAGCTGTACCTAATTTACCTGGCTCACCCTCAAACACCATTACTGATGAACTCACGTAATCAAGCATTGTTACGTCATGCTCAATGAAGAGTACTGTGGCCTCCTTCTCCTCAGCTAACCTTGCAATAACCCTAGCCGTCTTAATCCTCTGCTCAATGTCTAGGTAAGCCATTGGCTCATCAAGCACGTATAATTCAGCATCCTTAAGTAGGGCTGCGGCAATCATAACCCTCTGAAGCTCACCACCACTTAACTCCCTGAGACTCTTATCCATTATTGGTGTTAAAAGTAGGCCATTGGCTAAGTCAGGCCAATGAGGCTTCTCCCTATAATCAACCCCAGCCACCTTACCTATTATTGAGGAGACGGTTAACTCAGGGTACTTAACTGCAATATCCCTTATATACTGGGGCTTATAACTTATCCTGACTACACCATAAGGCATTACCACACCCTCATCTGGTTGAAGCTCACCCACCAGTATCCTGGCGAAGGTGGTTTTACCAATACCATTAGGCCCAAGTACACCAACAACCTCACCCCTCATTAATTGACCTGACCGGGCAATTAACTTAAAGTCACCAAGGTTCTTAACCACATCACTCCACTCCACTAAAACCCTCTCCTTCCTAACTTCCCTTGGTGGTGGAGTTGACTTAAAGGTTATTGCCTCCCTCCTAATTAACATGTTTTCACTTGCTAAGTAGCCTTTAAGGTATTCATTAATCCCCTCCTTAGCCCCCTTAATACTTGAAACTATTCCATAGGCCCCAGGCTTACCGTAAAGTATCACCACTAGATCCGCTAAGTAATCTAATACTGCTAGGTCATGGTCAATTATCAGGACATACCTATTGCCTGAAGTTAATTCACTAATGGCCTTAGCCACCCTAAGCCTCTCCGTAATATCTAAGTGGGTTGTGGGTTCATCGAAGATGTAAACATCCCCACCCCTAAGGATGGCGGCGGCAATGGCTAATCTCTGTAACTCCCCACCGCTGAGGACATTGATATCCCTATTAAGTAGATGAGTTAAATTAAGCTTACCGGCTACTTCCAGCACTTTGCTTTCATCCCCATTAATCCTCATTAAAGCCTCCTTAACCTTACCCTTAATCACCATGGGTATTAACTCAATGTACTGCGTCTTATGAACAACCCTAAGCCTATTACCGTAAAGCCTAGTGAAGTATGTTTGAAGCTCAGTGCCCCTGAACCTCCTTACCACTTCATCTTTACTACCATTGCCTGAGCATAGGTTAGGTATTATTGAGCCGGCGAGTATATTGGCTATTGTTGTCTTACCGAGGGCATTTTGACCAATTACACCAATTACCTTACCCTGCTTAAGCATGGGTAATTTAAATAACTTGAAGCCACTTGGTCCATACTGGTGAACACAATGCTCATCAAGCTCAGAGGGTAGGTTAATTATTGTTATTGCCTCGAAGGGGCACTTCCTCACGCAGATGCCGCAGGCGGTGCATAGGTCAGTTATAACTGGTCTATTAAGTTGCTCATCGAAGTATATGGCCCTCTTACCTGTCCTAACCACTGGGCAGAATCTAATGCACTCCTGGCTACACTTCCTAGGTTGGCAAAGATCCTTATCAACCACAGCTATTCTAGTTGGCATTTTCATAATTGGTCCAGGCCCTTGGTTTTTATTGCTTTGCACTCTTCTTAACCCTAAATGATTACTAAATTAATCAGAATCTCTGACCCTAATCACTCATCATATACCAGCGTGCTCATCACTAGGGGATAGGGGTATTGGGGGTAAATTAAGCATTCCCCATGCCGCGCGGTAAGTATTTAACAATACTCATGAGTACTGCCTGTGAAGTGCATAGATGTTGAGGGCTTAGTGAAGTCCTTTAATGGGGTAAGGGCCCTGGATGGATTATCATTCGGCGTGGAGTGTAGTGATTCAGCAGCCCTCCTTGGGCCAAATGGGGCTGGTAAGACAACCACAATGAGGATTATTGCAGGGCTCCTTAAACCAGACTCAGGAATAGTTAGGGTATGTGGTTTTAATACTATTAAGGAACCTAGGTTAACTAAGGCCTGCCTAGGTTACCTACCTGAGGATGCTGCACCATTCATGAACTTAACGGTTAGGGAGAACCTAGAGTACGTGGGTTTAGTGAGGGGGTTAAGTAATGTTAAGGATGCTGTGGAGTGGGTTTCCCAAGCCCTAGGCTTAGATGGTTTAATGAATGCTCAACCAGCATCATTATCAAGGGGTAATAGGCAGAGGGTTGCCTTAGCCATGGCTATTATTCATAGGCCTAAGGTACTCCTCCTTGATGAACCCTTAAATTACCTTGATATTCCAACCCAGGAGAACGTTATTGAATTATTATTAAGCATGAGGAGGAACGGCACCACTATGTTAATATCCACCCACATAATGACTGTTGCTGAGAGGTTAGCTAATAGGGTAATCATGATTAATAGGGGTAGATTAATTTGGGAAGGCAGCATCAGTGAATTAATGAACCTAGTTAAGCCCGGGGAGAGAATTGAGGAGGCTGTGGCTAGAATGCTTAAGTAAATCCACGTACCTTAACGCAGGGTTTGAACCGGTTCATTAATCATTAACACGATCCCTACTCCTCACTCCAAGTGACCTAAAGAATATGTAGTAAAGCAGTGGATCAAGCATTGATACTAAGCCTCCGGTTATCATTGATAATGCGAATAATGCTGAATTCATCATTACACCAGCTATGAAACTACCTAAACTATAGGGTAGCCTCCTGGCTAAGCCGGTTATGGATAATCCCCTAGCCCTCTCATCACTGGTTATAACCTCCATGGATAAGGACTGCCTCATGGGTATGGTAACCATGTAAAGCGCCACCCTAATTATGTAAAGTACCGAATCTATTATTAAACTGGGTGTTACCGCCATTACTATGAATAAGCCCACTGAAACAGCCCTAAGCACTGATATAGCCTTAACCCTACCCATCACTCTCTCCACCCTATCAGCCAGCAGTGTGGAAACCATTGAAACTAAGTATGATGCCATGTAAATCATGTTTACGTCAAGCTCAGTGGCGTGCAGGTAAAGCTTAAACCAGAGTGGAAGAAGCGGAGTAACCATACCTAATCCAAGGCTACCCAAGGAACCGGCAATCGCAATCTTAACCACTGAGCCACTTGATCTTCTTGGGATTATTTGACTTATTGAATCAACCCTAATCCTCCCCTTATCCCTACTCACCATTAATAAGACCAGTAGGGATAATGCACTAAGCACCGCGGATAACCTAAATAGGAATAAGTCCCCTAAACCCATACTGAGGAATAGGTATGATGACGCTGCACCAGCCAGTGATGATGCAGTTGATGCGGCAGTGGTTATGCTATAAACCCTAGTTCTTTCAACTGGACTCGTATTATCAGCTAGTAATGAGGTTTGAAGCGGTGTAACTGGGCCACCACCAGCGCCTCCCCCAGGGCCACCACCCCCTGTGGTGCCTAGTATTGAGGTTGCGAATATCGCTAACCTATTTACCGTAGTACTATAAACCAGCATTGATGCTGTGAATAAGGATGACATAGCTATGAGTGTATCCCTCCTACCATAAAGATCCCCTAGGAAACCAGCCGCCAATACTAGTAGTGATGAGGAGATTGCATTAATCATGAAGTATAACCCTATTAACACTGGGTTGAAGCCTATGGACTTCAGGTAAAGAGGTATTATGAATGATAAGTACCCGAAGGAGAAGCTTCTAATAATCCTTGAAGCCACAAGAGCCTTAACATTCCTATTCATTCCCCCTCGCTTGCCCCTTACTTAGAATAAGTTCCAGGTATGTTTTAGGCTCCACGGAATCTTCCTTAATACCAAGGTTCCTCCGTGCAAAACCCATAATATTCTTCACTAATTCACCTACCATGCCTTGATCATTAGTTAGGGTTTCGATTTCAAGGAAGTCCCCTAGTTCATTAACCTTATCCACGTAGATTGTGTAATTACCGTAAGTGTACTCAGCTCTCTCCTTCCTAATAACCGCAATCTCCCTAAAGCCAAGCGCCTTCAAGACCCCTATGGTATTGCTGGCTGAGTCAACATCAATATTATACTCAACCCTAACCTTACCCTCACCACTTAATCTAGGTCCCTTATACGTAACAGTTACTTTACCTGACCCATATAACCTAACCCTAATAGCCTCATCAGTAGTTGCAAAATCCCTGCAGGGATGATTAAAGTAATGATCCTCCTCAACATCGTTACCCACGTAGGTGGCGAAACTCCTTAACTTACCCACAATATCATTCACATCACTTACCCTAAACTTAACCTCAACCTCAAACATACGCTACCCATGAAGCAAGCTTATTTAAAGACTGCGATTAATCAATGTAGGAACATGCTTGAAACTGAACCATTACCGGGATCAATAATTGGTGGGGCCGCCGGGACTTGAACCCGGGATCACCGGCGCACCGGGTCAATTTCAATACGGGGGTGGCCCCCCAGGCCGGCATCCTAGCCAGGCTAGACTACGGCCCCTATTGTTGGCTTACCTGAAGTGTGGCTATTTAAGCTTTGGGTCCTCGTTGAAGTACCGTAGTGATGTACCCGAGGCTTATTATTCATGGTAGGTCTGAGTTCCGAGTCTCCAGTTTAGTGGCGTTTAAGGGGGTCTTCTTATATTTCATTAATGCATTGACTCATTAATACTTTTAAGCATAAAGCTATAGTAGGCTTATATGGCTTTAGTGAGTAAAATCTTAACATACATGGGTATTGCAGCTGCAGTATTGGCTTGGGTAATAATATTAACTAGCATTAGTCTTAATCCCTGGTTCAACATGTTTAGTAATGCCTTAAGTGATTTAGGTAATCCCCACGCTAATTACTACTGGCTATATAACTACGGCTTAGTCTTAACGGCCACCTTAATGCTGTTGTTCTCACTCTACTTACTGTTTGTTTCTGAAAATAAGGTTGAGGCAATGGGGTCATCATTCGTCACCATTGCCTCAATCTTCCTCGCGCTAATAGGTATTTTTCATGAGGGAACCTATCCCCACACCTTTGTTTCTGAATGGTTCTTCACTCAAATGGATTTAGCTGTTGTGACTTGGAGCATTGGCCTAATAGTGGGGAGGAGACTTAATTACGGTATCCCACTGCTGCTACTTGGCTTAATAGCCCCCATACCGGCTCTGTTAATTAAATGGCCTTCAACCGCTATTCTTGAGACTTACGGTATAGTAATAATTGATGCATGGGCTATAGCTGCAACTATATTAATTAGGAGCAGGATCCCTAGGGTTGGCTGTGGGGTTTAATGCTTAAAAAGGTCGAGGGCAAATGGTGAATCATGGCTGAGGCGGCTTATGCACCTTTAAAGGTGGTGGTTTGCCCTATATGCAACTACATGGGTGATGTTAAGGGATTGAAGCTTGACTACACTGTGGTATCTCAGCCCATTGAGGTGACTTGTCCTAAGTGTGGGCAGAAGGTGCCTATTGAATCCATTGTAACACACATGAGGAGGCATCTTAAGGTTGGTGGAAGGAATTACACCTGTGATATTTGTCAGGCTAAGGTTCAGGGTGAGGGACAGGCCATGAGGCATATGAAGGAGCATATGATTGCGGGCTTCAGGAAGGGTAGTGTAATGCTTTGGGTTTGCCTGGCCTGTGGTAGAGTGTTTAAGTATAGGTCATCGGCCTTAG
The DNA here is from genome assembly GCF_000018305.1 of Caldivirga maquilingensis IC-167. NCBI lineage: Archaea > Thermoproteati > Thermoproteota > Thermoprotei > Thermoproteales > Thermoproteaceae > Caldivirga > Caldivirga maquilingensis. The sequence goes on along the minus strand of NC_009954.1, from coordinate 766,303 downwards.
CTCACTTATCTACATTCCATGAGAGGCCGATGGATTAGCATGAATATTGGATTATTGATTGCTCAAGCATTACTCATAATATGGCCACCCTACGTGGCTAATGCAACCCCTGTTCTAGCTAAGAGGGTTTTCAGGGGTAGGCTTCACCCCATTGACTTTAATAAATCCCTTAAGGATGGTAGGAGGATTCTGGGGGATGGTAAAACCTATGAGGGATTCATAATGGGTGTTACCTTAGGGACACTGGGTGGTTACCTTGTAGTCTACATTATTGGTTCATTAACAGCACCAATACTCAAGTACCCTACAATGCTTGACTCCTTCATAATGTCTGTGGCTGCGCTTTTAGGCGATATGTTGGGTGCCTTCATTAAGAGGAGGCTTGGGTTAAGGAGGGGTGAACCAGCCCCATTACTTGATCAACTTGACTTCCTCCTAGCCTCCCTACTCTCACTCTACTTAATTGACCCAAGCCTATTACCACTACCAGTGGCTGTAACCGCAGTGTTAATAACTCCCCCGATTCACTTAGCCACTAATGCTGGTGCATACTTACTTGGTCTTAAGAATGAGCCTTGGTGAACCTTAAAAATCAGCCATGCGAGCCTTCTTCACTCACTCAGGACTCGAGATCCACATCACTCAACTGCCTTAATAGGCTTAACCCTTAATACGCTTTCCCATGGTTAGTAATAAGTCGGCGTATTCAAGTAAATCACTGAACATTACCTCGGCTGTTGCCTCAGCCGGGCCTGTTGGGCCTATTACCGTTATTTCCTTCCCATCATTAAGCCTAATTACTAAGGCATTGTAGTTACCTGTAATGGAGCCAAGCACACTACCTGTTGGAACCTCCATTGGCTTAACGCTTAATACCCTGCTGGTTAAGCTTATTGAGGCAACTTGCTTAACCCTAACACCCCTCCTTGCGCATTCCTTAATGTAATCATCCTTAAGGCTCATTAATGATTGAACATTAACATCCCTTAAGCTCACATTAAGGCCCAGCACATTAGCAAGTATGGTTGCCTTAGCGGCAGCGTCTAAGCCACCTAGGTCTATTGCTGGGTCTGGTTCAGCGATCTTCTCCTCAATAGCCTTCTTAACGGCTTCACTCATGGTTAATCCATTCTCCACAAGGGTTAGGACGTAATTTGACGTAGCGTTTAAAACACCTTCAATGCTTTCAACAACCCTACCCCTTAATCCCTTAATCAGTTGAATCACCGGCGTACCAGCCATAACCGTAGCCGTGAAGCCTAGGAAGACTCCCCTAGCCCTTGACTCATTGATTAATTCCCAGTAGGCTAAGGCTAATCCTGTTTTATCAGCGGTAATAACTGATACGCCTTCACTTATCAATAACCTATATATTGTTAGATTCGGTTCACCAGTGCGGTAACTTGGTGGTATTGATACTACTGCGATGTCTGGTTTAAGTTTAATTAAGTCCCTTAAATTAACTGCCTTAAAGCCAGGCGCATTATATAGGCCTTTATTAACTAAGTCCATGAGTGTTCCACCACCTATGCAGTTATCATTAATTAAACCACCCCTTGATGCAAGTACACCTATTACGCAGGGTTCTAGCCCCAGCTTAGTTAATTCAGTGGCCCTATTGATTAATACCCTTGCGAAGGATTTCCCAACATTACCAAACCCTATTAAGGCTATTTTAATCATAATTAAGGGTTACATTAATTAGTGTTTTAAACCTCACCAATTTGGTTTGCCTTCCTAACAGGTAATACTTCAATCTTATGGGGTATTTTAGATATGGGGCTTAAGCATCTTGGGCACTTACCACCCCAGTACCTAGCCACGTCTTCAGCGCTCTTAGGTTTATCACCCTTATATAGTATGAAACCGCACCAGCGGCATACATACTCAATGGCCATACGTCTATTATTTTTAACTAATTTAAAAGCATTATCTTTAATTAATAATACCCTTATAAATATAATATAGTATTTTCAATTGCTAAAAATAGAATAATTCATTTGCAGTTTAGAAAATTAAATGGCTTAATGTTTACAAATAAGACCCTCCAATCACCCCACTCGTCATCCCTAAAAACCGCTGACACAGAACCAGTATCAATCCTGATCCTATAAATGTTGCTTTGGCTTGAACCAATAACGTGAGTTATTAATGAGGCTATGGGTTGGTAGTGGGAAACCACCACAGTATCCTCCATTAACTCATTAATCATATTAATTACCCTACCTAACACCGCCTCAGCATTCTCACCGCCAGGTGGTGGGTGTTTAAGGGGATCCCTTGAGTATTTTAGGAATTCAGGCCCTATATCACTGATCCTCATCATCTCCCACTCACCCATATTAACTTCCCTAACCCTTTCATCAATAATCAACTCAGCCTTAATTTCATTAGCAATAATACTGGCGGTTTCCCTAGCCCTAAGAAGTGGGGATGAAATAATCCTCCCCACACCCTTAGCCATATTCTTAAGAAACCTTGCAGCGCATAACGCCTCCAACCTACCCCTCTCTGTTAATGAACCCACGTTAATGTCCCTACTCTGCAACACCCCCTCTCTATTAAGCGTTGATTCACCATGCCTAACCAGGTAAATGATAACCATGAGGATGCTGAACCTAAACCCTATTAAGCATTACATTGCGGAAAGCTTATTTAAGCCAAGCACATAGTGGGTGTTAGCCCCGGTAGTATAGCCCGGTCAAGTATACGGCGCCGATCACCAATACCCAGGGCTTTTTTCCAGCTCAATAATGAAACTATGATTATTATACTGAATATTTCATGGATTAATAAATTATTATAAAGTCAGGTGAGATCACTGGGGTGTGTCGGTTAGGTATTTACGTTTAGGTAACACAATAAGCCTAATTGCAGGAGTCTTAATACTACTGGTTCTCTTAGGAATAATGATTCATGGGATACAAGCAGTGTTTTACCTATGGGTTTTAGTAGTAATGTGGATGCTTTGGGTCATGGGAATTGCAGCCTACGTATCCTATGTTTTAGCCGCCTTAAAGATTAGGCAGTTAATGAAGTATGCCGGTGTATTAGCATTGATAGTAACATTAATGGGTTTAATACTGCTTACTGAACATAAGATGCTTGGTGCCGAATTAATAGTCTTAGGCTACTTCCTAGAACCCATAGCTGGTGTATCCCTTTACTTAAGATTACTTGACTTCAATAAACCAGCAGCACACGTGTTCTTCTGGGGTGCCGTTATATTTACCGTGGGTTTACCCTTAATACTGATTAAGAATACTTACATCTCATTAATAGGTGATTTAATTAAAACAATTGGGCTCATAATCCTAATACTTAAAGATTAGTCACTCAACTTGACTTAACTGAGATGCGGCATCCCATGGTATTAAGTTTAAGGAAGTAGACCCAGATAATAATGAGAAAACCTTAAAAGCCCAATAGTGCATTACCTAATGGCGGGGGTGCCCGAGCCTGGTCAAAGGGGGCGGACTTAAGATCCGTTGGCGTAGGCCTGCGTGGGTTCAAATCCCACCCCCCGCACCAGTAAGATATTAAGATAATAAAGAAATATTATATTCTAGAATCAAAGTACTTGATAAAGTATTAGCGCATAGATGCGACTATCCATTATTGAGAAAAAATCATTCGCAATGGGTTTAAAAACTAAAGGTGAATTTATCATGCTTAATGAGACTTCATGAAGATAAGTATATTACGTTACATGATTTAAACGAAGTATTGAGTAATGCACCTAGGTGTAATCCTGAGGTTAGTGAAATGGCACTATGGGATGCTGTGGGTTTAGTTTTAGCTAATGACATTATTGCACCGTTTGATACACCTATTATGCCTAAGGCTGTCTACGATGGGTTTGCGGTTAAGGCAGGTGAAACACCTGGTGTATTTAAGTTAGTTGGCTCAATACTAATAGGTCAATTACCTAACCGTGAATTGAGAGTAGGGGAGACGTATTATGTGACCACTGGAGCCTACTTACCTAAAGGAGCTGATGTTGTTGTACCTGAGGAGGATGCTACTGTTAATGGTGATTCAGTAATAATTAATAAGGCATATTCAACAGGCGATAACATTGATGAACCTGGTTCATACGCCAAGAAGGGTCAATTACTTGTCAGTAAAGGCACAGTATTAACACCTTACATACTTTCCGCACTACTTGAGACAGGGGTCTTTAAGGCTCAATTCTATAATAGACTTAAGGTTACTATAATTTCAACGGGCAGTGAGTTGGTTAAACCAAGAACCCCTGAGGGGGCTTTAAATGAATTCATGACGGGTAAGGTTATTGAGAGCACTGGTTTATTAATTGAATGGTTTATGAGCAATTACATGCCTTATGTAACAGTATTAAAGCATATCATTATTAATGATTCTTACGATGAAATACTAAGTTCAGTTACCGATGGGTTAAGGAAATCAAACATTATAGTAATCACTGGTGGAACCAGACCAAGTGGTATTGATTACGTGCATGATACCTTAACAGCATTGAAACCCAAGTACTACGTTAGAGGTATTAAAATGAGACCAGGTAGACCATCCACCGTTGCAGTATTCGATGACTGTCATGTAGCCTTTGGTGTAAGTGGACACCCAATAAGCGCATTAAATGCCTTAAGCCTATTAATAGAACCATTTGTAAGAAACATGTTAAGCATTGTGAGCACAGTGCCTTTACCCAAGGCCTATGGCAGGTTACTTGAATCAACTGAACCAGGTAGGGGTCTTTGGAGACAGGTAAGAGCTAAGGTGGAGGTGGATAATAATGGTTATATTGTTAAACCATTGAAGATAACAGGTAGTTCATTCACATCCACCCTAGCTGAAGCAGATGCCTTAATTAACATTCCACCATGGGTTAATGATGCCGCAAAGGATTTAATAGTTGAAATGCTAATGCTTAGAAGCAGATCATTTAAATATTAATATGCTAAGTTAGACTAGAATAATGAACACCATGGACATGGACTTTACGTAACTGCAGCATTAATTTAAGTTGCTTCCTTGCATCCAAATAAGTTATGCAGTAATTAGATTAGGTGAACCATCGTTAAGATTATTAAGGGAAGTAAGTTGAAGATTAGGGTTCGTGGTTACTTGGCCAAGCTTAAATTGACCTATACCTCATGCACTGGGTGAATTATTAAATGGTGTGTTTAGGAGACTTGTGTGTCTATCTTTGGTTCTAGGGTTAGAGGTAATTATAGAATAGTGACTGAGACCTTACTGTGCATATTACCTTTAAGGGTGCCTTGGACCTCAGTAGGTTGATTATCGATATTGCTGAGGCGTTTTATGCAGGTGGGGCTTTCTTGAAGCCACTAAGCATTGGTGAACCCTTGACTGTGTAGTGTGGTAAATGCTATATTCCTATTTAATGGTGCCCCGGCCGGGACTTGAACCCGGGACCCCCCGGTCTTCAGCCGGGTGCTCTCCCAGGCTGAGCTACCGGGGCCTGTTACTCTTATTAGCGTAAATGGTTTTTATGCTTTTCCTTAGGATGCCTAGTTTAATTTCCTTAACACTTTAACATGCTTGGTGCGTGAAATGGGTTAAGCACCTAATTAGGTAATTAATCTTAGGCATTAAACGTGTACTCCTCATTACCGTCTCTAAAAACTCTAATGCTCATGTCATTAGTGTTGAGTACTGCATAGCACTTGAACCTTTGGGATGAATCAACTCTAAGGTAATTCCCCCACTCATACTTACCGTAATTATAGCATTCACCAGTCATGTGTCCGTTAAGCAGTAGCCTTGGTTTAAGAAGCCTAGCAGCTTCTAGGGCCATTGCACTGTATTCATCATTCTTCATCCATGGGTATTGGTCAGGTAGGTAGAGTGGCTGATGCATTATGAGTAGGTCAAGGGAATTAACCTTCCTCCTAATCCTATCAATTACCCTCATGAACCTATTAAACCCAATGGTGTATTCACCATCGCTTTGACTTATTAACCCATTAATACCACTGAGGGTTAACCCATGTATTCTGCGGATTGCACCATCACCAATGGCGTAATGCTTAATTAAGCCGAAGTTCTCATGATTCCCGTAAACCGTGATTAAGGGTACTCTACTAATAACAGCGTATAAGTCATCTTGAGTCAAGTACTCACCCCAATCACCTGCTGATATTAATGCATCAGGCTTAACATCATCAATGATTCCAATTAACCAGTTAACGGCCTCATATTCCCCAGGTTCAATTGTCTTATGTAGGTCACTTATCAATAGTAGCTTAGCCATACTTCAGTGAAAACGCTAAGATTATTAAATATTTAGTATTAATTAAGCCTATGCTTATGCAGTAATCAGTAAGCATGGGTTCTTAATCACCAGTCTCATTCGGTTAAGGTCTCATCACTTAGTTAATGACTTAGAGGTGGTTATTAAGCTTAATCATTAAGGTTTAGGAAGCTTTCTCAACATGGGGTTGCCTCCTCTCTACTACCATTGAAGTTAACATGCCTACTATGTATAGTGCCGACATGGTTAACCCAATTGTAGTCTCAATTACCCCACCGGTTGTTCCTGGGGAAATTATTAATGCGAATAGGAAGCTAGCTAAGACTCCCCAACGCCAGTACTGTCTCCAGGTTGATGCCTTAACAATCCTGAACCTGGTTAATATAGTCATTATTAACGGTGTCTGGAAGGCTAAGCCCATTGAGAGCATTAGGGCTAGTATGGTTTGCACAAAGGATCTTAGGCTTATCGTCGGTTCAACGTTAAGGGCCTTGGCGTAGAATAGGAAGAACTTGAATATTACAGGTATTATAATGGTGTATGCGAATAAGGCGCCTAATGCGAAGAGAACCATTGCAGGTAGTACCGAGATCTTAAGCATGCGTTTTTCATGACTATAGAGACCGGGTGATATGAAGGCCCATACCTCCCATAGAATTATTGGTAAGGCGATTATTACCGCCAGGAAGAGTGATATTTGAGCTGCAGCCAGTAATGGGTCAAAGGGGGATATGGTTATTATCTCAACACCCTTAGGTACTGTTGCGTGAATGAAGAAGTTTATTACTGATACTGAGAGTGAATCATCTATGGAGGGTGTCGGCACAATAATCAGTATGCCGGGTGGATCAATCCTAATGATGCTGTATTTAAATGCGAAGACGAGGATGAATGAGATTAATATGGTGTACAGTGCCTTCCTCAACCTACTGATTAACTCCACGATGTGGCTCATCAACGGCTGCTCCTGCATTCCCTAAATTCCCTTTAGCACAGCTTAACTAATTAAGCTTTAATTCCGGGAAACTGAAAAATGCATTCATGAGGAAAAGCTAATAAACCAAGGGATCAGCCTTAATTCAGCGGCCGTGGTCTAGTGGTCTAGGATGGCGGCCCCCCGTGCGGCGGTGCGTGATTTAATGGGCGAATTATTTATTAAGGCTTATGAAATACTACATAAGTATGGTCAGCATTAGAGATACTGAGGTTACTCTCCTTGAAATGGTTCAACCATTTGACGCTAATTCTATTGGTAGGTTATTCGGTGGTAGGATACTGGAGTGGATTGCTAACGTTGGTACAGTGGCCACTGTTAAGTTTTCCCGGGGACCAACCGTGTTGGCTTACATGGATAGGCACTTCTTCCTAGCCCCAGCCTTCATTGGTGATTCAATCACACTTAAGGCTAGGGTTGAGTACGTGGGTAGGTCATCAATGGAGACTTACATTGAGGCTGTTAGACGCCATGGTGGTGATCAAGTAATTATGACCATGACCACGGCGGCATACGTTGCTGTTGATGATTATGGGCAGCCTAGGTTAATTAGGAATGAACTTAAGCCTAATCCGGATGAATTAATGATTTATAATAATGCCAGGAGTAGGTATGAGGCTAGGAAGAGTAAGATAGTGAATAGGCGTGAGGAGAGGTATAATGTTAATGATCCAACGGAGAATCTTAGGTGGAGGGTTGAGTCAAACAGATGGGTTACCCCTCAGGACGCCTTCATGTCTAACATGGTTTCCGCAGGCAGATTACTCGCCTGGATTGATAATATTGCTGCATCCCTGGCTAGTGAATACGCTAAGTCAGTGGTGGTAACTGGGTCAATTGATGATACAGTATTTTATTCACCAATAAGAACCGGCGAGATTGTTAAGATTGCTGTAGGAATAAGTTACGTTGGTAAGACTAGCTTGGAGACTTTAATACACGTCACCACTGAGGACGCCTATGGTAACGTTAAGAGGGTGTGTACAGCCTACTACACTTACATTGCTATTGATGATAAAGGGAAGCCTCAGCCTGTTCCACAATATCAGCCGGCTAATGATTATGAGAGGAAGCTCTTTGAGGAGGGGGCGAGGAGGAAGATGCTTAGGGATGAGGAGATTAAGAGACTTAAGGAGTCAATGATTATTAAGTAATTATCTTAACGCCACTCGGCTTAGGCATCCTCCTAACAAGCTCTGGGATACTTAACGCCTCACCTCCAGCGGCCTTAATCTTATCAATGGCTGTTTTAGAGAAGGCCCAGGCAGCCACCGTTACCTTTTTACTTAATTCACCATCCCCAAGAACCTTACCTGGAACAACCACTACATCACCATCATTAAGTAGCCTATTTAACTTACCAACATTAACAGTAACCCTACTTCTCCTAGGCTTACTAAGAATGTCAGCCACCGTAGCCCAGAGTGCTGCATTATACTGTCTATGCGCCTTCTCAAGGAACCTAACAGTCATCCTAAGGTACTGGTTCGTTGACTTTAACTCCACGGGAAGCCTTTACTGCTATATTTTAAAAACTTAATCTTAAGGAGGATTAAAGGAGCCATGGTACCGTACCTCTTAGTCACTTTAACAATAGCGTTAATAATGGATTATCTATACCCCATGCATAAGGGCCTACTATACTTAATTCACCCAGTGCACTTAACCTATGGGTTAGCCGTAAGACTATATAGGCCTTATTCAGGGAGGTTATGGGGGGTGGCTGTATGGTTTTCATCAGTCACACCAATCCTGTTAATCTACAGTGCCCCCATTATTTCAATACCATTAAGTAACCCCATTCTCCTACTCATTATCCTAGTTTACGCAGGCTTCATAGTTAAATTAAGCATATCCTTAAGGTTACTGTTAAGTTTAGTTGAGGATTACGGTAAGGCTATTAATGAGGGTTACTTAAATGAGGCTAGGGGTGTAGCTCAGCAATTGGTTAGGAGAAACGTGTGGGTTATTGACATTGGGCATGTTAACTCAGCCGTGGTTGAATCGCTCTTTGAGAGCCTCGTAGATGGCTTCACCTCACCCCTATTCTACCTACTGTTATTTGGACCGATTGGTGCATTACTTCAGAGGTTATCAAACACCATGGACAGTGCCCTAGGTTACACTGATGAACCATATAGGCGTATTGGCTGGTTCTCAGCTAAGGTGGATACTGCCATGAATTATGCCCCAGCCAGATTAACCGCATTACTAATAGTACTTGCTGGGTTTTTAATGGGGAGAAAACCAAGATTAAGCACATACTTAAAGTATAGGTCAATCACTAGGAGCTTAAATGCAGGGCACCCTCTTGCTGCAGCATCATCAGTGCTAGGCGTGAGACTGGAGAAGATTAATGAATACAGTATTGGGAATGGAGAATTACCTGACACCATTAGCCTACTAACCGCGATTAAATTAGCTAAGCTTACTGCAGTATTATTCATTATAATACTCATCTTATGCCTAATATTAATCCCATCAAGTAAATACGGCTTAATAGGCTCATTAATTAAACTCCATTAAAGCTTCAATAAACTTACTTAACCATGCTGCAGGGCATTAAACCTAACCTAATTAATAAAACCATCCAGCAATGAGAAGATTCATCGTCATTCGGCAGTTTCTTTATAAACCCTATTAAGGGATACTTAATAATGGGTACTGTTAACGTTAATAAACCCGTAACAACCATGCTCAGTGAATTAAGTAGTGATTTAAATCGAGATGACTTAGTTCTAGTTGAAAGGATGCCTCAAATAAAGGAGACTGAGAGATATAGGGATGTAGTAATAAACATGCTTAAGGAATTCCACGTGACGCTGGTTCTAGTTAGGTTAGTGTTTAAGAATGGTGAAGTTAAGGGCTACGTCTTCTTAGTTAAGGCTGATGATTCAAGTGAAGTACCGGGTAATGGCCATGTGGAGGGTTACGTTATAGTAAGGGATCATAGAGGTAGAATGACTAAGTATGTCTACAACCCTGAGGAAGCGCCCCTAGATTATTTAGCCAGGGAGGTTTTAACCTTCGCTGAATTATACAGGAAGGCTGAGGAGAGAGTCATTAAACTTGGCTTAACGGAGGCATATAGGGATAGGGGCTTTTTCACTGATTATGAATAAAACTTAAAGCAAGCAGGTGAAGGTTAGTTGACTTGGTGTGTTAAGCACTGTGGCTGATGTTTATGAGGTCAGGAAGAGCAGATTCGTGGAGAGGCTTATTAAGGAGGGGGAGGAGGGTAAGGTTGACTTTGACATATTTGATTTCCTAAGGGAATTCAATACATTAAGCAACTATTACACAACCAGTAGCTGCAGTGGCAGGATAATGATTATTAATGCATTCTCACTCAGCTTCGCTAAGGGTAGGGGTCTAGCTAAAATACTGGCTAAATGGCATAGACCAGTTACTTTAAGTGAAGTATTGAGCGTTGTTAATAATGGTGCTAATCTATGGTTACTAACCAGGGGGCCGATACTTCATGTTGTTGCTAGAAACATGGAATCAGCCGTGGATTTATCTAAGCTGGCTAAAGATGCTGGATTTAAGAGAAGCAGTATTTTATCCATTAAGGATTGGGGGGTGGTTATTGAGATTGAGAGTGATGATAGGTTGGATATACCCATTAAGATTAATGGTAATTTACTCTTCAACAATAATCAGCTTAATGAAATCATAAACACAGCCAATGAGACACTAATGTTTGGTAAATTAAGGTTAGTTAGGTTAATTAAGTTAATTGAATCAAGGTACTTTAATAGGAGTTATAGTCAGGATAATGAAGCACTAGTGCCATATAGGGTCTTTAGGAGGGGTCTTTAAGGTGATGATCTAATGGCAATACTGTTGCCTACAAGGCACTTACTTTACTTCCTAATAATAGCCTACGAGGCTTACATACTAATAGCTAACTTACTAATATCCTACTACGCCTATAGGGCATCAAGGATTCTACGCAGTAGGAATATGCTACTTCTATCAATAGGTATAATGCTCTTCGGGGTATACATGCTTGTTAATAGTTTAATAAATATATCAGTTCTAGCATACTTATACTATGAACCAGCCAGAAGACTAATATATGTACCACCCAGTGTATACCCCTGGTTGATTGCTGATGGGTTAATGGAGTTAGCCAGCCTTATACTAATATCACTAGCCCTAAGTCTCCCCACTGAACTCTACGCATTCATTGGTGGCTTACTTATTCTGCGCACTAACCCAATATTCATAATTCACTCGCTATCGGTATTAAGCATAATTCTATTATCCTACATATGCATACTGCTTTGGTTAAGGTTCTCTCAGGGTAATAACCTGGTAATGTTAACCGCATTAGCATTCACACTACTACTCTTCAACATCCCAATGGAGGTTTTTGTATTCATGGTAACTAATTCATTATTCCTTGAGTTAATAGAGGAGAGGCTTGTTTACTCAGTGGTATCCACCATACTGTTAGTGAATGTTATAAGGGTTGTTCACTATGGTAAGGCGTAGGAGTAGGGTTGAGATTATAATGGAAATCCTGGAGTACTTATCTGAGGGCTGCAGTAAACCTACTAAAATGTCCATGGCATTGAATCTGGCTTACGATAGGCTTGATCAAATGCTTCAACAATTAAGGGGTAATGGATTAGTGACGTATGATGGTGACTCATTCTGCATAACCCATAAGGGGCTTGAACTACTGAGGGAATACCAGAGGTTCAGGAGGCTAGCCAAGTCACTTGGAATAGATCTCTAGGCTAATTTAGAGTATTATCTTGGCTTCACCATGGTTAGGAATGCTTATTAACCCTAATGCGACCTTATGCTAATGAGTAGGGCTACTAGGAGCAGGACTAGGAGGAGGCCATTATCTGGATTTAAGGCATGCAGGAAGTGTAAGCTAATAGTTCCTGATGAGGTTAATCAATGCCCCAACTGCGGTGGCATTGAATTCAGTGAGGAGTGGAGGGGATTAATAATCATACTTAACCCTGAGGAATCATGCATAGCCAAGGAGTTAAATATAACTAAGCCAGGCATGTACGCTGTTGAAGTGACTTAAACTTCATTCAGCATCATAGCCTACTCGCCATTCGCTTAAGTCTATTAATAGGATGAAATATCTATGTACTCTATTGATATCGCTATGTGAAATACCGTCATTATTAAAGATTAACGCGTAATTATATAAAAGTCTGATCAAATATTACCTCTTACGTATTGATTAACTTTCATTAACTTGTATTCATGGTGATACTACATTTATCTACTAATTATATAATTAACAATATTTATAAGCATAAATTAAGGAGTCTCAGCTATGAGCGCCTCAGGTCGTGGTCTAAGTGACTTACGTAGCATTATAGGTGATGAGTCGTATAATCGATTAATGGCGATAAGGAATAGTAGGCTTCACTCCTTCCTGGCTTGGGTCATTAGCGTGTGTGAACCAGCATCAGTGTTCGTATCCACTGGTAGCCCTGAGGATAATGATTACATTAGGAGGAAAGCCATTGAGAGCGGGGAGGAAATCCCCCTGAGACTGAAGGGGCATACTATTCACTTTGATAGTCCACTTGATCAAGCTAGGGCTAGGGATGATACTGCAATACTACTGCCTAATAATCAGAAGCTCCCCTTCATAAGGACTAAGGATAGAGATGAGGGTATTAAGGAAATGTTAACGCTGCTTAAGGGTATAATGAGGGGTAGGGAGATGCTTGTTGGTTTTTACTCACTTGGCCCTAAGGCATCACCCTTCAGTATACTTGCCGTTCAAGTAACCGACTCCTACTATGTCATGCATAGTGAGAATATTCTATATAGGCAAGCTTACGATGAATTCATTAGACAGGGAGAGGAGGCACGTTTCTTAAAGTTCATTCATTCTCAGGGGGAGTTAAATGAAATGAAGCAGAGTAAGAACATTAAGCAGAGGAGGATATTCATTGATTTAACCGATGAGACGGTGTACAGTGTAAACACTCAGTATGGTGGTAATAGCATTGGTTTAAAGAAACTTGCCCTCAGGTTAACAATCAAGAGGGCGATGGAGGAGGGTTGGCTAAGTGAACACATGTTTCTAATAGGTGTAAATGGGCCGGGAGGCAGGGTTACTTACTTCACTGGTGCATTTCCCTCGATGTCAGGTAAGACTTCAACAGCCATGTTAGGTAGATTAATTGGGGATGATTTAGCTTACTTAAGAATCATTAATGGGGAAGTTAGGGCAGTTAACCCTGAGGCTGGGGTATTCGGTATTATAGAGGGGATTAACCCAGTGGATGACCCATTAATCTACGAGGTGCTGAGTAAGCCGGGTGAATTAATATTCTCAAATGTCCTAATGCTTGAGAATGGTGACGTCTACTGGAATGGCAAGGGGGAACCTGAACCCAGTAGTGGAATTAATTACACTGGTAAGTGGTGGAGGGGTAAGGTTGATGATAAGGGTAACCCAATACCACCATCCCACCCAAACGCAAGATTCACAGTATCACTTAAGGCATTCAGTAACCTAGACCCAGCCTACGATGACCCAAAGGGTGTAGTGGTTAAGGGCATTATATTCGGTGGCAGGGATTCAGACACCTTAGTGCCTCTTCTCGAGTCCTTTAATTGGGAGCATGGAGTCGTAACCATAGCCGCATCCCTTGAGTCCGAGAGGACTGCTGCAGTTATTGGTAAGGCTGGGGAAAGGGAGTTTAACCCCATGGCTAACCTAGACTTCCTATCCGTTGACCTAGGCGTGTACATCAGTAATTACCTAAGGTTCGGTAAGGAGGCGTCTAATCCACCTAAGATCTTTGGGGTTAATTACTTCCTGAGGGATGAGCAGGGTAGGTTCCTGAATAGTAAGGAGGATAAGAAAGTATGGTTAGCTTGGATGGAGAGGAGGGTACACGGTGAGTTAGACGTGGTGGAGACACCCATAGGCCTAATACCAAGGTACAATGACTTAAAGGGATTATTCAGGGAGGTTTTAGGCAAGGAGTATAGCCTTGAGAATTATGAGAAGCAATTCGCAGTTAGGGTCAGTAAGCTTATTGAGAAGATTGATAGGATAATGAAGATATATTCAGAGATACCTACTACGCCTAAGATACTGTTTAATATACTTAGTGAACAAAGACAGAGGCTGCTGGAGGCTGAAGGTAAATATGGGAATGTGATTTCACCAAGCGTCTTTGAGAAGAACTAGAGAAAATACTTGATTTTAAAGGCAAGTTACTAGACTATTATGTTTAAGGCCTTAAGAGTATTCATGAATCTTCTATAACCCTCTAATAGTGTTAAGCCGCTTTGGGTAATGCAGTAACCATGCGTACTACTTTTAATTAACCCAAGATTCTCAAGACTTTTTAGAAGCTGCATAAGCCTATCATAGGTTAAATTCAATTCAACGGATACTTTACTGGGTTTACTGCATCTACCTGCTAAGTACTCTAGTATCTGCATTATAATTGTTACCCTATCCCTATTCCTACGAGTCCTACGCCTAACAATGCGTCTATTCACTATTGAGTAATCGATTTCATTCATGCTTGATCCCTGACTTAACAATAACCCTTGAAGCCACTAAGGCTGCAATAAACCCGGTAACCACAGCAATTGCCACTGCAACTAAGGCTAACTCATAGTGGACTCTACCCATGTGACCCTGCTCAGTAGGCGAAGCAACCTGTGGTATTGGTGCACTAGTTGAGGTGATGGTTGATGATACGGATGTACTTGTTGATGGCATTATACTGAAGGCACCATTCATTGAGTTAACAATACTCACTGGGTCACTTTCATTCGCCGTAGTAGTGCTTTCCTCACTATTTTGTCCATTAATATTATACTGCGGTGAAGGTAAGTACCATATCCTGGGAATTATAGTTAAAGTGTTATTGCTTGGAATTGTAAATGTTAAGTTACGTAACATTATTACTGAAGGCACTGTAATGCTCACCACCTCAGTATACTCTGTGACGTTAACATTTACACCATATACATTAACCACCTTATGCGTAACACTCTCAGTACTAATGCTACTACCTCCCAGTTTAACGTAATTATAATAGAGTAAGTAATATGGTATTTCAGGTATGTTACCTAACCGTGCTATTCCATTTACGACTTTAACACATACTACACCCTGCATTAATGCTGCCTCCCTGAACCACGGTATCACTATTGCTGAAACCGGGATTGCACATAGAGTACCATTGCTTATTAATTCACCACTGGGTGACTTAACCATAATTGTGATACTTGAATTCGGGTACTGGTTAAGGGGCCTTAAGGTAATTTCACTCCTTACCCATGAATATAGGTTACTTAAGCCACCTTTAATTACACTTAGTAATGTTGACCCATTAACGTAAGTGTATCCAATGTACTCCATTAACCCATTACCAGTGAAGTTGAGGCCATAAGCAACAAGCACATATTCTGTCCTTGGATTTATTAACTGCACTGCAACCCTACCCCATGCGAATTGACCATTGAAGGATACTAAGCCTACCATTGATCCATTAACATTAATTATATAGACCATTAACCCACCTAATGCGTTAGGCATTGGTTGAGGCTGATTAACCCATTGAGGATTCTGAGCAATAACCACTAGAGATACTACAGATACTATAGTAGCGGCTACCGCCAACGCTATGATTGCCGTGAGTATCCTCATACCTACACCTCCCATGCCCATCACTCCACTGTTGCACCCACTGTTAATGTTTCTAATACCTGGGCATTCATGTTCTAATGCCTAGAACTTTATAACCAAGGGCAATACGCCCAACCGTGAACGATGAGGTTAAGTTAGGTGAAACAACATTAAGGGTTTACCTACTCCTAATTAGGGAGGGTAAGGCCATGAGCATTAGAGAAGTTCAGAGGGCCCTGGATTTATCAAGTCCTGGCCAAGCATACCACCACCTTGAAAGACTAAGGGAACTTGGGTTAGTGACTAAGGACACCGATGGATATAGGGCGGTTAGGAAAAATGGGGTAATTGAAGGCGTGATAATAGTTAGATCCATTATGCTGCCTAGAACTGCATTTTACCTAGGCTTCTCAGCAGCATTAACAGTAATATATCTGATTAGCCTACTACTGGGTTTAATTAAACTAGATTTAATAACCATGGTAGCTATCCTTGCATTATTAACCTTCTCCATAATTGAATTCACTGATCAATGGATTAAACTAAGAAGGCTGCTAAAATTAAAATAACCCCTTACCCTTTAGAGGGGGCTCGCATGTTAGAGGCTTCTACTATTCCCCCAAGTATTGTAAGTTGAGGTAAGTAGTATTCGTGAAGATGCCAAACTTCCTCCTACCTTAAATGAATAAACTCCACCATTGATTCAGGTTTACATATCTTTTAATGATGCGGCCTCCCAATCCCAATAATTGTAATAAGTATTACCGAATCAATCAGTATTATGCCTATAAAGAAACACACTAAGGATACTGAGACCCCTTATATGTAGTAGAGTTGTCTCTTCCCTAGCACTTACCATAACGTAAAGGATCCATAACCAGGGTGGAGATGGGGAATTCCACTTGATGATGAACCTTAAAGGTAAGGTTAAATAAATTCTTGTTTAAAGGCGATATTCAGTACACTGTTCCTACTCCACCTCTAGTCTGGGATGTAGTCCAGGGCCCTTGTACTTGGCTGTGGCTATGTCTTCCAGCGATATTCCCTTAGTCTCCGGTGTGAAGAAAATTGTAAATATGAAGGCCACGAAGGTAATCGCTGCCAGGAACTCGAAGAATGATAATTTACCGAAGACTAGGGCTATGTATGGGAACTCGAAGGCACTCAAGAACGATACGAATCTGGTTATGGCCGTGGCACTACCCATCGATGTTGACCTAAGCTTAGTTGGGAAAAGCTCTATAGCATACAGACCCATGGTGTTTCCCGGACCCAAATTACCGAAGCCATACCACAACACTAATCCAATGACACCAATAACCATGGCCATAAGCCCACCTATTAATGCCCCTAAGGCTACTAATACCATTCCAAGCGTGGAGAAACCAAAACCAAGTAATTGAAGAATCCTTCTCCCCCACCTATCATTGAGGAATGCAGCACCCAGTGCACCCAGGGCCCCCGGTATGTAGAGTAGTGCTGATAATAACATGGAGGATGCGCCCTTGAAGCCAAGCATCGATATTATGGATGGGGCATACAGGCCAAAACCATACGACCCAATGTCATATAGTATCCATTGAGTCCAGACAATTGCCGTCCTCTTCGCGTAATCACCCTTAAATAATTCCAAAAACGAACCTGGCTTCACATGAGCTAGCTTCTTAGCTTCAACCTCCACTAGCTTACTTATGTCTTGATCACTCATACCGGTGACTTGAGATAACCGACGGGCCTCTTCCACGGCATTCGTATCCTGCTTAACTGCCACCTTCCAACGGCTAGACTCCGGCATAAGTGACCTCACTATTATCGTGGCCAGCGCTATTATTGCACCTATGCCCAAGGCCCACCTCCATCCGTATACTGGATCAACTAAGTAAAACACATAGCCTAATATGAATGCTATGAAGGCACCCACGCTCCAGAACGTCCACACCCAACCATAACCCATTCCTCTCTTGTTAGTTGGATACATTTCAGTTGCGTAAACTGGGCTCAGGGCGTAATCAGCCCCTACACCCCAACCCACAAAGAACCTGTATATTATCATTTGAATAATGTTAGTGGAGAAGGCGCTGAGCGCTGCAAATACTACGAAGAATAAGAGATCAAAGGTATATAGATACCTCCTACCGAGTCTATCGGAGAAGTGGCCAAAAATCAATGCACCGAACATTGCCCCTAGCAATGCCGCACCACTAACAAAGCCCAGCTCTAGACTATTATACTTGAAGAACCCAAACTTGAGTAAGGAGAAAGTGAAAACGCTGATAACGCTTAGGTCATATCCATCCAACATATACCCCAAGGCAGAGACCACGGTATATGCTGCTCTACTGGGATAATGAGTAGACTTCACGTTAATACTCCTGAAAGATAGTATTTAAGTATTTAATTTGTAACTTACATACTCCAATCTAAATAATATTAAAATATTATCAATTATAAGTTCTAAAGTTTGTTTTCCCTTACTACCTTACTTAGTTTGAATCTAACATATGAAATACTCTTAACCACTAGTGTAAGTGTAGTTTATCCGTAAGACCCCTTAGCCTCATCGGCCTTACCGATTATAAATACATGACCCCCTTATCTTACCCCAATCCCCACTCTTAGCCATTAATTCAACTAGCGGAAGCGGAAACCTTGAATCCGGGAGTACATTAAAATACTACATTTAGAGAGACCTCACATTAGTTTACCCGTATCAGGTCATCAATGAATAATTAAGATATGTAAAGCTTCATTTAAACAAAGTATACAATAATAATCATGAATAATCTTCAATAAAAGCTCAGTAAACACCAAATCCACTTCAACACAAGCGAAAGTAATCAATGGCGCCGGGGCCGGGATTTGAACCCGGGCCCCCTTGCGGGGATGGGCTTAGCAGGCCCACGCCTTAAACCAGGCTCGGCCACCCCGGCTTTCATTTAGTCCTTAATAGGCTCCTTAAAAGGTTTCCCCTTTGAGGCTTTATGCCTACGTTATGGTTTATTATTGTAGGTATTGCATGATGATTTAATGTTCATTGAGTCTTCATGCATACCTAACATGTTAGGATAAACATAATGGTAAAATGCTTATATACATCTGATTAAATATTCACTGCATGTCAACAGGGGAAGAGGGACCTAGCCTCATTAGTGAGGATGAGATTAAGAATGAGATTACGCGTGTAATGAAGGCACTGTATGAGAGAGGATTAGTGTCTGCGCTTGGGGGTAATGTTAGTGCCAGGGTACCTGGAGCCAGTGAATTTTGGATAACACCCAGTGGTGTCTTTAAGGGTGCTGTTAATGTTGATGACTTAGTTAAGGTTGATTTAGATGGTAATGTGGTTGAGGGCGTGCTTAGGCCATCAACAGAGACTCCATTTCACGCAGCCATATATAAAGTTAGGCCGGATGTTAACGCAGTGATTCATGCACATAACCCAGTAACATTAGGGTTAGCGTTGGCTGGTGTTAACTTGAAGCCAATATCCGTTGAGGCTATTATGACCCTGAGGAAGGTTGAGGTCGTTCCCTTTGCCTTCCCTGGGACTGACCAATTAGCTAAGCTTGTTGCTGATGCTGCGCTTAAGGGTGCGCGTGCAATAATACTGATGAATCATGGGGTAGTGGGTATGGGGGCTAATTTACTTGAGGCTGAGGCTGTGGTGGAGACCCTTGAGGAGGTTGCCACTGCGCAGTTTGTGGCCATGGTGTTAGGTAAGGAACCACCAGTTATACCTGAGAAGGATGTGGAGCTCTACATGAAGTTGTACTTCCAGGGTTAGGTGGACTGCATGAGTGAATGGTATGGGTACATAGGGAAGATACTTGAGGTTGATTTAAGCAGTGGTAAAACTAGGGTTAGGGAATTGAAGGAAGAGGATGCTGACATGTTTATAGGAGGCATTGGCCTTGCCGCAAAGATAATGTTCGATGAGGTTGACCCAAGGGTTGAACCCCTCAGCCCAGATAACGTGCTAGTGTTCATGACTGGACCATTAACTGGTACAATGGTTCAATGCAGTGGCCGTTACGTAGTGGCGGCTAAGTCACCATTAACCATGGCTTGGGGTGAGGCACATGCCTCAGGCTTCTGGGGTGTTGAGCTTAAGAAGGCCGGCTTCGATGGTATTATAATTAAAGGTAGGTCAAGTAACCCAGTTTACTTATACATACATGATGGGGAAGCTGAAGTCCGTGACGCATCCAAGTACTGGGGATTAACAACAGTTGAAACAGACCTTAGCCTAAAGAATGATTTAGGGGATAAGGCGATACGCGTGGCTGCAATAGGGCCGGCTGGTGAGAAACTTGTTAGATATGCCATAATAGCCTCAGACATAACTCCAGATGGACCCAGGGTAGCTGGTAGAACAGGGATGGGGGCTGTCATGGGTTCAAAGAACCTTAAGGCCATTGTAGTTAAGGGTAATGGGCAAATTAAGGTTAAGGAACCTGAGAAGCTTAGGAGCAACATTAATAGGCTACTACCCTACATATTATCCTACCCAACGACACAATTATACTCAATATACGGTACCGCGGGTGAGGTTGAGGAGTTCTACGAGTACGGTGACATGCCCATAAAGAACTTCACAGTGGGTAAGTGGGATGGTATACTTAATATAAGTGGTAGGGCTTTTAGGGAGAAGGATATTGTGAAAGCTCATAGGGCCTGTTGGGCATGCCCAATACACTGCTGGAAGTACGTTGAGGTGAATAATGTTAAAGGCAGGGGTCCTGAATATGAAACTATTGCCTCACTGGGCTCAATGCTAATGATAGATGACCCCTACTACATAGTTAAGGCAAATGACCTATGCAATAAGTATGGCATAGATACAATATCCACAGGAGGCACCATAGCGTGGGCAATTGAGAGCTTTGAGAAGGGGTTATTGACTAAGGAGGATACAGATGGGTTGGAGCTTAAGTGGGGTGATAAGGAAACAGTACTTAAACTCATAGAGCTCATAGGGAAGCGGGAGGGCTTCGGTAAACTACTTGGGGAGGGATGCCGCATGGCTTCAAGAAGCATAGGTAGGGGCACTGAGAAGTACTGCATGCATGTTAAGGGCACTGAAATGCCTATGCATGATCCAAGGGCTTTCAAGGGCATGGGGCTTCAATACGCAACATCAAATAGGGGTGCTGATCACCTTCAGGGTTTAACCTTCAGGATTGAGCAGGGTGAGAGAGTAACTGACTTGAAGATTTACGAGAGGTATGATAGGGTTTCCTACATCGGTAAAGGCCGTGTGGTTGCCACAATGGAGACTTGGCACGAGGTTCTTGAATCACTAGTAATATGCAAATTCATAAGTATACCACCATTACACCTAGCTGGAATGTATACGCTGGTGACGGGAAGGAAGAAGACTCTGCAGGATCTTTTAACGGCGGGTAAGCGTATTTTCACTTTGAAGAGAATGTTCAATGTCATAAACGGCATAAGTAGGAAGGATGACACTTTACCTGAAAGGTTCCTAAAGGAGCCGTTAGGTGAAGGTGGGGCTAAGGGGCAGGTTGTTGAACTTGAACCCATGCTTAACGAGTACTATAATTACATGGGCTGGGATGAGAATGGTATACCAACTAGGGAGACTCTTAAGGAATTGGGAATACTGCCAATAGTGGAGAGATTCATGAATAATAAGTGAGAGGCAGCATGGATTCAATAGTAATATTAGCTATAGATATAGGTGCAAGTGGGGGTAAGGCTATTGCCGGTGTATTGGATTTAAAGAACCTTAAGTTAACTATAGATGAATTATATAGGTTCCCTAACCAAATGATTAGGGTTAATAACCACCTATACTGGGATATGCTTCAACTATGGGCTGAGGTTAAGAATTCAATTAAAGCCGCCTTAAGGAAGTATAGGGGTAGATTAGCCTCAGTGGGTATTGATACTTGGGGTGTTGACTTCGTACTGCTTGATGACCATGATGAGTTAGTGAGCTTACCCTACGCCTACAGGGATCCTATGACTGAAGGATTAATGAGTGAAGTCTTCAGTAAGGTACCTAAGGAAGTCATATATAGTAGGACTGGTATACAGTTCATGCGCATTAACACCCTTTACCAACTCTACGCCCTAGTTAAGTTTAATTCACCTAAACTGAAGATTGCTAAGGCAATGCTCATGATACCTGACTTACTTAATTACTGGTTAAGCGGCGTTAAGGTTAATGAATACACCAATGCATCAACCACTCAATTACTTGATGCCAAGAGTAAAAGGTGGTGTTTAGACATACTGGAGAAACTCAATATACCTACTGACATTCTTCAGGAAATAGTTAATGCTGGATCCGTTTTAGGCTACTTAAAGAGGGACGTTGTGGAGGAGTTGGGTGAGGACAGTAGGGATGTCAACGTGATAGCGCCTGCAACGCATGATACTGCCTCCGCCATTGCGGCTGGGCCAATGATTAATGAGGATACTGGCTACGTGAGTTCAGGGACTTGGAATCTTGTTGGAGTGGAGTTGAATGAACCCTTAATTAATGAACAAGCCATGTTAAGCAACTTCACTAATGAAGGCGGTGCCTTCGGTACAATTACCTTCTTAAGGAATATGCAGGGCATGTGGATACTGCAGGAGGTTAGGAGAATACTAGTGGATTTAAGTGGAAGGGAGTACTCTTACGATGAGTTAGTTAACCTTGCGGCTGAGGCTGAGGAACCTGAATCCTTCATAGATGTTGATGATTCAAGGTTCTTGGCTCCAATTAATATGATTAATGAGATCCACGGTTACCTTAAGGAAACTAGGCAGAGGGAACCAGGGAGCTTAGGTGAATTAATTAGGCTTATTATAACCAGTATAGCCTTGAAGCATAGGTATATATTTGAGAAAGCGACTAAGATAACTGGTAGGAGACTGAGGGGAATCAACATATTTGGTGGTGGCTCTAGGAACAGTCTCATGAATCAATTAACAGCCAATGTAATGGGGATTCCTGTCTACGCGGGACCTGAAGAATCAACATCAATTGGGAACATTCTAATTCAGGCAGCTGGCATGGGCATTATTAAGTCCATTCAGGAACTTAGATCCATAGTTAGGGATTCATTCAATATTAGGGTCTTTGAACCAAGGGATGAGAAGAAGTATGAGGATTTATACTCAATATTCGTGACTAGACTTAACCTACCCTAACCTGTTTAATGATTAATGATGGCTATAACTTAAAAGTAAACTAATGCTTAATTCAGTTAATGAGCATGAGTATAAGTAGGTTAAAGTCAACCTACTCAGGTTTCATAGAGGGTAAGACTGTTGATCAATTTTTCAGTGAGTATAATGTTAAGTTCGCTGCAGGTACATGGACTGCTGGGGATTTCTCAGATAGATTCAATAGAAGTGGTTACTTCCCGAATCTACCAAGAGGGTTAGTGGATCAGTTAAGGAGGGTGAGGGAGTCTGGGATTGAGGGTGTCGTGCCAATAGATGCTCAATTCCTTGACGATAATCTTAAGGTTAAGGAGGACTTGATAAATGAAGTTAAGGCAACTGCAAGTGAATTAGGCCTTAAGATAGCTGGGTTAGGTATGGATATTTCAGGTTTCCACGTGTTTAAACTAGGTTCATTAACTAACCCTGACCCTAAGGTGAGGGAACTGGCCTTAAGCACCCTTACCCAGAGCCTTGAAATAGCCCGTATGCTTGGCCTGGATTCAGTATCACTTTGGCTTGGTCCAGATGGCTGGGATTACAGTCTTGAGTCTAATTACGGTAAGAAGATTAAGGAACTTTACGAGGGGTTACTTACCCTAGGTAAGGAGGCGCATAGGTTGGGCATTAGGTCTTTTGGACTTGAGGCTAAGCCCAAGGAGCCTAGGGAGGGTAATTTAATCATACCCACATCCCATGTTTCAATAATGCTCGCTAACAGGCTAAATAATGATTTAGGTGTAAAACTGTTTGGAATAACCATAGACTATGGTCATGAATTAATGTACGCCGTTGAACCAGCCTACACAGTCTACTTAGCTAAGGAGCAGGGAGTCTCAGTGGCCACGGTGCATATTAATACAGCTAAGTGGCATAGTAATGATGAGGACAGGGTTGTTGGAACTGGGGACGCATGGCACTTCGTAGACTTCCTATACGCACTACTGGACACTGGTTACTCAGGCTGGTTTACCCTGGATCAATTCACTTATAGGCTTAATCCAGTGGATGGGTTAAGGTTATCTAAGGAATTATTCGCTAACCTGTATAAGAAGGCTCTGGCACTATACTTATCTAGGGATGAGTTTGAGAACATTAGGTCCACGGGTGATCAAGCTAAGATACTTGACTACGTTAAGAGGATAATGTACGGCTTATGAGCGTTGAGTTAATGATACTATATCTTAAATATGTACGTGTTCTTTAATGCATTCCAAGTAGCCATTGCGAAGTTAAGGGTTGTCCTTGTTTCACCAAGGGCTCTTGACCAAACATCCTTAATCCCAGCTAACCTAAGTATGGGCTTAATTGTATCACCTGCAACTAAACCAACACCCTTAGGTGCCGGTATGAGCTCAACAAACACACTGCCGGACCTGCCCCTAACCACGAATGGTACACTATGTGGTTCATCACATGAACAGTACCATGAGCCGCAACCCCTCCTCACTGGGATAATGTTTACCTTAGCCTCCCTTATGGCCTTCTCCATGGCTGGGCCTATTTGCCTAGCCTTACCAACCCCTATACCCACGTACCCATCCTCATTACCTAAGGCTACCGCCACTTGAAATTGACTAACTTCCCCAGCATCTGTCTGTCTTTGCACAATATTTATGCTTAATACCTCGTACTTAAGGTTAGTTAGTAATGCATCAACGATTTCAGGTTCCTGAATTCTTGCATTGGCTATAAATATGTCGTCAATCGACTTTATCTTACCCTCCTTAACAAGCCTACCAATCTCAGTCCTAGGCTTCCACTCCTCAATATTGGCAGCGGGAACTTCAGACATTGCCCAAATAGCCTAGTTACCCTTTTTAAATCTAATGCTACCTGAATGAGTAATGACGGTTTAAGGAATTGGAGTAACATTTATATTGTTTACCTGGATTGTTAACCGTGGGTAATGAGGAGTTAAACGTCAAGGAATTACTTGAACTTAGGAGGAGGATTAGGGAGAGAGTCAATGAGCTTAGGGATGAGTTAAGCATGCTTGAGTCAACACTTAAGGTAATAGATGCATTAATAAGAACTCGATCAATAACCACCGCTGATAAGGTTTCACCCAAGGAGGAATTACACTTAACAGCAGCCAGTGGGGAGGAGGTGGCTAAGTTAACCTATGATGATGACAAGATTGTGATTGAGTTCAGTAAACCAATAACCGAGCAGCCGCCATTAAGGAGGTTCTTCATTGAGAAGGTTCTCAATAGCCTTAAGGGTGAGGATGAGGAGTTGATTAATAATGGTGAGTTAGATGAATCAATGGGGTTTGATTACGAGATTGAGAAGAACAGTGAGGGTCTAATAACCAGGATAATTATTCGGAACTACAGGGAGCAGCGTAGGTTAAGGAGGATAATTGATGCCATTAAGTGGACTGTATCCAAGATAGGGGAGAAACAAGGTTCAGAAACCTCATAGTAACCTTCCCGTATAGTACCTTGCCAGGCTCCTAATTCTCCTAACCCACTTAACCACGGAAGCCGCCTTATCACCTCCTATGACGCTACTGTAGCCGTTAATGAAGTCGTTGAAGAGTTGTTCACTGTACTCACCGTAATTACTCTCAAGGGATCTAAGTAGCACGTTTAAGTCCACAGCAGTCTTCCTGAGGTATTTACTGTCCCAGGTTGGTTTCAATTTCTCACCAAGCCCGAAGTCAATTAAGTACTCATCACTATCATTAACTATCACGTTAGCTGGGGTCGGGTCACCGTGGAGTATACCCCCATTATGCAGTACACCCACTAGCGCCCCCATTCTGCTCATTAATTCCTTAACCAACTTAGAGTAACCATTACTCTTAATAATAGTGTTCAATGTTGGTGAATTCAAGTACTGCATCCTTATCTTAGTCCTAACAACATCAACATCATACACCACCGGGGTTTTAACACCTAAATCCGCAGCATCCATCATTAACCTGGCTTCATTAATGGTTCTCTTAACCCTAATCACCTTATCAAACACAGGATCCCTATAACCCTTAGGTACCCTCTCCTTAACAAGCACTATTAAGCCTAACCAATCCTCCAAGTACAGCAAAGCCTCAGCACCCTTGGCTATTACCTTCATTAAGTTGGGTTGTATTGTTAAAGTTTTAAACCCTCCCCATTAAGGGTGCTTGTGAGACGTAGAGAGAAGAAGTCTAGGAAGCTTAGGGGCTGGAGAACCCACTCATGGGGGAGGGTTGGTCAGCATAGGAGCAGGGGTCAAAGAGGTGGGGGAGGTAAGATTGGTTTACTTAAGCATAAGAAGAGCCTGCTACTTAAGATAACTAATGGTGAACTTTACCCATTAATAGGTAAGCATGGCTTCTATAGGCCGAGTCCTGAGGTTAATGTAATAAATGTAGGTGACTTAAATGGGTTAATTGATTCACTGCAGAGGAGGAATTTAATTAAGATGGAGGGTGATAAGTACATTATTGACTTAACTCAACTGGGGTATGGTAAACTACTTGGTGAAGGTAAGATACAGAAGCCCGTGGTGGTTAAGGTTAGGGCTGCTTCAGCAAAGGCTATTAAGGCTATTAAGGAGGCTGGTGGTGAAGTCTTAATAGTTCAATAGTGTTAATGATTAATATGAGCTAATGCTTATACACCCATTAACCTAGGCTTAATCATGAAGGTTCCAGTACTCATAATAAACATGAAGGCTTACCCAGAGTTACTGGGGGGTGGTGCCGTTAAGCTGGCTCAAGTAGCTGAGAAGGTTGCTAATAACCTGGGTGCATCCATAATAGTTGCACCACCGCACACTTACCTAAGGCAGGTTGCTGAATCCGTAAACATACCCGTTTACGCGCAGTCAGCTGACCCAGTGGATCCAGGGGCTAGGACTGGCCACATACCCTTAGAGTTCATTAAGGACGCTGGGGCTTCAGGTGTGATTATAAATCATAGTGAGCATAGGTTACTGTTAAATGACATAGCCATGCTTGTTAATAAGGCCAAGGCCCTTAACCTTGAGACAGTGGTGTGTTCCCCAGACCCATTATCAAGTGCCGCTGCGGCTGCCCTTGCACCCACGGCAGTTGCCATGGAGCCTCCTGAATTAATAGGCACAGGTAAGTCCGTTAGTAGGACTAAGCCTGATGTGGTTGTTGAAACGGTTAATGCAGTTAAGAGGGTTAACGGTGATGTTAAGGTTATTACAGGTGCCGGTATAGAGGATTATAATGATGTTGCTAAGGCAATTGAATTAGGTACAGTGGGTGTATTGGTGGCTAGTGCAATAGTTAAGGCTAAGGATTGGGAGGCTAAGATAACTGAATTAGCTAAACCCCTTGTGGGTAAGTGAGTATTCACTTTGAATACTCAATGATGCTTAAACTCAGGCTCATTATTAAGGTGAACGCTGAGCCCCCTCAATAACCCTTAACCTGCTTAATTGAAGATAATAATCAAGACCATTTACCAGAGCCTCAATACTGGCCTTAATTACACTTGTGGAGACCCCAATGGTCCTCCACCTCCTCACACCATCAGTGAACTCCGCCGTTACCCTAACTAGGCTCTCAGTATTCTTAACCTCAGAGGGTAATACAACCCTGTAGTCTGTTAAAGTAACCCTGGAGAGTTCAGGGTAAATCTTCTGAAGTGCTCTTCTTAATGCTAAGTCAACTGCATGAACTGGACCAACCCCCTCAGCCACCTCAAGCTGCCCATTAACCTTAACCACCGCCAGATTCACGCCGCTTTCATCAATGACCCTCCAATACTCCACCTTAATCATCTCCCTGTATAGGTTAAGTTCCTTTAACGCTATTAGGACCGCTGAGGCTGGAGCCAGATCGAAGCTGTAGCCCTTATTCTCAAGTTCTTTAATCCTCATTAACGCCCTCTTAACCCTCTCATCCTTCTTATCAACCTTAATACCATTCTCCTCCAGGTAAACCACCAGGTTAGATGAACCTGATAACTCAGATAATATGAAGCGCCTTGAATTACCCACTGTTTCAGGGTCAATATGCTCGTAGGCCCTTGGATTCTTTAAAACAGCATCAACATGAACACCAGCCTTATGCGTAAACGCGTAGTCACCCACATACGGTTGATACGGGTTAGGCTGTAGACCTGCTAATTCATAAACTAACCTGGAGACCTCCCTCAGCTTCCTTAAGCTGCTTGAGCCGTTTAACGCCCTTAAGCCAACCTTAATAATTAGGTTCGGTATTACTTGAACCAAGTCAGCGTTACCGGTCCTCTCCCCAATACCATTAATTGTTCCCTGAACATGCCTCGCCCCAGCTAAGACACCCATGACCGTGTTAGCTACTGCGCAGCCTGAGTCATTATGCATGTGTAAACCAATCTTAATCCTAACAGTACCCACTACCCTCTTAGTTATTTCATAAACCTCATTAGGCATCATAGCACCATTAGTATCAGCCAACACCACTACCTTGGCCCCAGCGTCCTCAGCAGTCTTCACAACGGAGAGAGCGTAATCAGGATCATCCTTAAAGCCTTGGTAGAAGTGTTCAGCATCAAAGATTACGTCAAGGCCATGTGACTTCAAGTAACTGATACTGTCATATATCATTTCAAGGTTATCCTCCCTACTCACCTTCAACACTTCATTAACGTGAAGCACCCATGATTTACCAAATAACACCGCAGTATCAACATCAGTCCTTAATACTGCGTTTAGGCTTGGGTCCTCACTGGGCTTAGTATCCTTCCTCCTAGTGCTGCTGAATGCAGCAACCTTGGCATGACTCAGTGAATACTTTTTAATCTCCTTAAAGTACTCCTCATCCTTAGGGTTTGATCCAGGCCAACCACCTTCAACATAGTCAACACCGAGCTCATCAAGAACAAGCGTCAACTTAATCTTGTCATTAAGCGTGAATGATATATTTGCACCCTGTGCCCCATCCCTCAGGGTTGTGTCCAGTACTTCAACGGTTGATTTCTAGAACACCTTCCATAGGTTTAGTTAATTACCTGGGGTATATAAGTTTTACCTAATTAATCGGGTAAGTAAATATAATAGCGATTACACCATATAGCCTCATTACTTAGCTAAATAGGTAACCAAAGAGGCTGGTGAGTAAGATTAATTAACTACCGTGAATTCTTAATCACTATGGTTAATGAGAAGTGGATAACAGTTAACGGTAAGAGGGTTAGATTACTTCAAGGTGGTTCAGGTAAATCAACATTACTCTTCATCCATGGCCTCAGCTTTAGTGCCGATACTTGGAATGAATGCTGCTTAAGTTACTTTGAGAAGAAGTATGAGGTTTACGCCGTAGACATGCCCTATGGCCCAAGGTCAAGAAGCGACCATTTTGAGAGGGAAAACGAGAATGATTACGCAGAACACTTAAAGGCTATTGTGGATGCATTAGGTATCTTAAATCCAATACTGATAGGTGCGTCAATAGGTGGGGAAACAGTATTAAGGTACTTAGCCTTAGGTTACCCTGCATCTGCAGCCATTGTGATAGGACCAGTGGGTGTTAATAGGATTGACCTTGTTAAAATAAGAAAGCCAGTACTGGGTATATGGGGTAGTAGGGATGATGTGTCACCAAGGTATAATGCCGACTTATTAACTAGATTCGGCTTCAAGGTAGTCTACATAGAGGGAGCAAGGCATCCTGCATACCTTGATAATACTGAGGAATTCATAAAAATAGTTGAAGGATTCCTAAGTGAAGTGGGGACGGCTGCCATCACTGATAGTTGATGAGGTATCAGGGTTCCGACTAAAATTAACTTGAATTAAAGCATTAAATTCCTGGTGTAAGCATCATAAGCTTAACTAAGACTCAGTAAAAATAAGCTATTGATTCGTGTATTAATTCAAGGATTTATTGAATCTGGGTAGGAAATTAATGCGTTATCTAAAGCTTTAAAACCAATGCGACTTAATTACCTATGGTTTCACTTTCAAGGGCAGCTTTATTTAATAAGGTTTACGGTGGTTTACTAGGTAAGAATGCTGGTGGTAGTCTTGGTACCCCTTATGAGAGGGGTTTTGGCCAGGAGGATTTAATTGATGTTAGACTTGAGCCTAAGCTTTACCCTAATGATGATTTTGAGGTTCAGATGGCTTGGCTTAGGCTTATTGAGGATAGGGGACTTGATGTGACTGAGCATGATCTTGCCCAGTGTTGGCTCGACTGTATTCACTATAATTGGGATGAATATGGGTTGAGTAAGAGGAATCTGAGGCTGGGCATACTACCACCCATGTCAGGTTTCTTCAATAATTGGTTTAAACACTGCATGGGTTCACCCATTAGGTCTGAGGTTTGGGCAATGATAGCTCCAGGGTTACCTGACGTAGCTGCTGAGTACGCTTTTAAGGATGCTATTGTTGACCATGGTGGTGGTGAGTCTGTTTACGGTGAAGTATTTAATGCGGTATTAGAGTCTTTAGCATTCATTGAAGGTGACTTAATTAAGTTAATTAAGCATGCGTTAAGCTACATACCCCAGAATAGCTTAACTCATAAGGCAATTGAGAATGCCCTTAATGCCTA
Source organism: Caldivirga maquilingensis IC-167 (assembly GCF_000018305.1). Classification (NCBI taxonomy): domain Archaea; kingdom Thermoproteati; phylum Thermoproteota; class Thermoprotei; order Thermoproteales; family Thermoproteaceae; genus Caldivirga; species Caldivirga maquilingensis. Next base: position 735,723 of record NC_009954.1, on the reverse strand, counting down.
CGCTAAGGGCTTAGATTTAAGGGAGGCTAGGAGAATTATTATTGAGCTCGCACCTACTGAGTACCGTAAAATAGCCCAATACTCACCCATTAACCTAGGCTTTGAGGTATTAGGTCTACTCTACGGTAACAGCTTCATGGATGCTATTGCTAAGACTATTAGCCTAGGCTACGACACTGACAGCACCGCGGCCACCGTGGGTGCTGTATTGGGTATTATTCATGGCGCGGATTACATACCCCAAGACTACGTTAAGGTTTACGAAGAGATTATGACCAATGAGACATGGGGTGGTGTATCTAATATTAGGTCTAATAGGACTGTGACCGAGTTAGCTAATAGGATCCTTAAGGTTACGTATAGATTACTTGCTAGGTATAATGATAGAGTTAAGATTAACCATGAAGGTGGTGTTGAATGGTTAATAGACCCATTCACGGTTAAGCCTAATGAATCATGGTTGAATTATAAGCCAAATACCTGGAGGCTTAGATTCATTGGGATTGAGGCCACCGTTGAGCACCCAATCGGCCCGGTGCTTAAGCCTAATGTTGAATTACCCATAATAATCACAATTAGGAGCATTAGGTTAAGTCCAATTAACCTAAACTACATTATACACGGCATCAACACTAAGGCCTATCAAATAAACCCAGTGAGTGGAGGGTTATTCATTGAGCCTAATTCCACGGCCGAGGTTGAGTTTAGGGTTAGGTTAATTAACCTTAATGAGCTTAATACCGTTGAGCACCCTATCATTCAATTCACTGCTTTAGACTCATTTGAGTCAATTAACATAACCTTAACAATATTACCACCGGTGGTTTGGTTCATTAATAAGGTTAATGACAGTGATGAGGATGTTGATAGGTGGGTTGGTGAAGCTGCGGCTGGTGAATGGGCTGCGGTTTACAGGGATGGTTATGACCTCAGCCTCGAGGATTTAATACCTAAGGGTGCTTCAATGGTTGCTGTGGGTTTCATTTATAATCCAGGTGATTCAAGAATAATGCACTTGGGTATCCCCAATAATGCACCATACGCTAAACTGTGGTTTAATGAGGAGCCCATTGTTGAATCCAAGGAGAAGTATATGCTTAGGCCTAATTACGATGGTGATGGTAGGAATTACGCAGATGCCTTAATGAGACATGGGTGGAATACTGTTTCCATAAAGGTTAAGCGCATTGATGAACCAGTAAGCCTACACTTCATGATTAGTGAATCCTCCAAGAACCTGCATAGAGGAGTAACAAACATAATACAGTATAAAAGACCCAGTTTAAAAACAGACTACGACTCCGATGAGGACCTTAAACCCTCCTGACCAGCCTGTTTTCTAATATCATTGATAGTCCATACCAGCAGTATTATGAGGAATACCAGTGCCACTAAGGCTACGTAGAAGCTTACCTCATCTGGGTTCAGGTAAATGAATGATATACCCAATAGCACTAGTAAACTTAGTATTATACCGTAGACAGCCTTACCTATTTCAGGATGCATAATTATCACTGTTTTAATATAACCAGCAGGCAACCATTACGTTGCCAACCTTCTTAAGTGGAGGCCTCTCCTTAAAGCACCTATCCATGGCAAATGGGCACCTGTCACTGAACTTGCATCCAGGAGGCGCCCTAAGTGGGTTAGGTGGATCAAGGCTTCTAAGCTTCATAACCTTCTTACTTCTTGACTTAGCTGGGTCAGGCTCAGGTATTGCTGATAATAAGGCTTGGGTATACGGGTGTAGTGGGCTTTCAAGCATCTCCTTAGCTGGCCCATACTCCATTATTGAACCAAGGTACATTACTGCAGCCTTACCTGTGTCACCAGCCATGTAGTAGGCCATTCCTAAATCATGAGTTATGAAGAGTACGCTTAAATTCATCTCCTTTTGCACTGCTAAGAGTAGATCAAGAACCTCGAGCCTAAGTGAAGCATCAAGCATCGTAACTATCTCATCAGCCACCACAAACTCAGGCTTAACGAGCAATGCCCTTGCAATGGATACCCTCTGTTTCTCACCACCACTTAATTCAAAGGGGTACTTGTTAATGTAGGCCTTGGGGTTAAGGCCAACGTTCTCAAGAGCCTCGAAAATCAGCTTCTCCTCCTCAGCCTTACTATGCACAAGCTTATTAGCCCTCAATGGGACAGCCAATATATCGTACACTGTCTTATATGGGTTAAGGCTTGAGTATGGGTCCTGGTGAATGTACTGTGACTTAAGCCTGTAAACCTTATACTCCTCCTCAGTCATTGTTGAAATATCCCTACCATGGAAGTAGATCCTACCGGTTGCAGGTGTATATATAATCCAACTAGGGTCTTACCGAGCGTGGTCTTACCACTACCCGACTCACCAACCACTGCCATAGTCTCACCCTTATTCACAGTTATGTTAACATGATCAACAGCGTAAAGATCCTTCTTACTGAACATGCTCCCAACCTTAAAGACTACTGTTAAGTCTTCTGCAGCAATAACAACATCCTCACTATACTTCCTCTCAAGCCCCTTCCTACCACTCATGTAAGCGGCGTGGCTTACGTATATTGGGCAATTCATGTAGTCGAATATGCAGTACCAGCCAAGTGGATTAACAGGCTTCTGAGTTAGGCTACATAAGTAGCCCTGGGGGGTTCTTTGAAGATATGGGCAAACTGGGGCAGGCCCCCTTGGGCTACTGCCTGAGCTACTGCTGTTGCTCACTGGCCATCACCTTGCCTGCGACCTGCTGCTGTATGAGATTTGCCTTTATACATGATGAGAAGTGTCCTGGCTCAACCTCAATAAGATTCATATCCGCGTCAGCGCACTCAATGGATGCGAATGGGCATCTATTTATGAATGGGCAACCCCTATTATTAGTTGTTGCAGTTATGCCAGCGGGCTTAAGCTTAATTATCCTCTTGCCTATTGCTGGGAAGGAGTTTATTAACATGAGCGTGTATGGCGAGTATGGGCGTGAGTACACTGTATAAACATCCCCAATCTCCATTACGTAGCCCCTATAGAGAACGAGAACCTTATCAGCCACATCAGCCACGACGGATAAATCATGAGTAATAAGCATTATGCCTACGTCACGCTCCTTACGCAGATCCCTAATTAACTCAAGTATCTGCCTCTGAGTCAATGTATCTAAGGCGGTGGTTGGCTCATCAAGTATTATTACGTCTGGGTTCAGCATTAGAGCTAAGGCAATCATAACCCTCTGCTTCATACCACCTGATAATTGATGCGGGTATGACCTAAGCACCCTAGCAGGCTCAAGCCTAACTGAACGGAGCAAATCAGCAGCTATTTTAAGTGCCTCCTCCTTATCAATACCATGGGCTTGGGCAGTATCAATGAAGTGATCCTTAACAGTTAATAATGGGTTCAGCGAATTCATGGCGCCCTGGAACACTATGGATATCTTACCCCACCTATACCTAATCCTCCTAAGCTCCTCCTCAGGGAGCGTTAATACATTGTCAATTCTGGATCCATCCCTACTGTATAATGAAGCCTCACCAGTTATTACGGCATTATTGGGAAGTAGTCTCATTAGTGCTAGGGCTATGGTTGATTTGCCACTACCCGACTCGCCAACTATCCCCAGTATCTCATGCCTATGTAACTCGAAGGAAACGTTTTTAACAGCCTCAACGTCGAAGGTAGCTGTCTTATACGTTACGTTCAGGTTCTTAACGGAGAGCACTGTCGAAGACATGCTGTCACCTCACAGCCCTACGCTTGCTGGCTAATTTAATTTCTACCTCCCTCCTCCTCTTGGGGTCGAATATGTACACTGAGGCGTTTGCGAAGTAGACGAAACCCATTAATATCACTGTTTGAATCACTATCAGTATTACTACTGGTATTGTTCCAGTTGGTGAGAATATTGCTGCCTCCTGGTAGAAGGCATTACCCATTATTGCCCCCCAGTTTATGTTACTGTAGGGTATTAGGCCTAGGAATGCTAGGCCCATTGCGCCATAGAAGCCTCCGACTATACTTAACATGAAGTTCATGACTATGTATGGGGTTATTGCAGGCATTATATCGTTTGCTATTATTGATAGTGAGTTTAAGCCTAGTAGTCTTGATGCCTCAACGTAATCCTTATTCTTAGCACTCAAGGCAGCAGCCCTAATGGATCTGGCTAACCCAGCCCAACTCAATATACCTAGTATGAAACCTAGGATAACTGGGTTACCTGACCTAAATATGACTGCTAGTATTAACCATAGGGCGAAGGTTGGTATTGTGAGCAGTAAGTTGAAAACGAAGTTTAATGCCCTATCGGTGAAGCCCCCTAGGTAACCAGCCAGGAGCCCCAGGAAGGTACCTATAGCCACCTGCAGTACACCGGCTATTGCACCTATCTCCAAGAAGTATCTTAGTCCCCATATTATGTCCAGTAACAGTGGTATTCCTAGGTAATCAGTGCCAAGTATGTACCATAGTGATGGTTTTGTTGATGGTGGTATGAATTGTAGTGCTACGTTGCTCCATTTTGGTCCTGGGTATGGGAATAATGGTGCTGCTATGGCTAATGCAACAACGAATACTGTTAAACCGAAGCCAGCCTTACCTTGACCAGTACTGGTGAAGATGACTATGGAGACGTATAATTGATGAAGCAAATCAACAATCCTATTAACAACCCTCCTACCAAGAGGAATAGCAGACTCCATCATACACCCCTCACCCTAGGATCAATCAAACCATAAGTAACATCAGCAATAAAATTACCCAAAATAACAGCAATAATAATCACTAGGAATGAACCAATGGTCAGTAAGTAGTCCCTTGAACCAGAGCCTATTGATAAGACATAGCCTAACCCGGGTATGGCGAAGGTTGATTCAATGAATATGCTGCTACCGAACATTAAACCGTAGGAGTATAGTAATGCAGTTAACTGGGGTAGTAGGGCGTTCTTACCAATGTAGGTGAGCGTAATCCTCCTCTCCGGTAGGCTCCTAGCCTTAGCCACAAGCACGTAATCCTCCCTAGTAATGCTTATGGCTAGGCTCCTGGTACCGAAGACCCAGCCTGGGAATATTACTAGGTAGTAGGTTAAGAGGGGTAGGGCTAGATGATGCATAACATCCAGTATGAATTTCGCCGTGAAGCCTGGTGTGACGTTTGAGGAGTAAGCTCCAGCTATGGGGGCTATCTTCAGTAGTACACCGAATATTATTATTAGTATTAAGGCTAGGACGTAGGCTGGTATTGATTGGAAGAAGGATAATGTACCGTTTATTAAACTATCCACTATACCTGTCTTTGATGCTGCATAAAGCCCCAGTATATAACCTGTGGCAAAGGCTAGTGTTAAGGATACTGCGACCAGTAGTATTGTCCAGGGTGCGGCTGTGGCTATAATTTTACTAACCGGTGCCCTGTATATTAGTGAGTAACCTAAATTACCGTGGAACACACTCCACATGTAACCAGCCCAACTAACTATTGGGTTAGTGTTAGGGTTGTAGCCGGCTAATGCAGCTGCCATTATCTTAGCCTGTTCATAAGGTATACCCTTCTGCAGTAATCCAACTAGGATTATTTGATACGGGTTACCTGGCATTGCGTGTATTAGGAAGAAGGATATGCTTATTGCGAAAACTAGCTCAGCGAAGACAACAGCTATACTCTTAGCAGCCCATATTGAGGTATTTATTACGTCTCTCCTAGCCATAAAATATTTTCAGCTACCTCTCCTATATAAGTTTTTCCCATGATGCACCATTAAGTGAACATAATGGGCCATATTTAACACAATTTTACTCAGGTAAATAAGTATCACCTACTATATGCTGACAAATAACCATACTATTAAGAGTGTTGATAACTTACCTACACCTATATAATGCAGTATCGCATATGTTTTAAACCATTAACCTCAATGGAGGTTAATTAACTTTGATTACTGTATTGAATCTAAGTATGACTATTGAGTCGAATTAATATTCGATTAAGCCATGATTACCATCTACTAGACTTAATATACAAGCCCTTATGAGAACCGCTATGAGCCATACTGCCAATGTTTTAAGGAGACACCTACCCATATTAGCCTTCATATTTATTTTAACAATGTACATTGAAATGGCTGTACTCCCCTTAATATACAAGATTGAAAGCGAATTCAATGCCTCAGCCTCAGAGGCTTCATGGATCTTATCCGCTGAAACCTTAGGTGGCTTAGTCCTAGTGCCTGTTATAGGTAAGTTAGCTGATGAGTACGGTAGGAAGAGGGTACTCATGGTTTTTAATAAATATACACAGTGCCAGTCCTCTTAACCTACCGGCCCAGTGGGTTTCGGCATGGATATATTATCCACTGGCATTACCCCAGCCCCCATAAGCATAATAATGCTGATTATTGGGTCAGTCTTCGTGGCATTATCAAGTAGGATTAGGGTTAAGCCAATATTAATAATTACACCATTAATTGCAGCCCTTGGTTCACTGTTTCTTGCAGTAACACCGCTGGACTACTCATTAACTGTGGTTGACGTTATGATGATCCTAGTAGTCACGTTAATCGGTATTGGTGGAATGATGGTGACTAGGATAACTATACTCATGATGTCTGCATCCGAGAGGAGACTTGCCACCATAACTGGAACCAACACAACCATGAGACTAATGGGTAATACCCTCGGTCCAGTGTTTGCAAGTTCAATACTTGATATGTATAAGCATGGTGTATTAATGATATGTTAGGTAACTTGCCAGTACTTTACATGGTTCCCTCAAGGTTATCCTTCTACTACATATTCATATCATCAGCAGTATCATCAATAATAACCGCATTAATAGCATTGAGGGTAAGGGAAACTGTTAAGGGTGTGAGTTCGATTAAAGTAAGTACCCTAATGCAGGGATAGAGACCAGTATTGATGATACCATGAGCGTTAACCATAATCCGTACTCCCTATTCTTAACCACCTGGTAGCCATCAAGGGGTGGTATTGGAAGTGAGTTGAATAGGGCTAGAATCGAGTTGAGAATATATGTTAAACGCAGGACCAGTAGCAATGCAGCATTATTAACGGTGGGTAGGGTTAATGCGTAGAATAAGGCAGCCATTATCACATTAGTCCCTGGCCCAGCTAAGGCTATGAGCGCCCTATACTTACTATTCTCCTTACCCAGTATGTTAGGCCCAATAGCCACGGCCCCTGGGGCACCCATCATGAATGGTGACCTGGCGGCTAACCCTATTAATGCTGTTACAAGAAGCATCACTAAACCGTATTTAACAAGTCTGAAGCAGGCAATGTAGCCAAGCCTCCTAGCCACGTACCTGTGCATTAACTCATGAGCCATAAATGCGGTTAAGGCAATTAGGATAGATGCTAGGGAAATGGGTCCCAGTAGGCTTAAGTTAGTTAGCCAGTATTGTGAGAGGAGCATGAATGATGCTGCGAAGACTGCTAGGCCTGAAATCACCATATCCCTATGTTCAAGTAGGCATAGGCTCACTGAACCCCCCTTGAGGCGTTAGGGACTTATTAATATTGCTAACTCCTAAATCAACCTAGTTACCTTAACTAGGTATTGTTTAACCAATTCCTCAGCCCATTGGGGTAGCTTCATGTTACTTAGCACCGCGTTGACTAATTGCTCTACTTGACTACACTCATACTCATCATTAATCTGCTCCCTGCAGAGTTTAACAAGGTACTTGCACCTAGCCTCAAAGAGACTTCGGCTCATCCTAATCTTAACGCAATCATGATTGTAAGTGTAACCTAACTTAAGGTCCCTTAAGTGCAGGTAAAGGTGTGCCGCAGCCCTACCTAGGTCCATTGGCCCAGGCTTAACGTAAACACCCTCCTTAACCGCATAGCAGCTCTCCCTACCCATGTATATGTTGACCACGTATTAATCAAGTAATTACCCTTAAAACACTTACTTAATGACCCATGAGAACTCACGCCAATACTGCTTAGCCTCAATTTAAGCTTACCATAATCGTTAAATGACCCTAAGCAACAGTAAGTTAATATACTATTGTTCAACACCAGTTAGTGAGTATGAAGAGTGCTAGGAGACTGAATCCGGTAGTGAAGAAGGTTCCGGTTGACCCAATTAAGTACTATGACTCAGTGGGTGAATTAATGCTTGACTTCATGGTTAATAGGACCACCCAAGTCATAGTTCAGCAATCCAGTGGTGTTAGGTTGATTAGGAGTATTGAGGGTAAGCCAATAGTGATAAATAGTATTAATGATTTAAAATCCTTTGTTGCTCAAGGTGGGTTAGACTTCATGGCTTCAGTTAAGCCAATAGGTTCAAGTAACGTTGATGTCCTAGTTGCTGATATTAAGGTTAAGCAGGTAATGTTTAATACACCTGAGGGTTACTTAATCATGCACATAGCCTCCAACGCCGTTAGGCTGGGTTTTGAGGCCGTGGGTATTGGTAACGTGTTAATGTACTTTGACGGCATGAATGGCTTTAAGGTCTTCGCTAGGCTTAATGAAAAGAATGGTGTTGATTTGAAGAATGCCTCTAAGTTACTTAGAATCATAATTGACGCCGCCGAGAGGGCTATGAAGAGGTTCAGTAGGTTCAGTGGGTTAATGAGTAACGTAACCCTGGGCGTTAACACACTGAGTAAGGTTAAGGCCTTTAGGGTACCCTTATCGATACATTGGTCAACTAAATTATCAGCAATACCCATACCACACTTCTGTGTTAAGAACTTCTCCTTAATGGATGCTGAGCCTGTTAAAACATTGAGTAACCCTAGCGCATACTCATTCATGAGGAATCTTAAACCCAATTCAGTGAATTTAACTCAACTACTGGCTGATGAGGATTACGTATTAACGTACAGGATTAAGGCGCATATACTTAGCGGTATTAGGCTTGAATGCTGAATGTGGGTTATGTTTAATAACTCCTAACTGTAATTAAACTTCATGAAGATTAGGGCAGTGACCTTATTCACAGATGACTTAGCCTCATTACCTAACCTACTGGATAGGGTTAATGCGGGCATTAGCGTAGTCTCATCTAAGTATGGTGTAAGCATTGTTACTAAGAGGGTTACGTTACCATTCGTAAATGATGCTAATGCGGCCAAGGAGCAGCTTAGGGTACTTAAATCCACAGCCGCCAGGAGGGGTTACGTTTACTCAGGTTTAAGCCTAATGACTCCTCTAGATTCCTCCACCGTGGTTAAGTTGATTAATGAGTATGATACCTACTCCATGGTTTGGATGCCTGAGTATGATGATGAAGTAGTCGACTTCTACGTTAACCTACTTAAGTTAATCGCCTCCGAGGAACCATTAGCAGCTAGGAAGGTGGCTATACTCCTAGGTGACTTAATTGAAACCCCATACTACCCGGCATCTGTTAACGTTAAGGGTGGTACTGGGTTATCAATAGCAATACTATACGCCTCAGACCTACTGGAGGGTGGTGATTTGCAGAGGAGGTTAAGGGACATTGTGGGTAAGGCTAATGAAATAGGTGAGGAGTTGAGTGAATTAGCCGGCGTGGAGTACAGGGGTATTGATGCTTCACTATCACCCTGGGGTCAGGACTCTGTGGTTAAGGTGATTGAGAAGGTGGGTGGGTTAAGGTTTGGTGAATTAGGGACCATGGCGACCATTGGCCTCATTAATAGGTTGATAACGGAATTACCCTTCAGTAAGACAGGATTCAATGAGGTTATGTTACCGTTGGGGGAGGATGATGAGTTGAAGGAGAGGTTTAATAATGGTTTAGTTGACTTATTTAAACTAATATCATATACGCAGGTTTGCGTGGCGGGTATTGACATGGTTCCAGTACCAATTAATGAACTTGGGTTAATTAAGAACCTACTCCTTGACTTAACCGAGGTGGTTAGGGTTAAGGGTCGTTCACTGGGTGTTAGGCTTATTCCAGCTAAAGGGACTAGTATTGACTTAGGGGAGGACTTCGGTAAATCCCCGGTTGTCAGTCTGTTAACCGGTAAGGTTCTTAAATAATGCTACATAGGTTATATACCCTATTATAGGATACTTTATTAAACACCACTGAGGTAACTAAGTATGCCTAACTGGTACTGGGATGTTAAGCCAAGTGACGTCCCAAGAATAATAGTGGAGCCCCCTGGACCCAGGGCCTTAAGTATTGTTAAGAGCGATGAGTCACTGATAATGCAGTCCTTTGGGCGATGGTACCCCCTAGTGATTAAGAGGGGATTCGGCCCAGTGATAGAGGATGTTGACGGTAACCTATACGTGGACTTTAACTCAGGTATAGCAGTCATGAATGTTGGGCACTCCCACCCAAGGATTGTTAAGGCTATAAGGAATCAGGCAGGTGAATTCACCCACTACAGTTTAACTGACTTCTACTATGAATTAGCCGTTAAACACGCCTCAATGTTAATTGAAGTAACCCCAATAAGTGGCGGGAAGAGCGTCTTCTACGCCAATTCAGGTACTGAGGCGATAGAGGGTTCCCTTAAGATAGCTAGGGGGTATTTCAGGAATCAGAGGCCTTACGTTATGGCCTTCCTAGGTGCATTCCACGGTAGGACTTATGGTTCAATGTCCTTAACAGCCAGTAAACCTATTCAGCGATTTGGGTTTAACCCAATGATGCCTAATGTCATTCACGCACCATACCCGTATCCATACAGGTGCCCCTTCGGTAAGAGGCTGAGTGAGGAGGAGTGTGGCGAGCAAGCTTTATCGTTCATTGAGGATTGGGTATTCGGTAGGTTAGTTGATCCAAGTGAGGTGGCTGCAGTCTTCATTGAACCCATTCAAGGTGAGGGGGGTTACGTTGTACCACCGGTTAACTTCATGAGAGGGTTAAGGAAGATTACTGAGGAGCACGGTATAATGCTGGTTGTTGATGAGGTTCAATCAGGCTTCGGTAGAACCGGTAAGTGGTTTGCAGTGGAGCACTTCGGCATTGAACCTGACTTAATAGCCATGGCTAAGGCCATAGCGGCTGGCCTACCATTAGGAGCCATTGTGGGTAAGGCTAACTTAATGAAACTGCCTAAGGGTTCCCACGCCAATACCTTCGGTGGTAATCCAGTGGCCTTGGCTGCAGGTATTGAGGTGATTAACGTTATTAAGGATGAGGACTTACTTACAAACGCCTCAAGGGTTGGGGATTACATTATGAGGAGGTTTAAAGAGGAGACTGATTCAAGCAGGTTAATTGGTGACGTTAGGGGGCTTGGATTAATGATTGGTGTTGAGTTGGTTAAGAATAAGGTAAGCAAGGAACCTGCCGTTAAGGAGCTGGGGGAGGTGTTAATGAGATCGTTTAAGAGGGGGGTGGCTGTAATAGGTTCGGGTAAATCAACAATAAGGATTGCACCACCCCTTAACATACCCATTGAATTAGCTGAAAAGGCTGTTGACATAATTATTGAATCAATAAGGAGCGTTGAAAGGGAAACCCCCTAACATCTATAAAACCTAGACACCCTTAATTAAACACCGCTATTTAAACCCCTTAAGCATCTTCCCACTGAAAGACGACTTTAAGCGCATATTGTTAATCCTTGAATCACCTTAAGAAAACCAGTAATCTCCACGTTTACCATATAACACCAGGAAACTTAGTCTTTAAGGTTAGGGCACTTAATGGTTATCTTAGGTTTAGTTAACGCTATTGCATAGGCGTCAGCTACATCACCCATTAGACCATTCGTGGATATCCAGTTCCTTAACCTGGAGGATTCAAGCTCATTAATAATCAGTATGTTATCCGTTATTGAGCATAAGTCATTGATACTTCTCCCAAGGAATCTACGCGCTGAAGGTGAATCACCTATAGCTACTTCACTGAATCTACCATTAATCAATTTAATTAATTTAATTAACTTAACGGGGGTTAATATACTGCCGATTAAGGGTGTGTTGTCGTAAATCAAGACTACACCTGTCCTCTCCGTACCGTAGTCAATACCCATTTTAATAAGTTCATGATTAAGCATATTAACTATAATACTGGTTAAAATACCCATAAGCTCCACTGGCTCAACATACCTACCCACCCTCACGCAATTACCTGAACAATCAACATCAACGTAGTAATCCAGGATACATACCTCATTACCCACAGCCCTAATTACCCTGGAGTCAGCATACTTAACACTAATGGGGCCCGTTACAATACTACTCAACTCATTAAACACGCTTCTTCTACCTATGAACGAGACCTCCAGCACTAAGTCCTTATTATGCAAGGTTAATTTTAAATATTTTACTCAAAAATACGTGAATTAGAGTTAAGTTTAATATTAAAGGAAGTACCTTAGGTTCATTAAGCCCATTAGATTAATTTTGAAAATTTGAAAAATAGATTTAATTTTAATTAAAGAAAGTTAACTTCACCTTCTCCTCACCAGTATTATCGCAACAACAGCCGCAACAATAACCACTACAACTACAGCCACTACAGCATATATAATATATGACGGTGTAACAACCTTAGTTACAGTGCTCGGGGTAGTTGTGGTTACTGGGGAGGTAGTTGTAGTTGCGACTGAAGGTGACTTGAATGATACGTGCATGAGTAATGCAGTCCAAGCCTCTGTTTCTATGGTTAGTAGGTTCTCCCATATTGACGTGTCGTTAAGCGGCCAGTTAATATACTGGGTGTTTAGGAAGAATATCCAAGTATTCCTATCAATCTGTATGAATGGTGTATAGTGGTTCCAAGCCCACATTGATATTGCGTAACATGAGAATATCCTAGCTGGACTCAGCAAGTAATCAGTACATGCTTGAAGTGGGGTAACTTGAGTACCATTAGGTAGGGTAACAACCATATTCCAATGCGTTGCATTGAATGGGTAACCTTGGAAGTAGGCTGCTGGTATTGGACCCTCTGGGAAGAATGATGGAAAACCAGGTTCAGGTGCACCATCATAATACAAGAATATTAAATCATACTTACCTTGTTGAACTATGGTACTGAACTCTGAGCTTGGGTAAACAGTTACTGTTGTTGGTATTCCGAAGCTTGTTAACGCATTGGCAATACTATTAGCTAAAGCCAACTGCGGCGGTGATGCTCCTGAACTAATGTATAGTGTTAACGTGAATTCTGAGCCGTTGGGTGTATACCATACACCATTCTTCTCAGTGAAACCAGCACTCTCAAGCAATTGAGTAGCCATGGATGGATTATAAGTGTAGTTTATTAATGGTGATCCTTGACTAGCCCAATAGCCTATAACCTGCTGCACTAAGCTTGGATACATATCATTCATTATACCTACTTGAGGAGTTGGTGAAGGTAATATGAATTGAGGCCCGTATGCTGCTTGGGCTAATTGAGTCCAATTAACAGCATAGTAAATAGCCTGCCTAACCTGAGGCATAGCCAACCAAGGATTAAGGAAATTGAAATACAAGGCATCACCACCGAAGCCTGGGTAAATATTCATCTCTATGTATGGATTCCTAAGTATTTGACTAAGCAACGTGGATGAAATTGACGAGCCCCCGGTCCGCCAGATACTGATCTTACCGGAAGCCAATGCTGCGTAAACCTGGGTCATTGATGAGTACTGCCATTCAACAATGTAATCAACCTTAATATCCTTAGCATCATACCAATACGGATTCTTACAAAGGAGAATGTACTCAGGTGTAATATCGCAAACATAGAATGGGCCTGTTGTAGGTGTGTTAGGTGGTAATTTTGCAGTGAATAACTCATTAATTAATGGCGTTAATACTTTTCTAGCCTGAGCCTGCTGGGTGGCGTTACCAAAGTTGAAGAGCCAGAGCCAACTATAGTTAGCCAATGTTGCCTCCATTAATGGGTACCATGCATTAAATGTCCAGACCAATGCCACCCCACCCCAGTTAAGCGCCCAGAATACGTCATAAGCCTCAGCAGCTGGGCTAGTGGGTGGTGCATAGTAGCCTTGAGGCATCTTGAATATGCATGTGTAGTTATTCACAATGCTGACGTTACCCCACATGTTGTGTATTAAACCATTAGCAATATTATTAGCCAATAGATCCCAACACGTGACTGGTTGCCCATTACTCATCCCACTTTGCCTTAAGGTTACGTAAATAGCCAGTGTACCATTTGGAAGCACTTGAAGGGTCCAGTTCTTAGCCAGTATTGGAATCTCTTCACCAGTGGTGTAATTTATCGCCGCTACATGTGATTGAACAACACCATACCATGCAATACCACCATGGAATATGTTCGGGTTATAAAGCGACATACTGGTTAAGGGTGGGCTACTTATGGTGAATACATATATTGTATTGTAGGGTGTAATATTATACTGTTGGGCATTAAGTATTGGGTTTACTGCGGTACGCCCAAAATTAACCTGACCCACCACTAAACTCACTACTAGAACTGTAGCGACTACTAGGATCCACTTGAACCAGGTGTATTTTATAGCCATGTATTACCAAATAGTATACTACTTTATAAGCTTTACTCTAAATTGATTAACGTTAACATAAATATTAATAATTATAATATATAATTCATCTCCTTAACCTTGGGTTTATTATCTCATCTATCCCATAAGCCAACTCTATGAGTGCCACCATGTATAGTGTCACAAAGACCACGGGCACTATTAATATTGGTAATGCTCTTCCACCATAATACGCCCCATAGGCTAATGCCTGGCTTATTAATGCACCCCAGTTGTAGTTTTGGAATGGTAATAGGCCTAGAAAGTATAAGCCAACTGAGGCATACACTGCTCCCTCCATATTTAGTATGAAGTTTATCCAAACATATGGCATTATTTTTGGTGTTATTTCCCTAAACAGTATGTATCCACTAGATAGTCCTAATACCCTTGAAACCTCAATGTAAGGTAATTCCCTCATTGAAAGTATCTGTGACCTAACCGCGAGAGCTAAGCCAGTCCAACCTGTTATACTCAATACCCCAGATAGTATGAGCGGGTTATTAGTGTGTATCATTGTTGCCATTATCATGACTAAGAGTAGACTAGGAATAGTCATGAGTACTTGACTAACAAAGGATAAGGCAGCATCCACGTAACCTCCCTTAAACCCAGCTACAATACCAACCAATAGGCCTATTACGGTAGTGTAGAGGGCAGTGAATAAGCTAACTTCAAGGACGAAGGGTGCTCCATTAACAATATCCACCAGGAGGGGTACACCAACATTATCTGTACCGAACCAGTATATGGGTGGCCAAAGCCTAGGTGGCTGGAAAACATTGGTTGAACTAGCTATTATAGGCTTATAGGGTAATATTAATGGACCAATTATAGCCATTAGTATATAGAACGTGAGCGTAAGTAAACCGAACCTAGCTGACTTATTAACCCAAATGAGCCTCAAAATATTGTAAATACTCTTAATGACCCCCTCAACCCTACTGTAACTAGCTTCCATCATCCTTGCCTCACCCTTGGGTCTATTAGTGAGTACGTTAAGTCAGCAATAACCATACCTAATATCACAGCTAATATTAGTATAAGTAGAATACCCATTCCAAGGGCCCAGTCACCATTACTGAGTGATGATGAGAATAATGCACCAACACCTGGGTATGAGAAAACAGACTCAACGAATACTGCTCCTCCGAATGATGTTCCTAGTGCTATTATTATTCCTGTGTATAGTGGTAGTAGTGCGTTTCTTCCAACGTATCTTCTCTGTATCCAGTTGCTTGGTAGTCCCCTTGCCTCTGCGTAGTTTACGTAATCCTCACCGAGCACTGAAATAATATTACCCCTCATGCTTAAAGCCCAATGACCAAAGGATGAGAAGGCTAGGGTGAATATAGGCAAAGCAGCATAATAAAGAACACTAACTATGAAGCGCAGGTTGAAGCCTGGGGTACCGGAGTAGGCTCCATGGGTTGGGAAAATATGGTACTCGAAGCCCAGGAAGTAGACTAGTAATGCAGCATAAATGTATACTGGTATTGATCTCTTCACCGTTATGAACTGGGTAACAGCCTGATCACCAACACTACCCCTATGATAAGCCATATACTGACCAAGATAAATACCCACAAAAAAGGAAATCAAATTAGCAGAAACAACAATAAACAAAGTCCAAGGAAGATACCTGGCTATTAACGTTAATACAGGCAAGCCGTATACCACTGACCAACCCCAGTCACCCTTGAACGTATTCACCATGTATTTGGTGAAACCTAGGATTGGGTTACCGTGGATCATGAACGCTGAGGCCCATTGAACTATATACTCGTAATTTTCCCTACTCATTAATGCAGGCCCAGTACCACCTACACCACTACTACCACCGCCAAGCATGCCTAATTGAGATAGTATGTAGTTAATTGGGTTAACTGGAGCGTATTCGAAAAGCACGTAACTTATGAATAATGCAACAAACCAAGTAGTCACTGCTAATCCAATCCTTCTAATTAACCAATTAACCCTCATATGTAATTAACTTATAGAACCTTTATATGCTTTTCCTTAGATGCATACAAACTCGAGTGCCTTCAAGCTTAAGTCACTGAACCCTCACTTCACTAATCTTAACTGGCCTACCTTCCCTCCATGACTTATATGCCGCCGCAACCACCTCAAGGGCCCTTAAGCCATCAAGCCCACTAGCCCTAGGTGTTTGATTATTCTCAATAACCCTAATGAAGTCCTCAATCATGTTCCTGTCTGCATCTGGACCGAAAGACACCCAGTGGAAGCCCTTGTCATCTGCCAAGGATATGTTCTGATTGAAGGCATTAATCGTTAACACACCGTGATCAGTTAGAATCCTCATGTAGACGTCACCCCATATTGGCCACGTATCATGCCTGGACCAACTTGAGTCAATGGATACTGGTGTACCATCACTTAACTTAGCCAGTATTAGGGCGTTGTCCTCAACCTTAAGTTGAGGCCTAATGTTCCTGCCCACGAATGCTGAAACCTCCTCAAACTCCTTACCTGTGAACCACCTTATTAAGTCAGCTACGTGAACAATGTGATCCATCATTGCCCCACCACCAGCTAACTCGGGGTCAACGAACCAGTCGAAGGGGCATGTACCGTGGTTAGTCGCTGTTATTGACTTAATTCCCCCAAGTCCACTAACCCTATTCTTAGCCTCAACCACTGCATCATGGTACCTCATTACGAAGGCTACCTGAAGCTTAACGCCACGCCTATCAGCCTCATTAACCATGGTTACCGCGTCGCTTACTAGTGTTGTTATGGGTTTCTCAACAATAACGTGTACCCCCGCCTTAATGAGGGGTAGTGCGTAGGTTATGTGCCTAGCATTCTCTGAAGCCACCACGGCTGCATCAAAGCCGCCCTCAGCCAGTAATTTATCGAAGTCACTGTAGACTGCCTTGGGTCTGAAAGCCTCCTGAACCCTCCTTAACCTATCCGCATTATTATCGAAGACAGCCACTAGGCTTGCCTTACCCTCAGCCTCAAGTTCCTTAATTGCCCTAGTGTAGCTCCAGGCATGCATGTGTGCGTATGAGATTACTGCGAAGCGAAGCACCATGGTCACTTCACCTCACTTGGGTTAACCACCCTACCCTCCATGATGCTCTTATTAATTGATAAGGAAAGCCTAAGTGCCTCAACGGCCTCATTAGGCTCAATGGGTGGTTTAACACCCTTATTAACCCAGTTTAGGAAGGCAATCCACTCCAGGTAGTAGGCATCCTTCATCATTGGACTGTACCTATAGTATGAGTTATCGATGTAAGCCTCAATGGTTGCCGTGGACTGATTATCAATAGTTAATAAGCCATTAGTACCGGATACCTCGAAGTACGTTGTGAATGGGTAATTCCTAGGCATTGCCCAGGAACCCTCAACATAGGCCACAGCTCCATTATCAAACTCCAATGTGGCCATGAAGTGGTCAATTGAAGTGACTGATTCACTGGAGTATAAGCCCCCTATTGCGTAAACCCTCTTAACGCTGCCGAAGGTCCATCTTAAGTAATCTAAATCATGTATACTCATATCCACTGCAACACCACCACTTAATTCCTGGAACCTGAACCAACGACCTGGATGAGAACTAAGCCTATAGGCTCTAATAACCCTGGGTTCACCAATCCTACCAGTCATTATTAATTCCCTAGCCTTAACGTATTCAGGCCAGAATCTTAGGCAGTGAGCTATCATTAACTTAACGCCCCCTGCCTCATAGGCCTTAACCAAATCCTCCCCATCCTTAACTGTTAGGGCTATGGGCTTCTCAAGCATTATATCTTTACCAGCCTTAATAGCCTCCTCAGCAATGGCTTTATGTGTGTATGTTGGTGTGGCTATGATTACAATGTCTATGCTTGGATCATTAATAACACTCCTCCAGTCATCTGTTGCCTTAGGTATATTAAACCTCTTAGCCAGTAGAAGTGCATCCTCGTAGGGTATCCCGAATATGGCTGATAACTCAACATTACTAATTTTACTTAGGACAGGTAAGTGAAGCTCCCTGGCTGCAAAGCCGGAACCAAGTACACCTACCTTGAGAACCATTGATTATTGAATTCCTATGAAGTTTAAATGCATTCCCATATATAGCTTAAGTAAACTATTATATAGCATTACCATAAGATTATTAATTACTAACTATAATTCACATTTTTAATAAATACTATGATTCATTCCCTACTTCTACCATTGATTACCTCAACATCCCCCACTTGAATCGGGAATGCATACTCATCGTAAGCCACCTCACCGTGCATTTCACGGTCACCAACCCTAAGAACCCACTCAGACGCCCTCAATGGGGTCACCTTACTCACCAGTTTAAGTATTGCGAACGTCATTAATCCACTGTAGGCTATTACCACCATTGCGGCTATTACTTGAATTAATAATTGGTAAACATTACCGTATAATGCACCTGCTAGGCCTGGGTCTATGAAGTCTGCTATACGTGGATCAGCAAATACACCGGTTAAAACACCACCTAGGAAACCTGGTACGGTGTGTGTTGAGAATACACCGGTGGCGTCATCAATATTCCTCAGCGGCATGATCCTGTATTGAATGAGGTTCAATGAGGCCCAGGCAGCGGCACCGGATACAACACCTATGACTAATGCACCAAGCCCATTAACGTAACCAGCAGCTGGGGTTATGCCAACTAACCCAGCCACCGCACCAGAGGCAGCGCCGGTTAGGCTTACCTTACCGTAAACAGCCTCATCCAAGATAACCCACGCCAGTAAAGCCATTGCTGCAGCTAAGTTAGTGTTTAGGACAGCTATTGATGCATCTATGGTTACTCCATATGGATCACCACCATTGAATCCATTCCAACCAAGCCAGAGGAGCCCTAATCCAGCGGCTACCTGGGTCAAGTTATGTGGAGCCAGCTTCCTCTCCTCATTCAACCTAGGTCCAACAAGCATTGCAGCAATGACGGCTGCTACACCGGCATCAAGGTGTATTACGTACCCGCCTGAGAAGTCAACAGCACCAAGCCTCATTAACCAACCCCCACCCCAGAGCCAGTAGGCCACTGGTCCATAAACCAGCGCTGACCATAATGGTACGAAGAGCATCCAAGCCTTGAAATTCATCCTCTCAATCAACGCCCCCACTATTAACGCTGGTGTTATTGCGGCGAATACGAATTGGAAGTAGGCTAATGTTGATAGAGTTATATTTGGGGCCTGTTGTGCAAGTGGTATAACGGCCTGGGATCCAAGCAAACCACTGCTCAGTATTGGTATTGGCTTACCCAGCACACCAAAGCCCTTAATGGCTAATAATGGTGATCCAAAGGACTCCTCATACTCAAAGAGAACCCAAAGCACAAGCACTATTGAGAACGCATATAGAACCATCATCATTGTGTTTATAGCATACTTCCTCTTAGTTAAGCCACCGTAGAATAGCATTAAGCCGGGCACACTCATTAAACCCACCAATGTGGCTGCAGTGAGTACCCAGGCGTTGCTACCAGTGTCAAGCCAATTGGGTACTGATGATGAAGGATACCCACTTAACTGTTGCGATTGAGCCTTAACTATGAGGACGCTTGAGACCACTATATAAACCACGGATAATATATATACCATGTTTATTACCCACTTCATTCTATTTATATAACCTATTACTGAGGCCTGCATAAATAGCTGCTGTTGACTCATTTATAAGTTTTACTCGTCAATATAGTGGCTTAGGTAAGTTCAGACTTAGGCAAATAGACTATTTAATGACTTGGAAACACTTATTAACTGCCTAACCACTAAGTTACTTGAGTGATGAATTGAACCCACACGTATTGGTGAAGACGCCTAAGTCGGCTGATTAATATGACTGCGTGCATCCTGGATAACCCATAGTAATGCAGTGAGTAGCATGGATAATGCCAATACTAAAGCCGCTGAGGTCACTGTTAAACCTAGGCCGAGATGGCTTACTGAGAAGCCACCGAGTAGGTTACCTATGGCTATACCTACTGCTGTTGGTACATTGTAGACACCCATTATCAATCCCTCAGACCCCTCCTCAATCCTGTACCCAATGTACGCGTATATTGACGGCACTAGGGCTGAGGCTAAGAGTACTGAGGGGGCTAGGGGTATTATGGCGCTGCTAATGCTTATTTCCCCCGACACCGCTAAGTATGCTATACCTATGATTAGGACTAGGCCTATTAAACCAATTATAATAGTTCTCACAGCCCCTATCCTATCAACCAATGCACCGAACATCATCATACCTAGGGCTAACACTAATGCCGCTGAGACGTATATTAAGGCAACGTAGGCTCCGCTAATGTTAAGGTGCGTGGTTAAGCCCGTGGGTAAGGTAAAGGCTATCCCAAGCATAATCATTATACCTAACCAAAGTGGGAAGAGGGTTAATGCACTACGCCTTAATCTTGGTCTACTAGGTGCCTTAGCGTTACGTTCGCCCTTAAGCATTAATGCAATGGGCAGTGTTATTAAGAATGTCACTGCCGCAATTATCATTGATACCCGTGCAGCCTCAACACTATTACTAATCAACCTCTGCATTAAGCCGCTTACACCAATGCCAATTATGTAACCTGCAAAGTATGTTGAGAAGAAGCCTCCGTATCCTAAGCCTAACTTAATCCTCCTGTACGCTACTAATGTTAATAATGGTACAGTCATTAAGGCTGCAGCAACACCCATTACACCATGCAGTATTGTTAAAGTGACCCAATTATTACTCACCGTGAATAAAACAGCTGAAACAGACATAACCAGTACCCCAATTGAAACCAGGTAATTAGCCTTAAACCTATTAGCCATTAAGCCCACTGGTATTGATACTAAGGCCTCAGCTATTGGGTAAGCAGACAATACTACACCCACCAGTGCTGCTAGGTGGCTTGGAATATAGTAGGGTATTGCTATCACCATTATACCGTACCCAATCCTTGATACGGTATTAATCATGAATACCTTACCGTCACTCATACTGAGACTCAAGGTAGATTACCTTACTCTTTAAAAATGAGATTAATAATCCTATTTTAAATTCTAAGGATCCAGGGAAGATACCTTGCATCCATGATTCATTGCCTTAGTCTTACATAGCACAGTGAATTCACTGCTTTAATTAAATAAGGGGAAGTGGATCTAATGTTTAGTTTAACATGGTTCAGTAAAGCTTATTAATGCCTTGGCCTAAGGTTTAACCGTGTCCATTAATCCGCCTGTGGCCATGGTTAAGTCGCCTAAGGATGGGAAGATGAAGCAGGGTAGAGGATTCTCCATTAGTGAGATTAAGGCCATTAACTTAACTGTTAATGAGGCTAGGCTGTTAGGTATACCTGTTGATACCAGGCGTAAATCAACCTGGGAGTGGAATGTTAAGGCTCTTCAGGAGTACGTGAGTAAGGTAGTTAATGTTACTGATGTATCCCAGTTACCATTACCCTCAATACCCAAGAGGAGACTGGTAAAGCCTAAGAGAGGGAGGGCTTTCAGGGGTGTTACACCAGCGGGTAGGAGGGCTAGGGGTCTCCTTAGTATTGGTTTAAGGGAGACTCATAGGTATAAGTGGAGGAGGAAGCAGAGGCAGCGTGAGTTGAAGCTTAGGCATGAGGTAGTCTTCCGTAAGGGAGGCGCGTAAGCAAACATTATGTAAGTTATGGTTAATCATAGGCTTCATTGATTCACGAATAGGGATTACTGAGTTAAGGGGAATGTTTTATAACTGATTCACTCACCTAGAGTTAATCAGTATGAGTGGCGATAAGGATCCTGAACTTGAGTTAATCAGGCTTAGGAAGTTAATGAACCTAATGGCGCAGCAGCCTAGGAAGGGGCCTGAGGAGAAGCCCACTGACGTAGTTAGTGAGGTTAAGGCTATGGTCAAAGGTGAGAGGGCTGAGGAGATAATTAATAAGGCTATTGAGATTTATGGGGAGGCGGCATTAACTGTCTTTAGGCAATTAATTAAATTACGCAGAGATGGAGCCATAGGTGAGTTAACTGACGGTGAATTATACAATATACTAGAGAATGTAGGGTTACATGTCCCCATTGAAACAAAGGTTAGGATAGTGAGGCATGGTAAGGAGGAGAAGATTGGTGGAGACTAATCCCAGTGAATTTCAATACCACTTACCCCGTATTAGCAATGAGCCTAGGGTTCGTTTAAATAATGTCATCTGTCTTGGTTTCCACTCCGGTTAAACCTAATGCCTCAGTCATGTAATTAAGGTCACCTTGGGTCAAATTTAAAAGAGGGGGTGTGAACGGGGCTTAATGAAGAGGGTTATTAGAATTCAGACAAGCGGCGGTAAGGTACCCCCACAGGCCATGCAGCAGCTGCAGGGTGCTGGGTTAAATGCGCAGGAGGTGGTTAATCTAATTAATAATAGGATTAAGCAGGTGGCTGCGCTTGGTTTCCAGAACCTTAACATTGAGGTTGAGTACGATGATTCATCTAAGAGGGTTCTTAGGATTAACATTGATTACCCACCAATAACAGACATTATACTTAAGGTTGCTGGTAAGGATTCACCAAGCCACCAGGCCGGTAAGGAGATAATAGGTGACATACCACTGGAGAAGTTGGCTGAGGTTGCTTTAATTAAGATTGAGGAGTTGGGTAGTAAGTCCTTTAAATCAGCCTTAAAGCAGGTGGTTAGTACATGCAGGTCCATTGGATTAACTGTGAACGGTAAGGATCCCAAGGAGGTTATTAAGGAGATTGATCAGGGAGCCTACGATGAGTTGATATCGAAGTATGAGAAGAACATTAACCCCAGTTAAGTAACCCTTAGCCGACACTCCTTAATTCAAGCCTCATAAGTAACCTAGCAATATCAATCTGGGACACCGTCTTCTCAATAATGGACCATGTTCCCTTACCGATAATAAGCACTATGAATAAATCCTCATCAATACTCCTTACCAGGGACTCGATAATAGCTTTACCGGATTCAGGGTTAAGTATGGGTAAAACCCCATTACCAACACTAGTAACTATAGGTAACCCCAACTCCTCACTCACTAGTAATGCAGCATCCTTAACCTTCCCATCACTAACAATGAATATTACACCACGCATAGCTTGAGTTAAGCATAAAACTACTGAAATACATTACTCCCCCAATGCCTCATAAAACTGCCTTAAGCGCCAATAGACCAATGCTTGTGTGTGCAGTACCCGTTAAGAGTATTGAGGAATTGAACCCACCCAGTGGATGCGAGGCCGTTGAGTTAAGGCTTGATTACATGGGTAATGAAATTGAGGCTAGGTTGAGTGAATTAAGTAGCTTAATTAAGAAATTACTAAGTAGGGTTAAGGTAATAGTAACGGTTAGGGATCATGAGGAGGGGGGTGTTAATCAGGTTGATTCATCATTGAAACTTAAGATCATTAACCTTGCCCATGAAAACGGTGCACTAGTGGATATTGAGGTTGAATTCGCCAGGAGGTACGCCAGGTACATTGCATCATGGGGTGATGTGATATTATCTAGGCATATTTTTAATAAACGCCCTGACATTAGGGGAATAATCACTAGTGACTACGAGTTAGCCAACTCCATGAATGCCTTCACCTACAAGGTAGCCACAATTAATGGGGATGATTTACCAGCATTAGTGGAGTTACTGGTTAAGGAAAGGGAAGTACCTGTGGCCATAGTGCCCATGCAGCCTATACAGAGGGCTGCTGCGATAATGCTTGGCACAGCCTTAATGTACTGCTCCACGGGTGATGGGACTGCGCCTGGTCAATTAAGCATACAGGAATGCGTTAGAATTAAGGAGGAGAGGATTAGGCTATTAGAGGCTCCTAAACGTAATCACTCCTATTAACCTCATTTAACGCATGCTCACCCTTAAGGTACCTGGTGAGGTTAGTGACAGCCATAATTACGGCATTCCTAGCGACATCAGGTTGAGCACCACCAGCAATGTGAGGTGTACCTATGAAGTTTGGTAAGTTCAGTAACCCTGTTCTTGGGTTTAAGGATTCCCCTGAACCGTAATCCCAGAACACGTCGGTACCAAACCTTAAACCACGCCTCCTGGTTAAAACCCTGTATAAGTCATCCTCCTTAACAATATCACCCCTAGCCACATTAACCACTATTGCATCCTCGGGAAGCAGGTTAAGCTCGGCCTCGCCTAAAAGCCCCCTAGTGTACTTAGTTAATGGTAACGCCACCACCATTACGTTGGCTCTTGGTAAAACACCCTTAAGCTCACTAATTGGGTGAACCTCATCAAAGTACTGGGCAGGCCTACCACTCCTATTAACGCCTATAGTCCGCATACTGAAGGCCAACTTACCCACCCTAGCCACCTCACTCCCAATACCCCCTGTTCCAAGAACTAGGAGGTTTCTCCCAGTTAATTGCCTCGGTGAGTAGGCTGGGTCATTTAAGTAATTACCCCTATCCATTAATCCTGAGTGAATACCCTTAGCTAAAGTTAATATGAGCGCCCATGCATGCTCAGCAACAGGCACTGAGTAGGCTCCGGCATTACTATATATCTTAACGTTACTTGGTATTGATGAGTATGGTAAGTGATCCACTCCGGCTGAAAATGTTTGAATAACCTCAAGGTTAGGCATGTATCTTACCCACTTAGTTAAATCAAAGTCACTACCACACCAGCAGAGTAATGCATTAACTTCCCCAAGTACCTTAATCAACTCAGGTTCACTTAAATTAGGTAACTCGTAAACCTTGGCGTAACTTGATAGCATTACCTTAGCCTCCTCAGGCAGCCTAATGGTTGAGGCAACAACCTTAACCATAAGTCAGGCAACCTCAGGCTAGTTAAATAATTTAACTTAGTACGTAAATTTAAAGGTAATGCATAACGCCTTTAGGATTAATGGTATTTAAGCCTGTGAAACATTAATCCTAGCTAAGTAAGGTTAGGGGACTAGTATAAATTAATGAATCTAAATTTTAATAGCTAAAATAACTAGTTTTCACTGCTTCCCCTCTCCTGAGATAACGCGGAGATTATAAGTTCCCTACCGTGTCTCAACTGTGTAAATGGTATTTGCCTAAACATTTCCACCACCTCCTCTAAAGATAATCCCTTGGTTTCAGGCATAAATAAGTAAACGAAGGCTAATGCTACTACATCGAGAAGCGCGAAAATGAACATACTACCGGCAAGTCCAATTGAGGATAACATAACAGGGAAGACTTCAATAAGCGCGAAGTTTGCTAACCAATCTATTAATGCACCTATTGCCGCCATCCTACCCCTAATCCTCGTATCAAAGTACTCTGCCTGTATAAGCCATCCAGTACCCCCAACACCGTATGCGAAGAATATTATAAACCCAGCAAATGCTATAAGTACACCAGGTAGGAAGCCTTTAATTACTGAAATGCCTCCTATTAAGTCGGAGATCAGCATACCGATATATGCTGATAGCCCCAATGTCCTTCTACCGATTCTATCTATGTATCTGAAGGCTATGAATGTGGCTGCCACATTTATAGCGGCAAGTATTGCAGATTCCAGTACTGCATAAATGTTACTATATACCGGGTTCGCTGTGGTACCGAATAGGTGAAGCTTTGAAAGAACTATAGGTCCGTAGTAAAATGGCACATTTATTCCGGTTATCTGCTGGAATACTAACCATAAGCCAACCACTACAAGAGCCTTCTTAGCCGCATTATCTAGTGATGCCTCCCTCACCTCAGTTAAAGTTATAGCCCTAAGCCTCTCTAAATCCCGATCATTAATATCGAACCCGAACTTCCTTAACTCCATTTTCAGCCTCTCTAATTTACCAGTATATAGTAGCCATCTAGGGGATTCAGGCATTATGAACCTGAAGGCGAAACCTATGATAGCGGGTACGGCTGCTAGACCCAATACCAGTCTCCAGCCAAGAGAATAAGCTAAGGCTGGTGCAATGTAGAAGATTACTGAACCTATAAGGTAAGATCCCAATATGCCTATTGTTATCATCCACTGCTGCATTATAGCTAATGAACCCCTCTTATCTTTAGGAGCATACTCAGTTATATAGGCTGTTGCTATAGCAGAATCAGCACCTATGGCAACTCCAAGTATAGTCCTCATAATAAGTAACATTATTCCATTCACTGATAACGCTGAACCTATTGCAGCCAATGCATAAATTAACGCGTCAATTATGAGTAATGATTTCCTACCGTATTTATCAGTATAAAAGTATGCTAATACCGTCCCTATGGCTGCTCCAAGTGAAGCACTTGCAACCTCGTATCCAAGTAGGAATCCTTCATAGTGGTATGGTACAAATAATTCAGCTGTACCAATTGCTGCAGTGTCGTAGCCAAATAGGAAACCTCCAACAGCAGCTAAAATAGTGATTAGCCAGTAAAACTTATTGACTCTATTATTATCAAGTATCCTAAGCAAATCTTGGAGGCTCGGATTACTTGCTTCACTTGACATAATTCAAGGCACATTAGTGGCTTTTAAAATTCTTTCCTATTCATATATTATATAGATTATTAAGATTTCTAGGATAATTATATAATTTATGTAGTAACCATCCGTGCTACGGGATTAAATGTATTAATAATCCTAGAATGATTACCCTTATGGCATTAATTAAGAATTCTCAAAATATAGAAGTTAAGTAAGTCATGTGTAGCATCATGGAGAAAAGCATTAAAAAGACCCACAAGACTCTAAGCACAGGGCCCGTAGCTCAGCACGGTAGAGCGGCAGGCTCCAGACCTGTAGGTCGGGGGTTCAAATCCCTCCGGGCCCACCAGGCTTAATAATTCAGTGAAGATTCTCTCATAATTAAACCATGATTGGTTTATGATTTAATTGAGGGATGGGGAAAATTAAATTGGGTTAAAGCCTTAAGCTAATTGTGCAGAGGAGTATTGATTCCATGAGGTAAAGGGCCATTGTTGCTGTGTTAGCGTTTGTTATTAGGAGTAGGTTAATTGAATCACCCATATGGTCGAGGCCTAAGTCTAATCCATTAACATTACTGTTTAAGCAGGGTGGCGCCTCATTGGGATTCGGCATATTATTCACCGGTGGATTATTAACAATATATTACTCAACATATTTTAATATACTCTGACTTCCTAAGCACCATCGGTGCCGTGAACCTAATACCAAGCGTAATGCTATTATCCACAGTAGCCGCAGTCATAGCGGTACTACTTGCAGGACCCCTTGCTCTCATTATTAATTATAAGTGGCTCATTGTAGTTACATTAATAGCCTCCCTAGCCTATGCACCAATAGCCCTAATACTGCATCCAAACCTAGTGAACCTCATTATACTTGCATTCACTGAGAACTTCGCAATGGGTCTTGTACCATACCTACTGATTAATAGATTTAATGTACAATACAGGGCCAGTGGCTTAGGTATTTCTTATAATTGGGGCTTATTAATAGGTGGGTGGGCTCCAATGGTTGTAGTAATGAGCTTAGGCGTGGTATTAGCCATACTTAGCTTAACCGCATTAACACAGGGGTAAGAGGCAGTTAGTTTAATGCTGGGTTAATGAATATGCGTTGATTAATGAGGAGTCCCATGCCCAGTAATGCCTTGTATACCGTCTACGTGGTCCCATGGTGGAATGAAGTGGTTAATTAATGACCCATAAATAACACTTAATATATCCCTTATCCTCTGTGTTAACTCCTCATCATTATCCGCCACTATTGTCACATGACCCATCTTCCTCCTCGGCCTAACTTGACTCTTACCATACCACCACACCCTTGTACCCGGTATCTTAAGAATTGAATTAATCAACTCCTCACTATACTGTACACCTATCATGTTGACTATAGCTGTGGGCTTAAGTAACCTAGTGTTACCCAGAGGGAGGCCCAGTATAGCTCTAAGGTGGTTCTCAAATTGACTAGTCACTGCACCACTCAGGGTCCAGTGCCCAGTATTGTGAACCCTTGGTGCATACTCATTTATGAGTAATTCCTGGTCCTTAGTTAGGAAGAATTCCACTGCGAGTACACCAACGTAGTTAAGTGAATTAGCAAGCTTCACGGCTAATTCAGTGGCCTTGCCTGATAAGTCTTCATTAATGTTAGCCGGCGCCCTACTGTAAAGCAACATACCGTTATGATTATGATTCTCAGTTATTGGGTAAACGGCCACTTCACCATTAACTGCCCTGGCCAGTATAACGGATACCTCCTTCTCAATATTAATAAATTCATCAACCAGTAACGGGTACTGGACCGGTATTGCGGGTAAATCCTCCTCATTGGTTACGTAGAATTGCCCCTTACCATCATAGGCACCATTAGGTACCTTAACCACCAGTTTCCCAAGGGTCCTATAGGCCTTCTCAATGTCCTCAGGTCCATGGGCTATCATGAATCTGGGGGTTGGTAGGCCTAGGTTACTTAACATTAGCCTCTCCTTAATCTTATCCTGCTTTGGGATTATTGAATTAAGGCTTGGCCTTAGCTTACCTGCCTCATGAGCCAACTCCAGGGCCCTTGGGTTAACGTGCTCAAATTCAACAGTAATCACGTCACTGTCATTAATTAATTTAACCCAATCATCACCTGAATACACTGCATCCGCAATCCTTAAGGCTGGGGCGTCAGGTTTCTCATCATAGACATTGAACCTAATGCCCATTCTTCTACCCTCAAGAACCATCATTAACCCTAATTGCCCACCCCCAAGTACACCAATGCTACGCATCATTGAGCACCATTCTCATAACCTCATTCCTCATGGCTTCCATTAACTCAGTAACCTTACTCATGAACTCAGGGTGCTTCACGCCAATTATCCTAGCCGCTAATAAGGCCGCATTCTTAGCATTACCAATAGCCACAGTGGCCACTGGTACTCCATAGGGCATTTGAACTATTGAGAGGAGGGAGTCAAGGCCATTAAGGTGCTTTGATGGGATTGGGACACCTATTACGGGTAATGGTGTCAGGGATGCAACCATACCTGGTAGGTGAGCAGCACCACCAGCGCCTGCTATTATAACCTCCAGGCCTCTTTCTAAGGCGCTTCTCGCGTACTGATACATTAAGTCTGGTGTTCTATGGGCTGAAATCACCTTAGCCTCATATGGTATCCCTAGTTGCTTCAATACGTCGACGGCATCCTTCATTACTTCCCAATCACTCCTGCTACCCATTATGACCCCTACTAGGGGATTCATAACCAGTATTTCAACAAAAGATTTAAAAAGTTAACCGAGAAATAGTTAGTAACCCATATGTATTCAATTAAAAAATTAAATGAGGTGATGAAATGGGGTTAACAAGCGATGAGGCCAAGATTATAATTAACACCCTAGGTAGGAATCCAACTGAGGCTGAGTGGTTGATCTTTGAGGCCGAGTGGAGTGAACACTGCTCTTATAAGAGCAGTAGGGCATGGATTAGGTTATTACCATCAAAGTCACCGCTGGTGATTAGGGGATCTGGTCTTGATGCGCCGATTATTAGAATTAATAATATTGCCGTTACCTTTAAGATAGAGAGCCATAATCACCCATCCGCGGTTGACCCATATGATGGGGCAGCCACTGGTGTTGGTGGGATTGTTAGGGATATTTTAACCACGGGCCTAAGGCCAATAGCCCTCCTTGATAATCTACATTTAGGTAGCTTAGATAATCAGCGTTCCCTATGGTTGAGTAGGAATATCATTAAGGGCATATCCGACTACGGTAATAGGATTGGGGTACCAGTGGTTGGTGGGGAGACTTGGTTTGATGAATCCTTCAACAATAATCCAATAGTTCTAGTAACCTGCATAGGTGCTGGTGATTTTAAGAGGGTAATATGGGGTGAGGGTAAGGTAGGTGACCTAGTCCTAGTTGTGGGTAATGACACCGGTAGGGATGGCATGCTGGGGAGCTCCTTTGCATCAAGGGAACTAAGCAGTAGCGATGACATAGGCGCGGTGCAGGTAGGTAACCCACTTCTTGAGAAGCTACTCATAGATGCATTAATGGAGCTGGGGGAGAGGGGGCTAGTTAAGGCAATTAAGGATGTGGGGGGAGGTGGGTTAGCAACGGCTTTAAGTGAATTGGCTCATCAATTAGGCTTAGGCATTGAGGTTGATTTAACCAACATTAGGCTTAGGGATGAGTTAAAGCCTGAGGAGATACTTGTCTCAGAGTCCCAGGAGAGGATGATTATTGTTGTTGACCCAAGTAGATTAAGCTATGTTGAAGCAGTGTTAAGGAAGTATGAGGTGGGGTTTGACCTAATAGGTAAGTTAACTAATGACGGTAAATTCACCGCCTACTACAAGGGGATTAAGTTAATTGACCTACCCCTAGACCTAATCACTAATCCCCCTGAACCAATACGCAAATATACTGAACCAGTGTACTTAATGAGGCTAAGGCGTATTCCACCACTACCTAGCGTCAAGTTTAATGAGGCTTTAATTAAAGTAGCCTCAAGCCCCAACCTGGCATCTAAGGAGGTAATATACACTCAGTATGATTACGAAGTCGGTGTTAGGACTGTTATTAAGCCTGGTAGGGCTGGGGCAACGGTACTTAGGTTACTTGAGGAGGATGGTGGGGACGGTAAGTTAGGGATCGCCGTTAAGGCTGACTCAAACCCAAGGTACAGTTACTTAAATCCATTCACTGGTGCAGCTAATTCACTGGCTAAGGCGTATAGGAATGTTGCCTCAGTGGGGGCTAAGCCAATAGCTGCCGTTGATTCAATAAACGTGGGTAATCCTGAGAAGCCGGATAAATACTGGTACTTCGTTAAGACCGTGGAGGGCTTAACATGGATGGGTAATGCCCTAGGCATACCCTTCGTTGGGGGTAAGGTAAGCTTCTATAATGAGGACTCAGTAACTGGTGCATCAATAAAGCCCGTGGTGGCAGTGGCAGTGTTGGGTGTGGTTAATGATTACGCTAAGGCAATTGAAGGTGGCTTAACCGGTGAAGGCTGGTTGGTGATTATTGGTGACACAGGACCTGAATTAGGGGGCTCTGAATTCCTACACAGTGTACATGGCCTAGTGGCTGGTGAACCCCCTGAACCTAAGCCATTGAGTGAGGTTAAGAACGCTAACCTAGTTATGCAGTTGATTAATAATGGATTAGCCAAGGCAGTAATGGATGTTGGAGTTGGTGGATTAGCTGCAGCACTCATTAAAATGTCCATAATTGGTGGCGTAGGCTTCACAGTGGATCTTTCTAAAGCCCCATTAACCCAGGGATTAAATGACCCAGTAACCGTGGCCTTCTCCGAAACGAACGCAAGATACATTATTGAAACCAGTAATCTAAAGGAGACGGTAAGAATCATTGAGGCTAATGGTGTACCTTACGGTGTATTAGGTGAATCAGGGGGAGGGATAGTGCAGTTTAAGTGGGGTGGCTTGGAGTTAGCATCCCTGAGTGTTGATGACTTAGTTAGTATTAATGATTCCTTGAGGGGTGTCATATAATGTGCGGCATATGGGCTTACCTAGGTCAAGGAGCAAACCTAATGGTGAGCAAAATGGCGCCATGGCTAATGCATAGAGGGCAGGAGGGATTCTCATACGTCTGCGTTCGTAATGGGGCTTTACTTAAGGTCAATGACCCAATACCACTGGAGTCTAATCTCTGCCTTGGACACGCCAGGTACTCCACCAGTGGACCATACGGTGTTGAGCTTCAACCAGTGGTTTTAGGGGACTTGGCGTTAGTCTTCAATGGTACAGTGGCTAATTATAAGGAATTGAAAATGAGGTTAAGGGAAATGGGGATTATCGTTAATTCTAATTATGATGCATTAATACTGGCTCAATACCTTAAGAACCTATTAACTAGGCTAAGTATTGATGATACTGTTAATGAAGTCTTCAAGACCATTAAGGGTGGTTACTCGATACTGGCTCTTTGGGGTAATTCACTAATAGCTATTAGGGATCCATGGGGATTAAGACCGCTTGCAATGGGAATCACTAATGATGGTGTAGTATTTGCCTCAGAAACATCAGTCCTAGATGCCTTAGGCATTAAGTGGATTGAGGTTAAGCCAGGTAACGCCCTGGTGCTGGGTAGTAATGGGGAGAGGATATTGAATTGGCCTAGTGTTAGAAGAATGTACTGCGCCCTGGAGTATATTTACTTCCAAAGACCTGACTCAGTTTTTAACGGCATAAGCATCTATAGTGCTAGGCGTAGGCTTGGGTTAGCGTTAGCGAGGAAGGAGGGGGAGGAGGTTGATGAGGTTTCCCCAATCCCAGAAACCGCCAGGGTTGCTGCGCAAGCATATGCTAATGCCCTTGGTAAGCCATTGAATGAGTTCATAGTTAAGAATAGGTTCATGGGGAGGGGATTCATAAAACCGCCTAAGGATAGGGACTTTGAACTATACAGTGTAATTAAGGAGGGGGTGACTGGTAAGTCAGTGGCCTTAATTGATGACTCAATAATAAGGGGTACTACGCTTAGGAGGATAATACCTAAGGTTAAGGCCGCTGGAGCTAAGGCAATTCACGTAAGGGTTTCTTCACCGCCCGTGAGGTACCCATGCTTCATGGGGATGGACTTCCCAAGTAGGCGTGAATTAATAGCTCATGGTAAATCCATAGGGGAAGTTAAGTCAATGCTGGGTTCAGATTCACTAACCTACTTAACCGTTGATGAACTTAAGGAGGCCATAGGCACGGTGGAATTATGTACAGCATGCTTCACAGGGGAGTACCCGTTTAAGGTTAACATTGATGAATTAGAGGGGGCCTTCACGGGTGATAGGTAATGGGTGTAATCGGGGTTGTGGGTGTATTATCCTTCCACGAGGGCTGGGATGTGGTTAAGGTTATTAAATACCCATTAATGGCGCTTAAGCATAGGGGTAATGGGCGATACTTCATAGCCGTCTTAAGTGATAATTTACGTACAGGGCTTGTTAATGACCTTGAATTCAAGGGATTCAACGGGTGGGTGGCCTTGGCCTGCACCTACATTGATGAATCATCAGTGGGGGTTACTAAATGCGGTGACGTAACTGTAGCTTACTGTGTTGAGGGACAGGAATTGAAACCAGAGGATATATGCGATCTAGTTAGCAATGGTAAGCAACCTAAGGCTCAATCATCGGTTATTGCCTTAACAAGCGATGGTAGATTAATGGGCCTAAGACCCAGTAGTGGGTTGAGAAACCTAGCCCTAGGTGCCTACGGTTTCGACTTAGCCATAATATCTAATGAAACCTCAGCCATTAACGCCATGGGTGGTTCGGTGAGGAGGTTCATTGAACCAGGGGCATTAGTTACGATTAGTAGGAATAATGTTGAGTTTAACGGGGGCGTGGGTAAAGCAGGTAAGGTGTGTTCACTGGAGTTAATCTACATGGCTAGACCTGACTCTGAGGTGGATGGACACTCAGTGTATGCCTTTAGGGTTAATTTAGCTAAGAGAATGGCTAAGGGGATTAAGGTTAACGTTGACTCAGTGGTTGGGGTTCCTGAAACCGGTGTCCTCTATGCCGTTAAGGTTGGTGAATCACTGGGTAAGCCTGTTGAACTTGCCTTAAGCATTATTGAGAGGCGTAGATCAGCATTAACCAGTGAATTGATTGATAAACTATCATCAATACACCTTAAGGTTAACCCAGTCATCAACGCCATTAGGGGGAGGAAACTCCTCCTAATTGATGACTCACTGGTAAGCGGCTTAACAATTAAGGAAATATCCCAGGCCCTTAGGCATAGGGCAGGGGTTAAGGAGATTCACGTAGCCATAGCCAGCCCAAGGATAGTGAGGCGTTGCCCATACGGCGTCAACATGCCTCCCGATGAGCAATTACTGGCTAATGTATTCCCTAATGACGAGGACTTAGTTAAGTTACTTGAGGTTGATTCAATATCCTGGCTTCAACTAAGTGACTTAATCAAGGCTGCGGAGGATGTAGGGATAGGGAAGGGGAACCTATGCCTAGAATGCTTCCTGAGGAGGGACCATGAAGTGGACTTACAGTAAAGCTGGGGTGGATTTAAGTAAACACCACAGCATGCACTCAATAGCCCAGGACGCGATTAGGCGTATTGAGGAATCCCTTGGAGTAAAGTTAATTGAGGGGAACTTCACTAGGTTAATTACACTAAACGGCGTTGAATTAACAATGCACACTGATGGGGTTGGCACTAAGTCAATTATAGCTTGGGAAGCAAGGAAACTGAGGGTTCTTGGGTGGGATTGCGTAGTGAGTAATATTAATGATGTTGCATGCGACGGCGTAACCCCAATGGCTGTGGTGGATTACATAGCCATCTCAAGTAATGATACTGAAGCCGTCGGTGAAGTGATTAAGGGTGTTACCGATGCCTCACTGGAATCAAACATAGTATTACTTGGTGGGGAAACGGCAATAATGCCTGACTTAATTAATGGAATAGACGTATCCTGCACCGTACTGGGTATTAAGAGTGGGGGTAGATTAATGAGGGTTAATGCAGGTGACTTAATTATTGGAGTTGAATCCAATGGATTACACATGAATGGCTACACCCTAGCCCGTAGGGTTCTCCTAAGTAGGTTTAAGCTCAGTGATGAGGTGTGTAGTGTTCAATTGGCTAATGAACTCCTTAAGCCAACATTAAATTACAGTAAACTACTGTTGAGGCTGTATAATGATAATTTAATTAAGGCGGCTGTTAATGTTACAGGAGGAGGCTTCACTAAGGTTAGGAGGGTGATTGGTGAAATGGGTGTTGAATTCAATGCGCCTGAACCTCCATGCATATTTAGGGTAATTAAGGAGACTGGTAACGTTGAGTGGAGTGAAATGTACAGGGTCTTCAACATGGGTGTTGGATTAATGCTAATTGTGAATGAAGAGAAAGCTAGTAGGGTTGAGAATACTATTGATGAATTCGGTTTAAGGCATTGGGTAATGGGTAGTGTTAATAATAGTGGTAGATTAACGGTTAATCTAGGTAACGTGAATTTCAACCTTTAAGCCCTAAGCCCAGTATACTGTTTAACCGTGAGTATGCCTCAATCAGCTCCTTAACTGACCCACCCATTCTGAAGAGTTCCTTATCAAGGTGTTTACCATTCATGAGAACTCTCATTGTGTCACCGCTTAATTCATCAGCAAGAACTAATGCACCATTACTATTAACCCCGAATTCAAGTTTAAAATCAACTAGGGTTAACCCATACTTGCCTAATAATTCACTGAGCAGGTGATTAACCTTAAGTGATACACTCCTAATCTCCATTACCTGTTCCATTGATGTTAATCCAGCTTCAATAATGTCCTCAATGAGTATTAGAGGGTCGTGAAGCTCATCATTCTTAAGATGAAACTCCACCAGTGGGGTAGTGAACTTAGTGAGTGGTTTTATGAGTGGCATTCTCCTTATGAAGGAACCATACGCGTAATTCCTAACAATAACCTCCACTGGGATCATTCTCAATCTCCTAACGTGAATCCTCCTATCCCCATCCCAATTAATGAAGTGAGTCCTTACCCCAGATTCATTGAGGTAACTCATGAAGAATGCCGTTTGAGAAGCAGCTAACTTACCCTTACCTGGAGCATACTCCTTACGTGCCCCATCCAGTGCAGTTACCTCATCCTTAAACTCCATTACTAACTCCTCATTATTAATTAAGTAAACCCTCTTAGCCTTCCCCTCATAGATTAACTTACCCTCCCCTAGGCTCATTACGCTTACACCAGTGGTTCCTTATTTAAATTTTACTGTTTAATTTAATTATTAACGTTAACTAATGCGTCATGTATTTTAAATTTTTATGGTAAATAATTCAACATAAAACCTCATTACCATTAAATAACATACCTTAATAATTTAAAAATTAAATTTAAAAATAGGTAACTTATTTTATTATTAATGATAAAAAGCAAAGTACTGTTGGTTGGGGATGGAGCAAGGGAACACGCTATTGCTGAAGCCTTATCAAGAAGTGTAAATGAACCAAGAATCAGCGCCCTGGTTAACCATATTAACCCTGGGATAAGGAGAATTGTCGAATCCACCGGTGGCTCACTGGTAATTGGACCACTTAACCAGGAGGGGGTTGTTAAGGCCATTAATGTGATTAACCCTGACTTAGTGGTAATTGGACCCGAGGAACCACAGTTCGCTGGTGTTGCTGATAAGGCTGTGGAAATGGGTGTACCAACCTTCGGTGCATTAAGTAGGTTAGCTAGGATTGAGCAGAGTAAGGCCTTCGCCAGGTGGTTGATGTGGAGGTATAGGATCCCAGGTAGGATAGCCTATAGGGCGTTTAGAAGCGTGGAGGAGGCTATTGAGTACGTTAAGAACGCAGGCTCAGTGGCTATTAAGCCGGCTAGGCAGAGTGGTGGTAAGGGTGTTAGGGTCTTCTGGGTTAACCAAGCTTACTTAAGGGATGGAGTTAATGACGCTAAGGAGACTCAATTAATTGATGCTGCTAATGATGTGCTTAAGTACGGTGACGTAGAAGACTTAATTATTGTTGAGGAGACTGTAAGTGGTGTCGAGTACACTGTTCAAGTGATAACCGATGGAGTAAACATTCTTCCCCTACCACCCATTCAAGATCACCCACATGCCTTTGATGGCGACATTGGACCTGAATGCGGAGGCATGGGTAGTGTGGCTGGTCCAGGAGCTAGATTACCCTTCCTAAGGGATGATGAGTACTGGGAGAGCGTTAATATTGTTAAGAGCACTATCAATGCCCTACAGAGGGAGACTGGGTTAAGGTACGTGGGTGTGCTTTCAGGTCAATTCATGTTAACATCCTATGGGCCAACACTCATAGAGTACTACAGTAGGTTAGGTGACCCTGAGGCCTTAAATGCACTAGCCCTATTGAGGGGGGATTTCCTTGAATTAATTGAAGCAGCAGTGGAGGGGAGGTTACCATCATTCAATTACTCCTTCAGCAACGAGGTCACTGTGGCCAAGGCGATAGCACCCCTAGGTTACCCGCATAGAAGAGACTTAGCCGCTGGGAGGAGGATTAGCATTGACTTCAATGGCATTAAGAAACTGGGGTGTGGGCTTTACTTCGGCTCAGTGGAGTACGTTAATGGCGAGTATAGGACGCTGGGCTCTAGGGCCGTTGAAATACTGGCCACTGGGTCAAGTTACAGTGAGGCTCATGCTAAGGCTGAGGAATGCATCTCACTGGTTAAGTCCAGTGACTGGAAGCTGATACATAGGGTTGATGTGGGTGAACCAAGCCTCATGGAGAGGAGGATTAGGGACGCTGAATTAGTCAGGGAGGTTTACAGGTGGAGGAGGAGCCATGGATTGGGGAGGGTTAGGATTGACTGGGTGCCTGGCAGGGATGTTGCAGTGTATGATTACTCGTAATTAAATTAATTAACTTAATAAGATAATTAATTATCGGAAAAGTTTAAATATTCTTTTAATCAATTAATATTATGGAGGCGGGAAACACAATTAAACCCATAGGCCTGTATAAGGTTCACGTAGCCGTGGTGCTTAAGGGTTCAAGGGACCCTGAGGGTGAAACAATACTGAGGGATGTGGTGTTAGCCAGTGGTGTTGATTATGTGGTTAAGGTTACCAGTGGCAAGTACCTCAGTTTCACTGTTAAGTCAAGTGATGGTGAGGAGGCTATCAAGCTAGTGACCAATCTATGTAGGGACCTCAGGATATTTAACCCAACCGTCCATAAGCTAATAGTCCTCGGTGTCGAGTATGGTGACGGTAGCGGTTATTAAATTTCCAGGCACTAATGCTGATAATGATGTAACCCATGTCCTAAATAACGTGATTAACGTTAAGGCTGAGTCCATCTGGTACAGCGAGTTTAAGCACAGTAATTATGATGCAGTAATCTTACCCGGAGGCTTCAGTTACGGTGACTGGCTTAGGGCAGGAGCCATAGCAGCTAGGAGTAAGACTATTAATGAGGTTAAGGAAGCTGCCGAGGAGGGTAAGCCAATACTCGGTATATGTAATGGCTTCCAAACCCTGGTGGAGGCTGGGTTACTGCCAGGTGTATTATTGCCTAATGATCCACCTAGGTTCATTGCAAGGTGGGTTAAGGTTCAGGTAATTGACTCAAGAACACCCTTCACGATACATTATGAACCTGGTGCAGTGGCCTCAATGCCCATAGCCCATGGGGAGGGTAGGTTTCATGCAGTTGACTTAAGCAGCATTAATATTGTGTTTAAGTACAGTGGATTTAACCCAAACGGTTCATTAGGCAATGTGGCTGGTGTATCTAATAATAACCGTAACGTGGTTGGGTTAATGCCTCATCCTGAAAGGGCTGCTGAGGATACATTGGTACCGAGGGGTTTCGATAAAGGTGGCTTAAGGCTTTGGGTCAGTTTAAGGGAAAGCCTCAGGAGGGGATGGTGATGCTCGGCACACCATTGCTTGAGGGGGGTAGGAGAATAATGATACTTGGTGGTGGTGAATTGGGTAAGGAAATTGCCATTGAGGCTCAACGCATGGGTGTTGAAGTGATTGTTGTTGATAGGTATGACATGGCGCCAGCCATGCATGTAGCCCATAGGAGTTACGTAATTGATATGCTTAATGGCGATGCCTTAAAGGCTATTGTGAGGAGGGAGAAACCGGATGCAGTGGTTACTGAGATTGAGGCAATTAACACAGATGCCTTAATTGACCTTGAGAATGAGGGGTTTAGAATAATCCCGAACGCCAATGCCGTTAAAATATGCATGAATAGGATTGAATTAAGGCTACTGGCCTCGGAACGGCTTAAATTACCCACAACTAGGTATGCCGTAGCCAATGACCCTGGGGAGGCTAGGAGAGCTTGTAGTGATGTTGGTTACCCCTGCCTTATTAAGCCTGAAATGAGCTCCAGCGGCCATGGTCACGAAGTTGTAGTTAACCCCAGTGATGTTGAATCCAAGTTTAATGAAGCCATTAAGCATGCTAGAGGGAGTAGTAGGAGGGTTATTGTTGAGGAGTACGTTGACGTGGATAAGGAGTTAACGGTATTAACGTACAGGTACCCGAGTGAAGGCAGTACGGTGACAGCTGTTATACCACCGATTGAGCATCAGAGGCCTAGGGGTGTGTTTCACTATGTTGAGTCATGGCATCCATCAAGTGTTAGTGGTAATATAATTAAGACCGCTGAGGATTATGCAGTGAGGATGGTTAATGAATTAGGAGGCTTAGGTATATTTGGGGTGGAGATTATAATAACTAGGGATGGCAGAGTACTCTTCAGTGAGGTTGCCCCAAGACCCCATGATACTGGTTTAGTGACGCTTGCCAGTACTGATATTAATGAATTCCAGGTTCACGTAAGGAGCGCATTAGGCCTACCCACTCCTCAGGTTAAGGTTACTACACCAGCTGCTGCACACGTAATACTGGCTGATAATGAAGCCTGGGCCCCTCGTTACATCGGCATTAATGAGGCTTTAACCATACCTGGAGTTCAGGTTAGGTTATTTGGTAAACCAAACTCATACAGGGGGAGGAGGATGGGTGTTATTTTGGCAACGGGCTCAACAGTGGAGGAGGCTATTGAAAAAGTTAGGAAGGCCGCCAGTATCGTGAAAGTAGAGAGTACTTAATTTAAGATGAGGCTAGTAAGATTCCTATTATTGATAGGTATTTTCAACCATGCCTGATTTAAATTTAATCATGACTTAAATAAATGATGCTTTCAACGTAAAAGAACGTTACCATATCATTAACCCAACATTGGATTCAAGATTCACTATAATTAGCCTTAATGTAGTGATACCTTACGCGTTAGCTTTCATAGGAATTAATACCCTATACCTATGAATTACCATTCCCATACCACTTTACTCTGATTAAAACCATGGCGTTTTGTATCAAGGTAAGGAGTATTGTCTCGCCAATATTATTCTGGTTGTTGAGTATGTTTGGGAAGGCTGAATAACATTGGGTGTAATTAGGCTTCATAATTTAAGGTAATAGTAAGCACACTCAATGACCCTAGTCCAGAGGGAAGGGTATTACTATTAAGGTTATGTTTTTTAATGCGTGCATCTAAGAGGCATGTGGAGGATTGGTTGCTTCAACCACCAAGGGGTATGAATGATTGGACACCGGATAAGTATTACTCACTAATCACTGTAGCCTCTAAGTTATCCAGGGTTGCTGAGTCCTTCGGATACAGCGCCATTGAGACCCCTGCCCTCGAGCACTTTGAGGTTTTGAAGGCTAAGGCGGGTGAGGAGGTGATTAACGAGATATATTACCTTAAGGATAAGGCAGGTAGGGAATTAGGCCTCAGATTCGACATGACTGTGCCCGTGGCTAGGGTCCTATCATATAGGCGTGACTTCCCAAGGCCCATTAGACTATACTATGTCTCAAAGGTTTGGAGGTATGATGAACCACAGTTCGGTAGGTTTAGGGAGTTTTACCAATTTGGGGTTGAGCACGTAGGCTCACCCACTGTTCAATCCGATGCGGAGGTGCTGGCCTTAGCGGTGAAGTCCCTTGAGTCAGTTAACTTACCTCAATTAACTGTGAAGGTTAGTGATAGGAGGATCATGGATCAACTACTGGATAAGATGAGTATTAGTACTGCTAGGGAATCAGTGTTAAGGATACTTGACAAGAGGGGTAAGGTTACTGATGACGAGTTAATTAAGCTACTTATTAGGGAGGGTATTGATAAGACTAAGGCAGAGTCCCTAGTGGCAATAGCCAGCACCAGGACTCCGATAGTTAACTCGACGGGTGAATTAAGGGAATTAGGTGTGGGTGATGATTTAATTAACTATGTTGAATCCCTCGTCAACGCCTTAACGGATTATGGTGTGTTGGATAGGGTTTACCTGGATTTAAGCATAGTGAGAGGATTAGACTACTACACGGGCTTCGTCTTCGAACTCTACACCGATAAGATTAAGCTAGCCGTGGGGGGTGGTGGGAGGTATGATGAGTTACTTAAGGTTTATTCAGGGGAGGATGTGCCAGCCGTTGGATTCGCCATAGGTATTGAGAGGGTGATGCTGGCTCTAAGTGAGGAACAGGGTGGTGTTCCCCCAGTGGATTACTACGTGTACCCCATGGAGAGTAGTTACTACGGCATGGGTGTTAGGATTGCTGAGAAGTTGAGGGAAATTGGGTTAAGGGTTATTGTTGACGTGGGTAAACCAAGCCTAAGGTCAGCCCTGGAGTACGCCGCTAGGATTAAGGCGAGGAAGTTCATAATAATTGGCCGGAGGGAGGTTGAGAAGGGTGTTGTTAGGGTTAGGGATCTTGAGACCTGGAGTGAGGAGGACGTGCCCTTAGATAAGATCCTTAAGTAATCCTTATAAGGCTAATCCAAGACTCCTTAGTTAATAATGAGTAGGGCAAGGGGATTCAGAAGCATTAGGAGCAAGGAATTAGTGTGCTTCTTCTGTCTCAGGACCATTAAACCAAGTGAGGCTAAGGTTGTTGTAATTAATGATGAGTTAATAGGAATGAATTTCAAGGTTATTGCCTGCAGTGAATGCGCAGCCAAGTACGGGGAGTCAATTAGGCTTAAGGCCTCATAGGCATTGATTCCCGTAAACCTCAAGGACAGCCTTAAGATCCCTAAGGGCAACCTCAGGGGGCATTGGGACGGGTTTATCCTCCTCAATGGACTTAATGAACCCCTCAAGCTCAGCCTTAACCACATTAACCTTAGGTAGGTTAATGGCCTTACCATTAAACAATAGGTCACCGTAAACCCTACCGTAGTTCACGTTAATCCTCCTTGTTGAGGGATCCTCGATAATACTACCTCCCTCACCGTAAACCTCAATGGATGGTACATTGAGTGAATGCATCATCCCCCAACTATACATTATTAAACCCCTAGCCCCATTCCTAAACCTAAAGAGCCCTATCGTAGTGTCCTCACCCTCAATTCCACTAATGGTCCTGTATGATAAACCACAGGCGTGATTGTACTCACCGCCAATGTTCAGTAGGGTATCCACGAAGTGTATTCCTCCATCAATGAATGCTCCACCACCCATTAATTCCTTAACCCTCCTCCAACCACCAGGTTTACCGTAGTGTGTTGACCTAATTATTATAGTATGCACTTGGCCTATCTCCTTAATCAACTCAACGGCCTTCCAGACAGCTGGATCAAAGTAAAAGTTCTCAGCAACCATGAACTTAACCTTAAGCCTCCTTGAAGCCTCAATTATTGCATTAGCCTCATCAATGGTCCTTGCTATGGGTTTCTCAAGTATAACATGCTTACCTGTTTCCATGGCCTTAATAGCCATTGGGGCATGCATATCATGGCTTACTATTAAGTCAACAATATCCACGTTGGACTTAACCACGTCATCGTAATTAGTGAAGTAGCCTGATGCAGAATACCTTCTAGCACACTCCTCAGCCTTCTCCCTACTCCTACTGAAAACGTAAACCTCCAAGTCACTTCTATTCAACTCCCTAAGCGCATTAAGGTGAACGTTACCGAAACCCCCACAGCCAACTACGGCTATACGCATACTAGCACACTTTCTCCCCAATCCTTGAATCATCAGCATCCTGTACTGTTAATAGGAGGGGCTTACCCTTCTCACCGCATGTAGCCAGTAGCATGCCTTGACTCTCAAGACCAAGCATAACCCTAGGCTCCATGTTGGCGACAACCACAATGAACCTACCCACCAACTCCTCAGGCTTATAATACTCCGCTAAGCCGGCCAGTATCTGCCTCTTCTCGACACCCAAGTCAACAATAAGCTTAATCAACTTCCTACTACCCTCAATCCTCTGAGCCTCAATAACCTTACCAACCCTTAAATCCAACTTGGCGAAGTAATCCCT